>CAZSWI010000095.1:0-11974 GCA_964610635.1 uncultured Acidobacterium sp.
GTCGTGCTCTGGGTCTGGCCGGTGAAGACGCGATCCGTCGTGCTGGTTTCGTTGTAGGGCTCCCCAAAGGGCGCGTAGGACTCCTTGGCGTAGACGCTGTGCGCCCAGGTCGTCGCCAACAATTCATGCTCAGGCTGTTTTGTTTGACGTTGCCATTCGTGTCGTAGACGTAGTTGAGGTTGCTGACCTGGTTGGTCGGTGGATAGAGAGTCTCTTCGAATTGCAGCCGGATCATTGAGGGCTGGCAAATACTCATCCGACCGGCGTGACGACTGCCTTTTTGGCATGGCCATTCGTCACTTACGGTCGAGATGGAATGCGGCCGCACGAAAGTCGCCACGGAACCCGAGATCAAGATTGAAGCCATGGTTCATCCACCAGGCGCCGCTGGCAACGGCAGGAGTATTCTTCTCCGCCTGTCCTTCGATCGATGTGAGTTGGTATTGCGCGTCCGGATCCAGCCCCTTCAGTCTGAGAAGGGGAAAGCCGCGTCCTTCCTGGGTGGAATGAATGAAGGCAAAAACAACCGATTGGCTCTTGTCCGGGCTGACCGTTTGAGTCACTGAAAACTCGCTGCCGTGGCGCGGCGAAACGAGGCGATATAAGTTGCCCTGCACAATGGTTCGCTGGACCTGGTGATAGGCAGCGATCAGGCGTTTTGCGGTTTCCATATCGGCGCTTGACCATTTGGTTATGTCGGCGCCGATGCCAAGCGAACCCTGCATTGCGCTGAGCATGCGGTATTCCAGCGATGTGACGCGATTATTGAGGAAGTGCGGCGAATCCGTCACCCAGGCCATCATGATCTGCGGCGTGTAGGCGTAGGTAAAGCCGTCCTGCTGGCTGAGGCGGTCGAAGGGATCGGTATTGTCGGATGGCCAGACTTCATCGGCGTATTGAAGAATGCCGAGGTCGACTCGGCCTCCACCGCCGGAGCATGACTCGAGTTCGACCCGGGGATGGCGCTTTTTGAGTTCAGCCAGAATGCCGTAGAGGCTCCGGACATAGGCTACATACACTTCCTTTTGTTCGGCGGGAGGGACCTGATCCCAGCCGGGTTCGCTCCAGTTCCGGTTGTAGTCCCATTTGAGAAAGGCAATGTCGTTTTCCGTCAGCAGCTTGTCGAGGAAGCCGAGGACGTAGTCTCGAACGTCGGGCCGCGCGAGGTTAAGGACCAACTGATTGCGCTGTTCGGTGCGAGGCCTTCCAGGAAAGTTCAGCACCCAGTCGGGGTGATTGCGATAAAGATCGGAGTTGGGGTTGACCATCTCCGGTTCGACCCAAAGTCCAAAATCCATTCCAAGGGAGTGGACTTTATCGATGAGAGGCTTAAGGCCGTGGGGGAACTTCACCGGGTTGACGTACCAGTCGCCAAGGCCGGCATGATCGTCTTTGCGCTGACCGAACCAGCCATCATCCATCACAAAACGGTCGACGCCGAGTTGCGCGGCTCTTTCGGCCAGCGCGATCTGGCCGCTTTCGGTCACATCGAATCCGGTCGCCTCCCACGAGTTATAGATGACGGGACGCGGTTTGGGAGCGGCACTATCGCCTTCGCCAACGCGATGAGGCAGGATGTGGGCGAGTTCAAAGTGGTGCAACAGGCGGGAGGCCCCGCCCAGTCCGTTTGGTGAATATCCCCCGTAGAAAACGGGCGTCTCAAACTTCGTTTCGGGTTGCAAAACGAAGGCAAAGTCAAAAGGGTTCATTCCGCCCATGACGCGAATGGCGTCAAGCTGATCTCTTTGGACGGTAATTCGCCATGAACCGCTCCAGGCGAGTGCGCCGAACCAGACATCGCCGTTATTTTCATCCGGCGCGCCGGCCTGGATAGCGAACCAGGGGTTGGCCTGATGGCCGGTTGAGCCGCGCCTGCTCTCAATCACGTATTCGGCGGAATCCAGTTTTTCCTGGTTCAGCGTCCACTCGCCAGCCCAGCGCCCGGTCAGATAGTCGAGGGAGTAATTGCCGGGAGGCATGGCCCATGCGGCGGCGGCGACTTGTTCAATGGCGATCGGTTGGGGTTCGCGATTCTCGATCGTCGCCGAGCGGGCCAGGACACCCGTAACCGAGTCGATTGCATAATGTAAAGTGACAAAAACAGAACGCTGGATATCCTTCAAAATCACGTCGAGGCCTTGCGGAGTGGCCTTGTAACTGTCGTAGTGGAGCACGAGATCGCGGTTGCCATCGACAAAGGTCACCTTCAGCGCGGGCTCCATATACAAGCCACTACCCCAGGCTGGGTATTCCTGCGGGGTATTGGAATACGAGTCGTCGAATGAGGCCCATTCGGGCAGGGGAATCGCGTGGCTGAAGCGGTCGCTCGCGGCTAGTCTGCCGCCCCAGTACAGTTGCTGGAGTTCGCCTCGGGGGTTGACGCCGAAGACATACGATACATCTCCGCCGTCGAGCCGAAATACCTTTGTCGACGGATCAAAGACTGGCGCACGCTGGGGGAAGCACGACGGCGATGAGGCGGCTATTAAAGCAAAGAGCGAAACGGCCTTCAGCATAGGTTGGCTTTACCCTTTTTCTCTGTCTTCGTTATTTCAGAGACCAAATTACAGAACAGGGAGTCGCTTCGAGCAGAACCTTCCACCACTCGCCTGGATGTGTGCTGCAAAAGATGACGACACAAAATGCGGCGGCATTTGCAAGCAGCGTTTTCAAAGAGGACAAACGGTCTTTCTGTACTCGGCTCGCGGCCATGCGAATCATGCTCTCACGTTTTTGGGGAGGCCGCCTGAGTTCTGCGACGCTCGAGACATGTGTATGACTGTGAAGTCGACAATACGGAATGTATGGGCCGATGCTTGCAGCCATTCCGTGGGAAGCCATGCCCCTTCGAAACGAGGAGTTTTCTCAGCGAGGTGTGAGAAGAGACATGGGACTGACGAGTTAGCGGTCTACTTTGCAGCGGGTGGAGCGGTAGCCGCAGCCGGAGCGGGGGCGGGGGCTGCGGCGAGGTAGGCAGCGCCGGGAGCCGGCATGGGGTGCTGGGTGAAGAATTTGTAACAGCCGTCGTTGATTTCGTCGTAGGCGGTCTGATTGGCCCCGCTGCTGTTGGGAATGATCTTCAGCTCGAAGGGAAAGCCGGCCTTGGTGAAGGCATCGTGCTCGAGGGCGAGGACGCGGAGGGGGTGGTCGGCATCGTTATCGCCGACCCAGACCTCGAAGGGCTCCTTGTAGACGGCGTGCTGGAAGAGGACGTAGTTGGAGGTATCGATAACGGACGCACGTGCGCAGGTCGCCGCCCAGTCCTGCGAGTCGAAGAGGCCGACTTCTATGCCATAATTTCCGCCCGAATCGTCGCCGTAGAGGTAGACCCGCGTCGGATCGATGGGATGCTTTTTAGCGACGTCAAGGAGGACGGCGTGGAGGTAGTCGGGGCCATCGACGCGGGAATCCCACATGGTGTTGGAGACGGATTCGGGTGCGACGACAATGAAGCCTTCATGGGAGGCGAAGTTGTGCCAGGACCCCATCACATCGGTGTCCCATCCGCCTTGTGAGTGGAGGAGCATGACGGCGGGTAGCGGCCTGGACGGATCGGGGGCGGTGGGAATCTGGAGGAGGTAGCTGCGCTCTTTGCCCTTGAAGGTGAACTTGACAGTTTCGACTTTGTCTTTGCCCCTGGCGCATGCGGGCAAGGTGATGAGAAGTGAAGCCAGCAGGGCAACAGTGGGCGAAACGCGTTTCATTCTTTGGACTCCGGGCAGGGCTTATGTGGTTCGAACGAACAATATTAGAACCGGTCTCATGGGTAGCGCAACGGCTTTGACGGGCGGCATGGGTCCCGCACCGATGGCGGGTCTGATGCGCGCCATTTCGGTGGTATGAGGTTGATGAGACCAGTTCAAATGCGGGATAAGGCTGAGGCCCCAGAGGAATGGGCGTGGTGGCGGCAACGGCTGTCGGAAGGTGCAATTACAATCCAGACGAGGGCTGAGCTGGAATGGTGAGTTTTTTCGGCAGGAAGCGGGACGATGAGGGGCGAAGGCCGACGTTGCTGACGGGACCGCGGATACCGCGGCATTCGAGTGGATGGGAGGCGCTGCTGAAGCATTTGCGGGCGGAGAACGGACTGCGGGTGCTGGACATTGGACCGACGTCGCCGCAGAACATCAATTTTCTGACGGAAATGGGTCACAGCGTGTACATGGCGGACGTGGTGCACGACGCGCTGCAGGGCGGATATGTGCTGCCGCCGGAGGAAGAGGGCGAGGAGCCTGGGTTCAACGTGGAGGGGTTCTTCGAGCAGAACCTGAATTTTCATGGGCGGCAGTTCGATGTGGTGCTGCTGTGGGCGACGCTGGATTACATACCGGAGGGGCTGATTCCGGCGCTGGTGGGGAGGCTGAAGGACGCGACGCTGAAGGACGGGAAGGTGCTGGCGATATTTCACACGAAGCCGACGGGGCCGTATACGGCGTACTGCCGGTATCATCTGACGGGGACGTCGGAGATCGAGATGCAGGAGTCGGAGCCGTACCAGGTGCAGAGGGTGTATACGAACCGGAAGATCGAGCAGTATTTCAAGGGGTGGTCGGGGATCAGGTTTTTTCTGGCTAAGGATAATTTGTACGAGGTGATTGTGACGCGGTGAGCGGCCCAGGAACCTAATTCACTTTCCGCAAATTGCCCGGCGCTGCCACGTTCGAGCCCGTTTTTGGCTTGAGATTTTCTCATTTGGCCGACTGAGTCTTTCTGACCAGCTTTCGGAGGCCGGCTTATTCGATACTCGATGGGTTGAGTGACCTGGCCGTGCGGGGAAGCGTGTCAGACCCGACCCTCCTCGCCGCCGGCATTCAACGCTCGGGGATCGGGGAGGGTGCAACGATCCTGCTCATTATCGTTCTGGTGGTGGTTTTCGGATTACCTGTATGATCGCTGCAGCAGTCATCGTGTGGGGATCTGGTTTATGACGTTGCCCCGCGAGCCTCTTTCAGGCTTCCTGAACTAAGTCAGCCTACCTGAAGTTCTCCTCTCCTTAGGTCTCAGGAAATCGGGTATGGAATGGGTTCGGATGCGATTCTGCACGAAGCTCAGAAACTCCATCATGTAAGCGACAGTCTGGACGTGCTGGCGGATGAGCACCCCGTCGTCTCAGAGGCCCTCATCACGATTTCGGGAAACGTTCGTCAGACTGCCACGCTACTGGAGGTGCTGGTGGTGACGAAGCTGGGACCGCTCACCGGAGGCGGACCAGCTCACGCCTGATCGGTTGTTGAGCACATCAGATGTGTCTGCTCGGCCTTGATCGAGCCGGCGGAGTGTTGCCGATCGGGGGCTTCTGCGCGTTGTGCTCGATCCATTGGTCGTGCAGAACGACATTCAGCAGCGATTTGTTAACGTGGATGCCGCCGTTGTATTCGATAAACCCCAGCTTGCGAAAACGATTCATAAAGAAGCTGACGCGGGAGCGGGTGGTGCCGACCATCTCCGCGAGGGTTTCCTGGGAGATCTTGGGAATCAGCGACTCTGGCTCGCCGGGCTTACCGAATTCGGCCATAAGCAGAAGGATTCTCGCCAGACGTTTCTCGCTGGAGTTGAAGAGCTGATCGACGAGATCGGCCTGAGTGCGCATGCTGCGGGCGAGGAGGAACTTCAGGAAGAGGTCAGAGAACGTATGTTCCTCGTGCATGACCCGAACCATCTCCTCCCGCTCGATCTTCAGCGCCGAGCAAGCCGTAATGGCAGTGGCACTGGCCATGCGGAGGCCGCCTACGCTGGCAAGCGATTCCTCCCCAACGAAATCGCCAACGGTGAGAAGCGAGACGGTGGCCTCTTTCCCATTGCTTGAAACGACGGTAAGTTTGGCACGGCCCTTCTGCAGATAAAAGATGGAGTCGGCGGGGTGGCCCTGAGAAAAGAAGGCCTCGCGAGGGTTCAATTCGACGATTCTTCGCCCCAGCCCGGCTTTCGCCAGGAAGTCGACGGTGTCGAAGGCGATCGTCTTCGGTTCACCCATTCAAATGGTCCCGTCCCGGAACGCAGCTTATGGCCGCAGGCTGCGGATCCGACTTGCCAGGATGAACAGGCCACCTGATGGGAGTATAAGCCTGGTTTTGGGATTCGTTCGCAGGTCTCGCCTGGGGCTCTACCGTCGACAGCCATGGCCTGAGGAGGCTTGGCATGCTAAGCAGCACCCGCTACGGGAGAAGCAACAGCGAGTGAAAAGTCGATGATGTAACGGACCGGGGTACGGCAGAAGAGGCATGAGGTTTCCTGGATTTCCTGGAGGTCTTCTTGCAGGACACTCATGGGGAAGGAGCGCAGGCATTCCGTGCAGGTGAGGACGATAAATGGAATGCCTTTGGAATCCTTGCCGTTGCGCGGTATCCAGACCGGGGCTGACTGGCGGTGATGGTTCATCGCCCGCTCGGTTTTGTTACGGATCAGGTCGGCGACGGTGTGCAGGAGGTACTGAGGATGCTGAAGGCCCTTGGCATAAAAGGCGTCGGCGATGACGCCGCCGGGGACATGATCGCCGGACTCGTAAGCTCCGCTCATGGCAACGACCAGAATCTCGGGGAAGCGGCGGCGAAGGACAGAAAGGAGCTCAAAACCGGACATTTGAGGCATGTTGAGATCGGAGATAATGAGCTCCGGGTTGGCGCTCCGTAGCTGGAGAAGAGCGTCGAAGCCGTGCGTGGCAGTGCTTACGTTGTAACCATGGGCGGCGAGCAGCAGTGCGATGCCGTCACGAATGACGGGTTCGTCGTCCACAACTAAGATACGATGGCTCTCGCTCATGGGCGATCACCTCTGGGGTCCAAGTAAATTCGGGACATTGAAGCGATTATGGGGTGGGCGCGATCCTGATGCTGTTCAAAAGTGATCACTACCGGGAGAAATTGTGGAGTTGCGACAACGCGACTGGCGAAGCAAAGGGGGGGCGGTGATTGGCCGGGGAGACTGGGGCTGGATTGGGGCTGGATTGAGGCAGGATTTGGTTTTGGGGTTCGGCGACGGCTTGGCGGGTGCTTTTGCTCAGGATGACCGGGATGGAGTTGGTTTGCGGGCCAGAGCGAAAATGATGACTCCTAATGTGGTGAGGATGGAGGCGGCGAGGGCTCCGTAGACGGTGTAGTGTTCATTGGCGGTGTGGTAGACGATGTGTGGGTTGCCGGGGCGGTGGTCGCAGAAGTAGTAGATATGGCCGGAGGGCGCGTCGTAGACGGGGGGACAAATCCCGTCCAAATGGAGGATGAGGGCGATGCTGCCGCCCCAGAAGAGGAGCAGGAGGACGATGAGAGCAGCGAAGAGGGCGACGGGGCGGGATGGCGGGTCGGGATCCTGCAGGGGGCCGAGCGGGCCGAGACGTTCGCGAAGCTCCGAATCTGACAGCATTAAAGGTTGCCAATGATCATAACAACGGCCTGAGGCGTTTTGGGGCAATTTATCACGGTTGAGTTACTGATCGAGGGGCAGGGAGGGCGGAGCGTAGTAACCAGGGCGGTAGCGAAGGGTGAAGCCACGGTTGGCCGTTGATTTGAGGGTCACCTGAATGCGGCGGAAGTCGGTCTGGCTGCGGCGCTGAGCGGGGTAATAGCCGATGAGGTATTGCGTTCGGAGGTCCTCGGAGATCTTTCGGAAGGCTTTGGAGATGTCCCCGAACTCGGCGTAGTAGTACTTGCCGCCGGTCTCCTGGGAGAGGGTGATGAGGGCGTGTTCGCCGCCGGTGTCGCGGCCGGCGTCGTTGAGGATGGGGAGGTCGATGAGGCTGTAGACCATGACTTCGTCGCGAATGGCCTGATCGAGGGCCTGGGTGTAGTCGGTGCCTTTGACGGTGTTGCCGCCGTCGGAGACGAGGACGAGGACTTTGCGGCCGGAGCGAGAGGCAAGGTTCTGGGAGGAGAGGTAGATGGCGTCGTAAAGGGCGGTGGCGGGGCCGAAGTCGAGGTTATCGAGGCCGGAATCGAGGCGGTGGAGGTCGGCGGTGAAGGGTACGACCTCGCGGACAGAGGAGTTGAAGTCGATGAGGTCGAGGCGGTCATTAGGGCGGAGAAGGGCATGGAGGAAGTCGCGAGCGGCGTGGACTTCGATGTCGAGGTCTTTGCGGACGGAGCCGCTGGTATCGATGGCGAGGACGAGGGAGAGGGGCATGTCGGTCTGGCGCTCGAAGTAGGAGATCTTCTGCGGGACGCCGTCTTCGGTGAGGGTGAAGTCGTCCTGGGTGAGGCCGCCGATGGGGTAACCGAAGGGGTCGGTGACGTTGACGAAGACGTTGACGAGGCGGACCTTGACGTGGAAGGTGGGGGTTTGCTCCGACGCGGGAGGAGAACCTGCCGGGGCCTGAGGGATGGCGGGTTGAGGGAGGAGGAAGAGCGGCATGCAGAGGAGGGCGATCTTTCTTATGGCGTTTGCGGCGAAGTTCGCGGGGGGGGGTGAGGCTTTGGTGCGGGTGGGGGGAGTATGGCGTGGCTGAACCGCTTGCGGAAAGGCCGGGATGGATGAAGTTGAGACTGCGCCTTTTTCAAAATGGTGTTCGGCAGTACTTTGGGATGAACCGGGAATAGCGTCATGTTGATATTGGGGACGCAGGGGAGTTTGCTTCTTGCTGTGGGGTGAACCTGGCCTTCGCTGGGTTGGGTTTGCGGTGAGTTGTGGGCGTTGTGGGGGCTGGATTTTCCGCAAGCTTTGGAGCTGTGGCCCTTTAGGGAACCAGCAGACTCGGCACGGCTGAAGGCGTGCTGCCTCGAAGGGCGAATTTTTGAGAAAGCCAGCGATGGCGCGCCGGATTAAAGACGCAGGGGCTAAGGATCGGGTCAGCTTACAGGAGTTATGGCACTGCTGAAGGCGTGTCCCTTTAAAGAACGCAGGTGCAGCAGCCGGGTCGTCTTTATTATCTCTCTCGGTGCGAGTGAAGCCGGGCCCTGACACGAAGCGGCTGTGGGGTGAACCTGGCCTTCGCTGGGTTGGGTTTGCGGTGAGTTGTGGGCGTTGTGGGGGCTGGATTTTCCGCAAGCTTTGGAGCTGTGGCCCTTTAGGGAACCAGCAGACTCGGCACGGCTGAAGGCGTGCTGCCTCGAAGGGCGAATTTTTGAGAAAGCCAGCGATGGCGCGCCGGATTAAAGACGCAGGGGCTAAGGATCGGGTCAGCTTACAGGAGTTATGGCACTGCTGAAGGCGTGTCCCTTTAAAGAACGCAGGTGCAGCAGCCGGGTCGTCTTTATTATCTCTCTCGGTGCGAGTGAAGCCGGGCCCTGACACGAAGCGGCTGGCTGTCAGGATGAGATTCGCGCTCAACGGGCACGCTCCTGCTTGAGGGGCTTGTGCTTGTTTGCGGGAGGGGCGGATTTCTTCGCGACGGATTTTGTGGGGCGCGTTGAGGCGGCTAGTTTGGAATGTGCTTTTCCATCCGTTTTACTCGCGCTGCCAGAGGAGAAAGCGCAGGAGGCTCGACGGGCGGATTTTTTGGGATCGGATGTTGGGGTGAGGGCGGTGAGTTCTGGAGGGAAGGGATCGCCCTGGGCCCAGACGGCGCCGTCTTCGAAGAATTCTTTTTTCCAGATGGGGACGGTTTTCTTGAGGGTGTCGATGAGCCAGCGGCAGGCGTCGAAAGCAGCGGAGCGATGGGCGGAGAAGACGGCGATGAGCACGCTCGATTCGCCGATTTCGATGCGGCCGAGGCGGTGGACGATGGCGAGGTCGCGAATGGCAAAGTCGGCCAGGGCCTGGGCGGCGAGACGCTCCAATTGGCGGAGGGCCATGTCTTCATACGCCTCGTATTCGAGGTAGCGGGTCTTGCGGCCGCGGGAATTGTCGCGCACGATGCCGTCGAAGACGACGATGGCTCCGTCCTGCGGCTGCTCGATCAGGGGAACGATGTCGTGGGGGACGATTCTCTGGTGGAGGAGGCGGATGAGGGGTTTTGGGTGGCTGGGGCCTCTGCCGCCGCTGACCGGCGGGAGGAGGGCTACTTCATCGCCGTCGGCAAGGGGGTGGGTGGCGGGGACGTATTCGCGATTGACGGCGACGGCGATGGAAGACTCGATGGAGGACCAGGAGGGTGAGTGTGGGGGGGCGAGGGCGCGGCAGCGGTCGAGGAGATCGCGGACGGTGGAGCCGTTGGGGATCTCGAGGGGGCCGGCGGATTGGCCGAGTTGATCGCGAAGGAGGCCGAAGGCGAGAAGGGTGATGCGCATGCGCTCTTTATTATCCGCGAACCAGGAGGTTGGACGGATGGAAGAGCGATCAGCGATCAGCGCTCGGCGTTAAGAAAAGCCGGGAGCTGGTGGTGGAAAACCTGAGGGGACCGTGCCGGGACGGCAGATCGCCGGGGTCCCTGGCTGCGCTCGGGATGACTCTCACGCGCAGATGTGGGACACTGCCTGGGAATGGGCGGGGCGAGGAGGAGCATGAGCTATATCGATAAGACGCTGGTTCCTGGCGAGAAGGTCGTGTATACGACACGGCTGCACTGGATTGTGATGCTGGGGCATATTTTTGGAGCGTGCGTGCTGTGGGCGATGGGCGGGTATCTGCTGTATTACGGGTATGCGCATCCGGAGATGGAGGCGACGAACCGGCATATCGCGGAGTATGGCGGGGCGGCGCTGCTGGTTTGCGGGCTGATCGTGATTTTTGCGGGAAGCATCCGGCGGAATGCGACGGAGATGGCGGTGACGACGCGGCGGGTGGTGATCAAGACGGGCCTGACGAGCCGGAAGACGATCGAGATGCTGCTCAATAAGGTGGAGACGATCGAGGTAAACGAGCCGGGGATAGGACGGGTGCTGGGTTATGGGTCGATCGCGATGATCGGGACGGGGGGAACGTCGGAGCAGTTTCACAAGATGGCGCGGCCTCTGGAGTTTCGGAGCGCGGCGCAGCGGGAGATCGAGAAGCTGATGCCTGGTGTGGTGAGCGCGCCGGACGCGATTCGCGGCAAGGAGAAGTAAAGAATTTGAGGGATTCCCAGACCTGCTGCCAGGGGCAGATGCAGCGCACCGAGGCGGACGGAACTGTCGATGTTCAGGGGTAAAGGCGCGGATTTCCGGTATGTCGACCTCGAGGCTGGGTGCAGACTGGGGTGTCTCCCGTGCCTTTCCGTGGCCGCCATTTGGGGTGCGGCCTCGATGGCCAAGCAGGAAGGCGCAGTCGCGCGGACGATTCGTGCTTCACTCATGTAACAGTAACTGTGACTGTTTCTGAGTCTGTAACTGCAGCTGTTGCTCTTTTGTTTCGGGTATCGGTTACCGTCGCATGTGTTCCTGATTGCGGATGGGGCGTTCCGGGTTATGTAACGGTCACTGGTGCATGGATTCCTCCTTTTGGGGTTTGGGCCGCCGCATGTCTTTTGCAGGTGGCCAGGTCGATGCACAAATGACCCGGGCAACTCGAAAACATCCTTCAGGGGCCTAAGCACTGCCACTTATGCGCGTTTTGCGGCACGGCTGAAAAGCGGTTCCCCTTCAGATCGGCAATGCTCCGCAAGCATTGAGCGCCGTGGCTCCTTGAGAGAGGAGCCGGGCCTGAAGGCCTCTGCGTTGAGCCCCCCGATTCCCCGGGGTCAAAAAAGCCCAGTGCTTTTGCCGTCGTGCGCTTTCCCACATGTCAGCACGCTGTGAGGCCGTGCCCTTTCAAAACGGAATTTATGGATCGGCTCTACCCGATGCGACCGGGCGGGGCGCATCTTCCGCAGTCGCGGCGGCCAGGTTGTTTACTTACTTCCGCCGGGTTCTTGTTCCGGAGCCGGATAGAAAAGAAGCTCGCGCACCTCGCCGGGCACATCGCAGGCGATGGCAGCCTTCTTCGCCCATGCAAGTGCCTCATCCAGATCGGCGGCTTCCAGAATCCAGAAACCGCCCATGTGCTCCTTGGTCTCCGTGAAGGGCCCATCGGTGACGAGGACCGCACCATCTGACTGTTTCCGCACCGTCTTGGCGTTGGCGGCTGGGGAGATGCCGCAGGCGAACTTCCTGGCGCCGGCAGCAATCAATTCGCGGTTGAGCGCGTGGATCTC
>CAZSWI010000096.1:0-11964 GCA_964610635.1 uncultured Acidobacterium sp.
GGTAAGCAGGGTGTCCCCAGTCACCGCTGCTAAAGAGGCTCAACTGCCGGCTGGCAACCAGCGCCTTGACGCGGTCCTGGACACCCTTAAAGTAGACAGTGCTCGACTTCGGCCACTCCGAGATGGACTGCGCAAGCTGCGAAGTCTTTGCCGGATCGGCCTTCAAGGCTAAGGTCACATCGACCCAGTCGAGCGCATGAAGATGGTAGAAGTGAACAACGTGATCCTGAACGTTCTGCGCGCCGGCGATAATATTGCGGACGAGCCGCGCGTTGTCAGGAATATCGATGCCGAGAGCATTTTCGACCGCGCGCACCGAGGCCAGCGCATGCACCGTGGTGCAAACGCCGCAAATGCGCTGCGCCCAGATCCACGCCTCGCGCGGATCGCGGCCGCGCAGGATGAGCTCGATGCCGCGGAACATGGTGCCGGAGCTCCAGGCGTCGGTGACGCGGCCTCCGTTGACTTCGGTCTCAATGCGGAGGTGGCCTTCGATGCGGGTTACGGGATCAATGACGACGCGTGCCATTTCAGTGCACCTCCGTCGTGGTCTTTACGTCTTTGTCTTCTTCGTGGGGTGAAACGTCGTCATCCCCCGGATGGAAGTGATCCCGAACGACGTGCCCGACGGCGTGCGCCGCTGTGGCTGCGGCGACTCCGGCGACAACGGTCCAGCCAATTTCGCCGGCGGTGACATCGACGCCGAAGCCGGCCGGATGCGGCAGCCTCTCGTAGAAAGGCGATTTCGTATCCCAGAAGCGCGATGACGCGCACGCAATGCAGCCATGCCCGGACTTGACGGGCCAGCTGGTGGAGTTATTCCAGCGCACCGTCGGACAGTTGTAATTCGCCTCGGGTCCTTTGCAGCCCATTTTGAAAAGGCACCAGCCCTTGCGATGGCCTTCATCGCCCCAGGCCTGCACATAACGTCCGGCGTCGTAGTGGGCGCGGCGCTCGCACTGATCGTGAATGAGCTGTCCGTAGGCGAAGAGCGGGCGGCCTTCGCCATCGAGCGCGGGCAGTACGCCGAACGTGAGGTAGTGCACCAGCACGGCAGCGGTGTTGACGGAGTTCTGGGGGCAGCCTGGAAGGTTGACGACCTTAATGCCGGGCACAGCTTCATGCAGGCCGACCGCGCCGGTGGGATTGGGATTCGACCGCACCAGGCCGCCGTCCCATGCGCATGCGCCCACTGCGATGGTCGCCGCTGCGCTGCCGCAAATTTCGCGCGCAATGTCGAGGGCTGTGCGTCCGCCGATAGTGCAGTAGACGCCGTCGTCCGCGGTCGGAACCGCGCCTTCCACGATGACCAGGTATTTACCTTTCTCCTCTTTCACTACTCTTTGCAGAGCTGCTTCGGCGTGCTTGCCGTAACCGGCCATGATGGTTTCGTGGTATTCGAGCGAAAGCGTTTCAAGAACGATGTCTTCAATGGTGGGGTGGGGCGAGCGCAGCATCGATTCCGTATTGCCGGCGCAGTCCTGAAACTCGAGCCAAACCAGAACCGGCTTGCGCTTCTGGCCGAGGGCCGCTGCGATGTTCTGCGCGTAAGAGGTGGGCAGGGCGAGCGTGGCCGCCATGGTGCCGCAGAACTCCATAAACCGCCTGCGCGAGATGCCGCGCCGTTCGCACGTTTCCAGAACCGATTCGTCAGTGGCCATTCGTGCTCTCCTGCCTGCTTTGGTGGAATCCGGGGAAATGCAGACAGACCGTAGCTTTGGGGAAAAACGTTTGTATGTGACTGCCATCACAGGAGGCGAATTGCTGTTTGCGCTCCGCTTGAGACATTAAGCACCAAAGGGGGCCGTTTTTCTCGTGATCGCCGTCACAGGCGCATGTGCCTGAAGTCACAGACCGGGTTCCACAGCAGCGGGAGACTCTCCGGCAGGAGGTTTTCACCATGAAAACCCTCGAGGCAACCGTTTCCAGCAAGCGCGCCTTTGTGGTTCCCGACAAGATCCTGGTGGCGACCGATCTGGGCGACACCGATTATCTGATTCCCCATGCCGTGGCACAGGCCCGCGCGTGCGGCAGCGCCCTGACTTTGGTTCATGTGATTCCGCCGGGCCAGGCGATTCCCCTGGACGCCAGCGCCATTCCCTACCTCGATGTAGCGGAAATGAAGCAGGAGGCGGAACAAGCACTGAACCGGGTCGCGGCCCAGGCGCAGGCCAGCGGCATTCCCTGCGATGTCATCGTCATGGAAGGAAACCCGCGCGAACAACTCACGGCCCTGGCGCGCGAGACTCATGCCGGACGGCTCATTGCCGGAACCCATGGCCGCCGTCATCTGAAGAAGCTTCTGCTCGGCTCCGTGGCCCACGAGATTCTTCGCTCCGCCGAAGTCCCGGTGTGCACCATCGGTCCGCACGCGCATGAGGCTTCTTCTTTCGGCGCGCCTCGCAAAATCCTCCATCCCGTCTCGCTGTGCGCAGGATTCGAGGAGAGTGCTCGCATGGCCATCGAAATGGCGCAATTTTACCGGGCTGACATTACGCTGCTGCACGTACTGCCGCGCACCACACACGGCCAGCCCGACGCGGATCGCGTGGTGGAATGGACGACAGCGGAGCTGCGGCGCCTGGTCCCCGAGGAAGCACCGCTCTGGAGCCAGGTGACGGTGCAGGTGGAGATCGGCGACGTTGTCGAAGAGACGCTGAATGTGGCGGCCGAGCTCAGCGCCGACCTGATTGTGCTGGGGGTCAACAGCGACGTCGCGTTCTGGCCGATTCGCGGCGATGACACGGTGTACAACATCATCTCTCAGGCGAAATCGCCGGTGCTGAGTGTCCGCCACGCGAGGGGGCTTGGCGCTTAAGAATCGATAGCTTCGAGAAGAGGCGCCAGGAATTAACGGCTATCATCCCGGATGCCCGCCACTGACAGCATCCGACCGGTAAATCCGTTTTCGGCGCGGTAGGAGAAATAGCGGTTGTTCTGGCATTGTGTGCAGTCGCCGATGACGGTAATCGCGTCC
This sequence comes from uncultured Acidobacterium sp., assembly GCA_964610635.1. Lineage (GTDB taxonomy): Bacteria > Acidobacteriota > Terriglobia > Terriglobales > Acidobacteriaceae > Palsa-343. Next base: position 2,978 of record CAZSWI010000096.1, read on the forward strand.
GGCCGCAGGCCTGCGTCCAGCAGCTGCCGGCGGTTGGCTTCCATCAGGTCGAGGTGCAGTGAAGGCCCGATATTGCTGTGCCCGGGCGGGCGCTGGGTGAGAAACAGCATCGGGTATTTTTCACGGATGGGGTCGGAGTCCGAGACCTCGCGAAATAGTTCCCCCGCATACGCGAACTGCGACCCGAACTCGCTCCGCACCTCCTCGCCCACCGCGTAACAGCAGCCGCCGATGCCGGGACCGATAGCCGCGATCAAATCTTCGGGGCGGCTGCGCAACTGCAATCTCATTTTTCCCACGCCGTTCTCGACGATCCGCCTCACCGTGCCCCGCCATCCTGCGTGGAATGCCGCGACCGCTTTCTTCTTCACGTCGCAGATCAGGACGGGGATGCAGTCCGCGGTTTGAATGCCCAGCAGGACTCCTGGCGTGTTGGTCATGAGGCCATCGCCCTTGCACGGTTGCGCTTCCGATGCGTCGTGTCGACTTGGCCGAGCGATGCGCCTCACGCTGGTGGAGTGAATCTGCTTCAGCGTGACAAGCCGCATAGACGGCGGGGCGCCCAGAGCCTCGAGGAATCGCCGTCGATTCTCGAGGACATTTTCGGGGGTGTCAGAGGCGGTGAAACCGAGATTCAGTTCGCCGTTGCGCTGCGCCGGGCGGTACGCGGAAGTGGCGCCGCCGGTGCGTGTGCTGAAGCCGTGCACCAGCCACGGCAACCCGTCCCACGCAGGGACCCGGACAATCTCAATGCGTGATTTGACGACGCGCCTGGATGGTTGAGGAACCGGCCCGGCAGAAGACTCTGGCCTCGCCTCGTGATCCCGCGTTCCTCCCCCGGACACGCGATGCGCCGACGTGAGCCCCACAGCGGCGAGCAGGTCATCATTCAATGGGGTTGGAGAATCGGCGGCGCGGGGCATCGTGATCTTATTTTATCTGCGCAGGATGCGCCTCGACCCCACACGCAAACTCGGCTGCAACATCTGCAACCCAGGGGTATCAACCGGGAATATATTGTTTCGGGGTGCCTCATGCGCTGCTCTCTGACCTTGCTCCTGGGCTTTGCCTCCGCACTTGCGCTCTCCTCCAGCCATGCCCAGTGCACGCCTGTCCACCTGACGGCGGAGCAGGATCACCAACGCATGATGGACCTGCTGCACATCCAGTCGCTCCGCCCGGGACCCTCCGGCGCCGCCGGGGCACCGAACGCCACGAACTACGACGAAGACAAGGCGGGTCCGTTTTCGAAGGTGCCTGACCCGCTGATCCTGAACAACGGGAAACGCGTGACCTCGGCGAAGATGTGGTGGAAGCAGCGACGCCCGCAGATCGTTGAGGCATTCGATGAGGACATCCTGGGCCGGGCGCCAAAAGGCATTCCCGCCGTGCAATGGGAAGTCGTGAGCACTGCGAACGAAAAGAATGGCGACATTCCGGTCGTCACAAAGAAGCTGCTCGGGCATGTCGATAACTCAGCCTGCCCGGCGATCAAGGTCGATATCGATGTCACCCTCTCCACGCCTGTGAACGCTTCGGGCCCGGTTCCGGTCATCATGGAACTCGACTTTTCGCCCGAGTTCATGGCGCAGATGGCGAAGCGTTTCCCGAACATGCCAAAGCCGGCGGGGCCAGCGTGGCAACAGCAGGTGCTCGCGAAAGGGTGGGGTTATGCGAGTTACATTCCCACCAGCGTGCAGGCGGACAATGGAGCTGGACTTACTGAGGGCATCATAGGTCTGGTCAATAAGGGCCAGCCGCGTTCGCTCGATGACTGGGGTGCGCTGCGTGCATGGGCGTGGGGTGCGAGCCGCGCTCTGGACTACTTCGAAACCGACAAAGCCGTCGATGCGAAGCACGTCGGCATTACCGGTCACTCGCGATACGGCAAAGCGTCTCTGGTGACGATGGCTTACGACCCACGATTTGCCATTGGTTACATCAGCTCTTCCGGCGAAAGCGGAGCGAAGTTATACCGGCATATCTTCGGTGAACAGGTGGAGAACATCGCCGCCACGAACGAGTATCACTGGATGGGCGGCAATTTTCTCAAGTATGCCGGTCCGCTCAAAACCGGCGACCTGCCCATCGACGCGAACCAACTGATCGCCCTCTGCGCGCCGCGCCCTGTTTTCATCGGCGGCGGCGCGACCAACGGCGATGGCTGGGTCGACGCGAAGGGAATGTTCCTCGCCGCCGTTGGCGCCGATCCTGTGTATCGATTGCTCGGAGTGCAGGGGTTGGGCACGACACAGTTCCCACCTGTCCAAACCGGACTCACCAGCGGCGCGCTCGCCTTTCGCCAACACAGTGAGGGTCACACGCCCGGGCCGAACTGGCCGTATTTTCTCGATTGGGCAATGCGATGGATGTAACTGGCAGCCAGGCGTAATTGCGGGCACGCCTTTCTGTCGTCAAAGGCATTCATTCCGTGGTAAGCTGGAACATCTTTTGACGAGAGGAAGGCGCCCATGAAGATTCAGACATCGCCCCGCGATCCCAAAACGCAGCGGCCTGGTGCTTTTCCCGTCAGCTTCCTCCATTAGGTAGTCCGGTCATCCGAATCTGACGCGCAGGCTGCAGGGCGTGCTCCTCCGGCGAGGAACTATCGTCCAGCGGCGGGTCGTTTCTTTTCCAAACGAAATTGTTTGTCAGCTGAGGGACGCCAGCGGGAATTCCCTCCCTGGCGCACCGTTGAGGACTTTATGAGCGACATTGTTGAGCAAAATTCTCTGGGCCGGAACTCTGGCAACCGCAATGTTGTGCGCGAGGTGCTGGCGTTTCTGTTTCGACACTGGCGACGCGAGGCGTGGTGTGCAACGGGAGTGGCCGTGGGCATGGCGATGGCGACCGGGGCCGATCTGCTGCTGCCGGTTTACTCGGGCCACCTTGTGGACGCGGTGGCGCGCGGCGGCACGGGAAGGGCGGAGGCTCTGCGCGCGGCTGTAACTGCGATCGCCGCGATGGCGGGACTGGGCACGGTGCTGGCCCTGGGGCGGTATCTTGCCTTCCTCGGCATCGTGCGCCTGACCGTGCGGCTGATGATGCGCATGGCGAGCGAGGCCTTCTGGCGCGTGCAGCGCTTTTCGACAGACTGGCACGCGAACAACTTCGCGGGATCGATCGTGCGGCGTATCACCCGCGGAATATGGGCCGTGGACATGCTGGATGACACGCTGCTGCTGGCGCTCCTGCCGGCCCTGTTGGTGCTGGCCGGTTGTCCGCTGATTCTGGGACTGCGTTGGCCGGCCATGGGTGTGCTGGTGGGCGTGGGCGCGCTGGTGTATGTGGCGATTTCGGTGGCGCTGTCGCTGGGATGGATCGCACCGGCGGCGCGGCTCTCGAACGCCCAGGATACGCGCATGGGCGGCGCGCTGGCGGATGCTATTACATGCAACACGGCAGTGAAGTCCTTCGGGGCCGAGGGACGGGAAGACGCTCGTCTGGCGAAGGTGTTGCGGAAATGGGGGTGGCGCACCCGACGGACCTGGCTGTTCGCTACCTACAGCGGCGCCGCGCAGATGATCTCGCTGCTGGCGCTGCGGACGCTGGTGGTGGGCTGTGCCGTTTGGCTGTGGTGGCGTGGCAAAGCGACGCCTGGCGACGTGACGTTTGTGCTGACCAGCTACTTCATCGTGCACGGTTATCTGCGCGACACGGGGCAGCACATCGCGAACCTGCAGCGCGGCGTGAACGAGATGGAGGACATGGTTGGGTTCGAGGCGCTGCCGCTCGGCGTCGCGGATCGCGCCGGGGCAAAGCCGATTCGGGTGACGGCAGGCGAGATTGTCTTCGACCACGTGACCTTCCGCTACGGGATGCAGACCGAGCCGCTGTTCCGCGACTTTTCGATTCGCATCGAGCCTGGGGAGAGGGTGGGACTGGTGGGCCATTCCGGCTCGGGCAAGACCACGTTCGTGAAGCTGCTGCACCGTCTCTACGACGTTTCCGACGGAAGAATCGTGGTCGATGGGCAGGACATTGCGCAGGTCACGCAGGACTCGTTGCGCGCGCAACTGGCGCTGGTGCCTCAGGACCCGATCCTGTTTCATCGGTCGCTGGCAGAGAACATTGCTTATGGCAAGCCTGGGGCGACACAGCGGGAGATCGAGGATGCTGCGCGGCTGGCCAACGCGCACCACTTCATCGAGCGGCAGGCGAAGGGTTACGCGACGCTGGTGGGCGAGCGCGGCGTGAAACTCTCCGGCGGGGAGCGTCAGAGGGTTGCGCTGGCGCGTGCCTTCCTCGCGAATACGCCGGTGCTGGTGTTGGACGAGGCTACTTCGAGCCTCGACTCCGAGTCGGAGGCGTTGATCCAGGAGGCGATGCAGCGGCTGATCTCCGGAAGGACGGCTATTGTGATCGCTCACCGCTTGTCGACGGTGCGGATGCTGGACCGGATCCTCGTCTTCGACAGCGGCGAAGTGGTGGAAGAAGGACGGCACGACGAGCTGGTGCGCAGGACGGGCGGCATTTATCGGCGGCTGTTCGAGCGGCAGGCGCTGGGATTGCTGTCGCCAGAGGAGGACCTTGAGCGCGAGATGGACGAGATGGACGACTTCAGGGAGGAGGCGGTGGGTTGAGGGCACGCACCCTGGTGGGTAGGGCTGTGGTGCATTGGCGTCGGTTCCGGAGCGGCTGTGTCCGACCCTCACGAGCGGTGCATGGGCACGGGCGGAGGAGCAGACGCCCGTGCCTTCAGCATTGCAACCAACCTCACCTGCACAGAGTTCACCTGCCTAGCTGCCCAGCAGATCGCCCACTGTCGTCGACAGCGTCACACGGGTGCCCATCAGATTGCCCTTGATTTCGACCAGCAGGTTTCCGCTGGCGTCGTACTGATCGATGGTGAACGTGCCGGTGAAGCTCTTGCCGTCGCGGCTGATCGTGATGTCCTGGGGAATGTGGGCATAACCCAGAGGTGTATTGGGATCCGTGGCTGGATCGAAGGCGATGCCGAAATGGTTTAACAGGTAGTGCCTGTCGCCAACCTGTTTCCACACGCCAAGGCAAACGTCGCCCGTTTGAGGCGGACGCGAATCCAGGGTCACCTCGGTGCCGTCGCTGTGCCACTCGGTGAGGCCGCTGTCCACCACTGTCCCATCAGGAGGAAGACCGGCAGCGGTGTTGCCCTCGGCGATGAAGGTTATATGCCACAGGCCAACCATGGTCGGGCCGTACTCCGGACCTACCCCAGGCTCAGCCGGACGGAAAGTCGGGATCGCGGCCCCAGCCTGCCCATCCCACGCCTGCTTCGCGACGTGAGCCTTCAGGAAAGAGTTGGCACAAACAGCGGACGCCATCGGAACCCAGAGAGCTCCGAGAGCGAGCGCCGCCATCGTTAACGTCAGTTTTCTTACAGGTGCGTTCATTCATTCCTCCACACAACTGGCAATGTCGCCGGCCCTGGAGCATCACCGCTACTTCTTCCCAACGCGAATGGAACTGAGACCGGACCCTGAGAATCTGCTCGATCCACCGGCAGCCGGACAATCTTCGTTCCATGAGTTCCGCCTGTTTTTTCCCTAAGCAGGCAACCTGCTGAAGATACGGCGCTTGCATTAGCGTCGCGACAACGAACCCCGTTCCGTTAGCGGCGAATGGTATACTTCCGGTCCCAAACCCCTTCAACTGTGCACAACATGGAAGCCCAATCCGGTGCGGTTCGCTTCGGACCCTACGAGGTTCGGCCCGCCACGCGGGAACTCTTCAGGCATGGCGTTCGGGTTCGGTTGCCTCCACAGGCCTTTGAGGTGCTGCGCCTTCTGCTGGAGCGTCACGGCGCATTGGTCACGCGTCAGAAGTTCCACCAGGCCCTTTGGCCAGCCGACACCTTTGTCGACTTCGACCAGGGATTGAATAACGCCATCAAGCGAATCCGCGAGGCGCTGAACGACTCGTCGGAGTCACCCACCTATATCGAGACTCTGCCTCGGCTGGGTTATCGGTTCATCGGCACGGTGGAATTGAACGAGCCAGCTCTGGCCGATGCAGCCCAGACGAACGGCTTTGCGCGGCCTCCGACAAACAGAACATCTGTTGAGCTTGAGGCGAGTGTAGCGAAGGATGAGCCGCCCTCCGCGGTCGTCCCGGTTCGCGTTCGGAAGGTTTCGCGGCGCTGGTGGGCGCTTGCGGCACTGGCTGTGCTCCTGGCCGGATCGCTGGTCCTGGCATGGGAATCTCGTCCCTGGTATCCCAAGCCTCGCATTACGGGCGGGCGGCAGCTGACCACCGATGGCATACCCAAATGGGGTCCGCTGGCCACCGACGGCCAGCGTGTCTTTTTCACGGAAACACTGAACGGGCGAGAGACCATCGCCGCAGTGCCGATCACGGGCGGTCAGGCCGTGCCCCTGAAAATGCCCTTTGTGCAGGCGGGCCTTTTCGGCATTTCCCCGGACAAGAATGACCTGCTGGTGGCTGAGACGTCCAGCCTGTTCGAGGAAAAGCCGCTGTGGCGAGTGCCTGTGATCGGAGGTACTCCGCGCCGCCTGGGCAATATCGCTGCCCACGACGCGAACTGGTCGCCGGACGGAACCAGGCTCGCCTATACGAATGGCGGGGGCGTCTATGTAGCCAACGCTGACGGCAGCGATCCACGGGTCCTGCTGCCGCCATCGGCCAATCACAGATTGTGGGCGTGGCGTCCCACATGGTCGTCGGATAGCCGGCGCCTCCGTTTCGATCTGTTCGAGATGGATACCGACCAGGGCCGCCTATGGGAAATCAGTGCCGACGGCACCAACCCCCACCCCGTCTTCCCGGTCTCAACCGAACGGCCGATGCAGGCTTTCGGAGACTGGACTTCGGACGACACTTATTATGTTTTCAGCGCCTGGAACGAGAGAGAGTCGTTTTCTCCCTCGCCCGCAGCGAACCTTTGGGCGGTTCGGGAAAAGGCGAGTTTCTTCCATCGGGCTTCGCCGCTGCCCACCAGCCTCACCACCGGGCCGATCCGATACTTCGTCCACACCCTTAGCCCCGACGGCAAAACCATCTTCGCGCTCAGTTCTCTCAAGCACGGCGAGCTGATGCGCTACGATGCGCACGCCAAGACCTTCTCTCCGTGGCTCTCCGGACTCTCGGCCGAAGGCGTCACTTTCTCCCGCGACGGCAACTGGATCGCCTATGTGACCTTTCCGATGGGTGAACTGTGGCGCAGCCGCATTGATGGCAGCGAGCCCCTGCGCCTGAGCTCCCAGCCGCTGTTCGCCGCGACACCCGCCTGGTCTCCCGACGGCAATCAAATTGCCTTCATTGGCATGTATGCCGGACAAAGCTGGCACAGCTATAGAGTCTCCGCGGACGGAGGCGAGCCCCGGCGCATCGATCCCATCGGAGAAGGAGCGGACCCCACCTGGTCGCCGGATGGCAATTTCCTCGTCTTCAAGGGCGCCGGCGGAGAGACCGGCACGATCCAGATCCTGAACCTGCAGAAAGGAACGATTGCAACCGTGGCAGGATCGCGCGGCTTCAACACCAGCCGGATGTCACCCGATGGACGCTGGATTGTCGCGCTTTCCAACGATATTCAAAAACTGTTGGTATTCAATTTGCGAACGCAGGCCTGGACCGAGCTGGCCCGGGGAAGTTCCATCACATGGCCGCAATGGTCCTCCGACAGCCGGTACGTCTACTTTGCCCGCATTGACCATGATGTCGGTGTCTTCCGCGTTGCGGTCACGGGAGGCGAGCCGAAACGGGTTGTCAGCCTCAAAGACTTTCGTGGAACCGGTCTGATGGACGGATGGTTTGCGCTGACTCCGCAGAACGACGTGCTGGTGCTGCACGATACTGGAGGCGGCACGGAGATTTATGCGCTGACGTGGGAAGCTCCATAGACGCCTGAGGGTCCTGGCCACGCTCTGGCCGCGAACGACGATTCGTGTACGCTGTGCGCTGAACGCCGATCTTCAGGGCGCTTCGGAGGGTGTCAATCATGTTGGCTTTCCTCACTGTCGCCCACTGTTGCGGGTACCACTGATGATCGCAACGATAAAGCAGCCATCACTTCGCTTCGATCCGATCTGGCACCTTGCGGAATACCCGGTCGAAAATCTCATGCGCGAGGTCTACGGATTCCTCAATGGCGTGCCGCGTGGGAACCACTTGGCCGGCAACTTAGCGCGCGCCGACGGCTGCAGCTCGGACCGGCAGCGCCAGCAGCGCATCCGTGACGCGGTCGGCGGCGTGGCGCAGCACGTTGCCCTCGTCGGCGAAGTTGCCGGTAATGCACTGGATGCCGAGGGATTCGATCATGTCGACGTCGGCGATGGTGGCTTCGGCGCCTTCGGCGGCATAGCGCTCGCGGAGTTCGCGCGAGACGGGGGCGGTATTGACCAGCGCGTAGTCGAAAATGGGGCGGCCGGCGTGCTCGTAGATGCGCTCGATATGCTGCGAGGCGGTGAGGTGCAGACTCTCATTGGCCTGGGTCATGAGATTGCAGATGAAGACGCGCGTGGCCTGGGCGGCGCCGAGGGCTTCGGGGATGCCGTCGACGAGAAGATTGGTGACGATGCTGGTGTAGAGCGAGCCGGGGCCGATGGTGATGAGGTCGGCGGCGGCAATGGCGGCGAGGGTTTCGGGCGGCGGGGGCGGATGAGGCGGGTCGAGGGTGAGCTCGACGATGCGCTGGCGGCTGGCGGTGATCTGAGTCTCGCCGCGGACGACGGAGCCGTCTTCCATGCGGGCGACGACGGTGACGTTGGCCGCTGTTGCGGGGAAGATGTGTCCGCGGGTGGCGAGGATTTCGGCGGAGAGGCGGATGGCCTGGGCGAAGTCGCCGGTCATCTCGGTGAGGGCGGCGATGAAGAGGTTGCCGAAGTTGTGGCCTTCGAGGTCGCCTCCGTTGCGGAAGCGGTGACGGAAGAGGCGGGAGATGAGGCGCTCGTCTTCGGAGAGCGCAACCATGCAGTTGCGCAGGTCGCCGGGGGGCAGCATGTTGAAGTCGCGACGAAGGCGGCCGCTGGAGCCGCCGTCGTCGGTGA
>CAZSWI010000097.1:0-11929 GCA_964610635.1 uncultured Acidobacterium sp.
ACGTGAACAGTCTGCTGAGCAAGATGGGCGTGGAGGATCGGACGCAGGCGGCGACCACGGCTCTGCAGCGTGGTTTGGTGCATCTGGATTGAGGGACAGGGTAAAGGGTAATGGGTACAGGGCTCAGGGCACGGGGATACGATGAGACGCAAGGGTACAGTCACGATTCAAGGTGCAACGTTCGTTGCGGTGTGTCTGACGATGGTGATCGCGTCTTGCGGGCATACACAGGCTATGCGTGCTGCCCAGTGGCATCAGGCCAGCGATGCCGAGTTGCGGTCGGTGATTCCCGCGCGGGCGCCGGTCGTGAAGGAGAGGATTGAGACTGAGATGCGCACTGCCTCGGGCATCACGAATCGGCATGGGAAATTTATTGCGGGCGTGGTGCTGATCACAGCCGGGTATTCAGCCGAGGGAAAGTACTCACATTTTTTTCTCACACAGGTGCCGCTCAGGCTGGGCGCGGATGTGAAGCTGGCGCCGGGCGAGTACGTGCTGGGCTCTGAGCATACTGACAATGGGCTGCTGATTCACTTTTTCGACGCGGCCACGGGAAAGGCCGAGGGCGGCGTGCTGGCCACGATGATGACTGGCGTGACGCGGGTAGAATCGTTTCGTATCTGGCCGCCGGCGGATCGCTCGGCGATTCAGATCGGGCGTTTCGGTTTCAGCTATCGGATCGGGAGCTAACAGAGCATGGCGCAGACCCTGTCGCAAAAAGAACAGAAGGTGCTGGAGGCGCTGAGCGAGAACTGGCAGGCGGAGATGCGTGGCTACCACACGTACAACACCCTGGCCGAACGCGACGACGATTCGATCCGCAGGAAGACGCTGCGGCATATAGCTGAGGCGGAGGCGCAGCATGCGGCGCTGTGGGCGAAAAGGATTCATGAGCTGGGTGCGGAATTGCCGAAGTACGACGGCAAGGCCAGCGGCGATGCCGATACGCTGGTGAACCGGCTGGGCGGTCCGCAGATGGCTCTGCGGCGGCTGGAAATCGATGAGAGCCGCGACATTGCGCGGTATGGGCAGCAGCTGAAGGAGCTGGGAGACGAGCCGAGTGTCGCAATTCTGAGTCAGGTGATCGCGGACGAGCAGGAACACTATCGTGAGTTGAGCGAGCTGATCCGGCATCGCTATCCGAAGATGGCGACCAGCTCGGACGCGGCGCGCAAAGAGCTGGACGAGCTGCTGACGCGGCGCAATCAGTCTGGAAAGCAAACCGCTGGATGGATTGGCGACGCGATTTACGGTGTGAACGACGGGCTGGGCGCGATCTTTGGCATTGTGTCCGGAGTTTCAGGCGCAACGCTTGGCAACAGCCACTGGGTGCTGCTCTCGGGAATCGCGGGCATGGTTGCGAGCGCGCTCTCGATGGGATCCGGCGCGTATCTGGCCGCGAAGAGCGAGCGCGAGATTTATGAGGCGGAGCTGTCGCGTGAGCGCGAGGCCATCGAGATGAATGGTCCCGAGGCGCGCGAGATGCTCTCGCTTTACTACCAGGTGAAGGGGATTCCACGCGACGATGCGGACCACGTGGTGGAGCATCTGGCTGAGTCTCCGGAGAAATTCATGCGTGCGCTGGCGGCGGAGCGGCTGAATATGACAGAAGAGGGGCTGAGTCAACCGCTGGTCTCAGCCTGGTCAGGAGCGCTCTCGACCGCGGTGGGCGCGTTCATTCCTATCGTACCGTTCTTTTTTCTGAGCGGCTATCCGGCGGTGATCCTGTCGGCGATTGTTTCGCTGATTGCGCATTTTGCGGTGGGCGCGGCGAAGTCGCTGATTACCGTGCGCTCATGGTGGGCCAGTGGACTCGAGATGACGCTGGTGGGCGCGGTGGAAGGCGTCGCTACCTACGTGATTGGGATTGGGCTGGGGCGGCTTGGAGCCTAAAAGCACGCAGTAGGCAGTGCAGAACAGGAAAGCGAAGGCGAAGCCCGAGGTCTTCAGATTCGCTCAGGATGACAGTCCCCGTTCATTCGCCATAATTGTGCCTGTCACTGTTGCTTGTGGGCGTAGTAGTCCTGCAGCGTGAAGAAAGCTTTCTTCTTTTCGCCTTTGTCTGAGACGAGGCCTTTCCGGTTGTAGTCGTCCTGGATGCCGGGGAGCTGGCGCATGGGACTGCGGAAATCCATCAGGACCCAGGGCGACATGCCGCGCAGGAAGGGAATCTTGTCGAGCATCTGGAACTGCTGCCGGAACACATTGTCCTGGTATTCCTCCGTGAACATTTCCGTATCGGGGCCGTGCAGGCCAGCCTTTGCGCCTGCGCCAAATTCGCTCATGATCACCGGCTTGCCGAGCGGATTCTGCCAGGTGTGGTTGGGAACGTCGGCGGGCTTGCCCTGATACCAGCCTAAATATTCGTTGTAACCGAGGACATCGAGATCCTGCCCGAGCGGATCGTCGAGGGTAGCCGTGTTTCCGTTGAAGTGTGTAACGAAGGCCGAAGTGATGAGGCGAGTGGGATCTTCACTGCGCGCTTCCACGACGAGCTTGTGTATGAAGGCGTTGCGCTCGGGGCTCTCCGGGGTTTCGTTGGACATGGACCAGAGAATGACAGAGGCGTGGTTGTGGTCGCGTCGGATCAGTTCGTCTAGTTGCTGCTTGGCAACGTCGAGAGTGTGGGGATTGGTCCAGTCGATCCCCCAGTAGACGGGAATCTCGGACCAGACCATGATGCCGAGCTTGTCCGCGACCCGGATTTCATTCTCGGTGTGGGGGTAGTGGGCCATGCGGACAAAGTTGCAGTGGAGCTCGTGCGCCCAGCCGAGGAGGGTCTCCGCATCCTTGTCGGACCAGGAGCGTCCGGAGCGGAAGGGTGCTTCGTCGTGAAAGCTGACGCCGCGCAGGAAGACGGGCTTGCCGTTGAGGAGGATCTGATCGCCCTGCACCTCGATGGTGCGGAAGCCGACTTCGTCAGTGAGCCGATCGGGCCCGGCGGAGATGTCGATTTTGTAGAGGCGTGGATGCTCGGGCGACCAGAGCTCGAGGCCCTGAGCGTCAAAGGAGAAATCAGCCCGGCCATTTGTATCTGTCACTGCGTCTTTTTCGACACGCAGATCGGGAATGCGGAGGGTGACACGGGTTTGGGCAGCGGTGCCCATTACGTGTACATATCCTTCGAGCGTGTTGGCGGTGCCGCGTTTGAGCTGGAGCGAGTAATCATCAATGTAAGTTTCCGGGACTTCGACGAGAGAGACGGAACGCGTGATGCCGCCGTAATTCCACCAGTCGAATCTGACGGTGGGCACGCGGGGAACTTCGCGCTGATCGTCGACGGCAGCGACGATGAAGTTGTCACCATCCTTGACCACATCGGTGATTTCGCAGTCGAAGGGGGTGAAACCGCCTTCGTGGTCGCAGACGGGCTGGCCGTTGACGAACATGTGCGCAGCATAATTGACGGAACCGAAGTGCAGGAAGAGATGCGTGTGCGGTTTGGGGTGAGCGGTGAAATCGCGCTGATACCAGAGCAGGCCCTCGTAATAGAAGAGCGAATCCTTCTGCGAGTTCCAGTCGCCCGGGACATCGAGCGTGGGCGATCTGGAGAAATCGTACTGGACGAGCGGGCCGCCGGGGACGTAGTGCGCGTTCTTCGCGTAGCCGTTGAGGCTGGGATGGTCAGGATTCGAACCCCAGCCGTCGCGGACCGGATCGGGGATGTAGTGCCAGGGGCCGTCGAGGCTGGTCTGAGCGCGGTGGTCGACATCGACGAGGACTGTAGTTTGCTGTGAATGAGCTGCGAGAGCAAGGAAGGGGAGAGCGGCGGACAGAAGGCGAAGCACGGGACGCTGGCACATGCCGAACATATTAATGCGGGGATAGAGGAATTAGCGAAGGCTGCTCCGAGGATCGATGCGTGCGGGGGTTTCACCGGAAAGGTCAGGGCTTGTTGGGCTTGGCGAGGCGGAAGCGATTGGCGCGCTCGAATTCGTCGCGGAGCTCGGGGGTTTTGAGGTTTTCGCGCATGTGGGCGAGACGTTGTTCCAGGGCTTCGAGGGAGCGGGCGATGGCTTCGGAATTGCTGTGGGCGATGTCGCGCCACATGGAGAAAGGGCTTGCGCCAAGGCGTGTCATTTCGCGGAGAGCGCGGCCGCCTATGGGGAGCAGGTCGGCGTTGGCGGCAAATTCGTCTTCGAGCAGCGCGCACATAGCGGTGGAGACGAACTGGGGCAGATGGCTGACCCATGCGCAGAGGACGTCGTGGCGGGCTGGGTCGAGGTCGATGATGCGGGCGCCAAAGCGCGCGACCCAGGCGCGCCATTCGCTGGCGATAGGGTGATTTTGGGGTGAAGCAACCGCGAGGTCCTTCGCTTCGCCTTCGGCTCCGCTCAGGATGACACCTGTGACCGGGGTGGGTTCCGTGAAGAGCCACGCGGCGCCGGCGAAGAGTTCGGCGTCGGCATTCTCGGCGCCGCTGACTTCTTTGCCGGCCATGGGGTGTCCGGGGAGGAAGCCGGGCTGGCGCGATCCGCTCGCATCTGTCCCGTTATATTTGTCACGTGCATGGGCACAAATTACGCCCTTGACGCTGCCGACGTCGGTGACGAGCTGGTGGTCGCGCAGGATTGGCGCGAGGCGGTCGAGCCATTCGAGGATGGTAAAGACGGGGCCGCCGAGGATGATAAGGTTTGCTTCGGCGGCGCAGGTGAGCGGGTCTCCAGCAATCACGGTGACGGCTTCCCGGCGGAGGGCGGCGTGGAGCTGCTCGGGGCTGGGGTCCCAGCCTGCGATTGAGCCGGAGAAGCCGTGGGCGCGGAGGGCGAGGCCGACAGATGCGCCGATGAGGCCGGTGCCGAGGATGGCGATGCGCTCGATGGCCATGATTGCTAGATGGTCCGGCCGACGGCGGGCGCGATCATGCGAAGTGTACCCATGAGCGTTACAAATTGCTCGGGAAGGAGCGACTGAGCGCCGTCGGAGAGAGCGCGATCGGGATTCGGGTGGACTTCGATCAGGAGGCCGTCGCCGCCAGCGGCTATGGTGGCGCGCGCCATGGCGGGAACTTTGTCGCGGCGGCCGGTGCCGTGCGAGGGATCGCCGACGATGGGCAGGTGCGAGAGCTTTTTGACGACCGGGATGGCGGAGATATCCATGGTGTTGCGGGTATAGGTTTCGAAGGTGCGGATGCCGCGCTCGCAGAGGATGACGTCGTAGTTGCCGCCAGCGAGGAGGTATTCGGCGGAGAGCAGCAGTTCTTCAATGGTGGCGGCGATGCCGCGCTTGAGCATGACGGGGCGGCGGACCTCGCCGAGTTCGCGCAGCAGGTTGAAGTTCTGCATGTTGCGCGCTCCCACCTGGAAGAGGTCGACGAATGGCATCATGAGCTCGATCTGGGAGATTTCCATAACCTCACTGACAATGAGCAGGCCGTGAGCGTCGCCTGCTTCGCGCAGGAGCTTGAGGGCATCAAGGCCGAGACCCTGAAAGGAGTATGGCGAGCTGCGAGGTTTGAAGGCGCCGCCGCGCAGAAACTTCGCGCCGGCATCCTTGACGAGTTTTGCGCAGGCGATGATCTGCTCGCGGCTTTCGACGGAGCAGGGACCGGCCATGACAACGACCTCTTCGCCGCCTACGCTGACGCCGTTGGGAAAGCGGACGATCGTGCCTTCGGGGCGAAAGCTGCGGCCGGCGAGTTTATAGGGAGAGGAAATGCGGATGACTTCCGCAACGCCCGCGAGGACTTCAAATTCCTTGTGGTCGAAAATGCCGGGAGTGCCCACTCCGGCGAGGATGGTCTGCACAGTGCCCGTGGTGCGGTGGACGTTGAAGCCGATTTCCATCATGCGCTCTACGACGGACTGGATTTCGTCTTCTGTGGCGCGGTCCTGCATAGCGACGATCATTTTTCTTTTCCTGTTGGGTTGTGCGTCGCGGCGGTTGCCGCTGCGCCGGGGCGGGACGCCAGCTCGTTCCGCTGCAGCGCGCGCATGACGTCGACGATGCGTTCGTAGATATGCACTAGCTCGATGTCGGGGAGCGGACCTGGGTTGTGGGTGCGGACGTTTTCAAAAATCACACGCTCGCGGTTGGGTTCGTACACGGGCAGGTCGGTGGCGCGCTTGAGGCGGCCGATTTCCTGGGCGGCGGCGGCGCGCTCGCTGATGAGCAAAACAATGCGCTGGTCCAGCTCGTCGATTTTTCTTCGCAGGGTTTCGAGGTCCATGGTGGCTGTGCGTTCTGATTAAAGAAAAATTCTACAGATGAAACCATCCTCGGCGGCTGAAGCCGATTGCGCGGGTGTGCCTTTCGGCACGGCGGAAGCCGCGACCCTCAAAACAACATGAACAAATTCAGCAGGCTTTCAGTGGGCGGGCACGGCAGGCTCCGGTATGGCGCCGCGCAGACCCTGGATAAATCGAGCGACCGCAGCGGGCGCGGCTTTGGGGCCGGCCTGCTCGATGGTGGCAACCAGGGCGCTTCCGACCACGGCAGCGTCGGCGAATTCACCGACGGCGGCGAAGTGCTCGGCAGTCGAGATGCCAAAGCCCACGGCAATGGGGAGTTTTGTAAAGCGGCGGAGGCGCTTGACGAGTTGCTCGGCGTCGGACTCGAGGGCGGCGCGCGCGCCGGTGATGCCGGTGCGCGAGATGGCGTAGACGAAGCCTTCGCAGACAGCGGCGATTCGCTTCAGGCGCTCGTCGGGGCTGGTGGGTGCGGCTAAGAAGATGGGCGCGAGATGGTGGTGGCGCAGAGCTTCGAGGTACTCGGCGGCTTCTTCGACGATCATGTCGGTGACGAGGACGCCATCGACGCCGGCTTGTTCGGCGGCCACGCAGAAATTTTCGAGGCCGAAGCGAAGGATTGGATTGTAGTAGGAAAAGATAACCAGGCCTGCGTTGGGCCGGTGGATGCGAAGACCCGCGGCGAGGGCGAGGACATCGTGGAGGCGCGTACCGTTGCGGACGGCGCGCTCGCTGGCGCGCTGGATGACCGGACCATCGGCGAGCGGATCGCTGAATGGAACGCCGAGTTCGAGGACGTCGGCGCCCGCGTCAATGGCGGCCTTGGCGATTTTATGAGTCGTCGCGAGATCGGGGTCGCCGACGGTGATGTAGGCGACGAGCCCGGGCTTGCTGGCGAACTGGATCGGCATCGGGGTTCACACTTCGGAGAGCTTCAGCTCGCGGGTGAGGATGCCCATGTCTTTGTCGCCGCGGCCGGAGACGTTGACCAGCACGATGTCGAGCGGGCTAAGAGTGGGCGCGAGTCGGATGCATTCGGCGACCGCATGCGCACTTTCGAGCGCGGGGATGATGCCCTCGGTGCGCGCCAGGCGCAGGGTTGCAGCGAGAGCTTCGGCATCGGTCGCGGAGGTGTATTCGGCGCGGCCGGAGTCGTGGAGTGCCGCGTGTTCGGGGCCGATGGAGGCGTAGTCGAGTCCGGCCGAGACGGAATGGGTGAGAGCGATTTGGCCATTTTCGTCCTGGAGAACCCAGGAGTAGGTGCCCTGCAGAATGCCGGGAGAGCCGCCGCGGAAGCGGGCTGCATGGTCACCGAGAGCTGGGCCCCGGCCACCGGCTTCGACGCCGATAAGGCGAACTTCTTTGTAGGGGATGAATTCGTAGAATGCGCCGATGGCATTGGAGCCACCGCCGACACAGGCGATCACGGCTGTGGGCAGGCGGCTCTCCTTCTCTAGAATCTGAGCGCGGGCTTCCCGGCCGATGACGCGGTGGAAGTCGCGCACCATGGTGGGATAGGGATGTGCGCCGAGCACGCTGCCGAGGAGGTAGTAGGTGGTGCGGACGTTGGTGACCCAATCTCGCATGGCTTCGTTGATGGCGTCTTTGAGCGTGCGCGAGCCGGAGGAAACGCCGCGGACCTCAGCGCCGAGCATGCGCATGCGGTAGACGTTGAGTTCCTGGCGGCGCATGTCTTCTTCGCCCATATAGACCACACAGTCGAGGCCGAAAAGAGCGCAGACGGTGGCGGTAGCGACGCCGTGCTGGCCTGCGCCGGTTTCCGCGATGATGCGTTTTTTGCCCATGCGGATGGCGAGCAACGCCTGGCCGAGGCAGTTGTTTATCTTATGCGCGCCGGTGTGGAGCAGGTCTTCGCGCTTGAGATAAATTTTTGCGCCGCCGAGGGATTCAGCGAGGCGTGAGGCGAAATAGAGTGGTGTGGGACGGCCGGCGTAGTCGCGCAGGAGAGAGTCGAGCTTCAGATGGAAGTCAGGGTCGGCCTGGGCTTCGGCGTAAGCATGGTCGAGTTCGTCAAGCGCGGCGACGAGAGTTTCGGGGACGTAGCGTCCGCCGTAAGCGCCGAAGCGGCCGGCAATGCGATGGGTGACAGCAGAGACCATGAGTTCACCTTACACCGGACCCACTTGAGCGGGGTGCATCGTGGGGGGCTGGATTTCGAGGAATGCGCCGCGGGCTGCGCGAACGAAGTTCGAGACGAACTCAGGGTGTTTTCTTCCAGGGCGGGTTTCGACGCCACTGGAGACATCGACGCCCCAGGGGCGAAGGGTCAGGATGGCTTCGCGCACATTACCGGGATGAAGGCCCCCGGCGAGGATGATGCGAGGGTGACCGGCCTCCGCGGCAAGGACATCGGCGGCGCGGGACCAATCGAGGGTCTTGCCAGTGCCGCCGGAAGCTGTTGCGGTACGGGTGTCGAGCAGGATGGCATCGATGTCGCTATGGCGAGCAACGGCGCGGAGTTCGTTGCGCAGGCGGTCCTCCGCGCGGGAGGGATCGCTGTTGATATCCCAGTGCAGGGTTTGAATCAAAAAGAAGGCCGGGCCGAAGTGCCTGCGCAGCTTTTCCGCGAGAGAAAAATCGAGTTCACCGTGCAGTTGACCGCCGTGGAGTCCGGCGGACTGAAGAGCGGATACAATATCGTCGCAGTCCTGGGTGCTGAAGATACCGATCTTGGTAAGGTCGGCAGGCATCTCGGGCATGATGGCCGCGATATGCCCAGCTGTGACGCGGCGGGGGCTGGTGGCGAAGACGAAGCCGATCGCATCGGCGCCGGCATCGGCAGCCAGCAGCGCATCTTCGAGGGTCGTGTTGCCGCAGATTTTGATCCACATGGCGATCAGACGTGCTCGGCGATGGTTTCCGGCGCCGGGTTGCGTACTTCGTGGAGCAGTGCTTCGAGAGCCGCGCCGGGGTGGGATTGGCGCATGAGCGATTCGCCGATGAGACAGGCGTGAAAACCGGCTTCACGGAGGCGTCGCAAGTCGGCGGCGGTGTGGATGCCGCTTTCGGCAACGTGGACAGAGTTGGGCGGGAGTTGGCTGGCGAGGCGCAGCGAGGTTTCGAGGCTCACCTCGAAGGTATTCAAGTCGCGGTTGTTCACGCCATAGGCATCGCAGCCGATGTCGCGGACCGCTGCGAGTTCTTCGGCGGTGTGGATCTCGCAGAGGACGTCGAGCGAGTAGCGATGGGCAATTTGGGTGAAGTACTCCAGTTCGCCGTGACCGAGCGCGGCCGCGATAAGAAGGATGGCGTCGGCGCGGTGGGCGCGGGCTTCGAGGATCTGGAACTCGTCGACGATGAAGTCCTTGCGGAGACAGGGGATCGTGGTAGCTGCTGAGGCGATCTCGAGATTTCGGAGGCTGCCCTGGAAAAAGGGCTCGTCGGTAAGGACGGATAACGCGGCTGCGCCGGCTTGTTCGAGGCTGGTGGCGAGGAACTGCGGATCGAAGTCTGAGCGAATGAGGCCCTTTGACGGCGAGGCTTTTTTCAACTCGGCGATGATGGCTGGGCCGTGGTCGGAGGCTTCACGGAGAGCGCGAGCGAATCCGCGGGGAATGTGCTGGGCGGCCAATTGCTCCAGGTCTTCGAGGCGCACATGGAGGCGGCGCTGGGTTACGGCGGCACGGGTTTGAGCGAGGATACGGTCGAGATGCAAGGGAGAATTCCTGGGCTGGTCGTCACGCGCTGAATGAAAACTAAGCCTGTAAATCGCATTGCCACCGCGAACAGCCGCGGAATGCGGCGGCCTCGTCGTCAGGGGTAATAGCTCCAGAAGCCGGACATGGACTTGCGGGTGTAAGCCGGCCCGGTGGCGTGCTGCAAGGGGTGGTCATCCTTTTCGCTCCACGGTCCGAAGTAGTATTCGCCAAGTGCCAGGCCCGAACCTGCGCCGATGAGGCCCGGAGGAGTTCGATCGAAATGCTCTCTCCAGTATCGTTCTGAATAGAACAGCGCGCAATAGTCCGTGCCCACATACTCATCGATGAAGATGTAGCCCTGATCGTCCAGGTGAGGCCAGAGATTGAGGATGCAGGTGTTCATGCTGGATTCATAATCCACGTCAAGATAAGCCAGGGCTATCGGGCGGTTGAAATTGGGAAGGGTGTCATTGAACCAACCTTTGATGAATTCGCAGCACTCGATATCGCCGTATTTGGCGATGTTGGATCGGACTTCATCGAAGGCGCCCCGGTAATCCCCCACCTGATACCCGGCGGCTTCGCGATCCTGAGCATCCCCGGCCGGCAATCCTTCGAAGGAGTCGCAGATGACCAGCCTGCGGCCAACAATGCGGCAGGCGAGGGAAAGGCTTGCGGCGGTTCCACCCTTCCAGGTACCGCACTCTACGACGACGCCTGGTACATCAGGGGGGATCTCGAACAGCTTGAGTGCCATCACCAGGGCAGCCTTGTAGGTGGTTCCGGTTTGGATACTGTGCTTATTACGAACGACGCGCAGGCCGAATGCAATTCTGCGGAACCAGGTCAGCCGGTACTCGGGGCGAATACGCCGGGAATGGAGAATGAACAGGAGGCTGATGGGGATGGTTGCGAGATAGTAAAGCTTCATAAGGAATCGACCCATCTTCGAGTGCTCCACTCCTTCGAATCACTTTGAAAATTGAGGGAAAATGGCCGCAGATCGCGGCGTTCGATGAATTCAAGACTGATATTTTTCGACTATACACTGCCTCGCCGCCATCCCGATCCTGCTGACATTTGTCATATGCGATTGCTGACGAAGCGCACTGCCGGGCTGGACGTGACTGTCCGATGCTGGTCCTGTCAGGAGGCGTTATGGAAACCCCTATCCCCAACAGAATCCCCGGAAATCAGGCGCACGGGGCGATCGAAAGAGAATGCGATTCGGATTCACATCTGCTTTTCGCGCTCGGCGTAGTCCTGCTGGTTTGCGGCGGAGCTATCACTGGTCATCATGAGGTAACGATGATCGGGCTGGGGCTGATTATCTTCAGCAGCCTGTTTCATTGATCTGGCGCGGATAGAGCCACAGCCTCTGCGGCTATCTTACAATCCCCAATTGCTTTGCGGTTTTCTCCAGAATAACCAACGCCTGGTCCAGTTGCTCGCGCGTGTGCTCGCTGGTCATGATGGTGCGGATGCGGGCTTTGCCTTCCGGAACGGTGGGGAAAGCGATGCCGGTGGCTAACACCCCTGCTTCGAAGAGGGCGCGCGAGAAATCCATGGTCTGGCGGCCGTCTCCGATGATGATCGGCGTGATGGGCGTCTCGCTGGCGGGGGTGTTGACGCCGCCTATGTTGAAGCCGAGGCGCCCGAGCTCAGACTTGAAGTAGCGGGTATTATCCCAGAGCCGCTCGATTCGCTCGGGCTCGGATTCCAGGATATCGAAAGCCGCGATGCAGCTGGCCGTGACGGACGGCGGGTGCGAGGTGGAGAAGAGGAATGGGCGAGCGCGATGGTAGAGGAAGTCAATAAGATCGCGCGAGCCGCAGACGTAGCCGCCTATGGCGCCGATGGCTTTGGAGAGCGTGCCGACCTGGATGTCGACGCGGCCGTGGCAGTGGAAGTGGTCGACCGACCCGCGGCCGTTTCGGCCCAGCACGCCTGAGGCGTGGGCGTCGTCAACCATCATGATGGCGCCATATTTCTCGGCGAGGTCGGCGAGCTTGTCGACGGGGCCGATATCGCCGTCCATGGAGAAGACGCCGTCGGTGATGAGGAGCTTGTGGCCGGGCTCGT
>CAZSWI010000098.1:0-11859 GCA_964610635.1 uncultured Acidobacterium sp.
TACCAGTTGACGTGCTCGCCGCGCTTCTTATCCATGGGGTAGAAGCAGACGTATTTCGTTTGGGGGATGGCGGGGTAGAGACGCGAGGACATGGCGGCTGCCTGGCGGCCGATGACTTCACCGATACGGCGATCCCACTCTTCGCTGAGGGGCTCGACGCCTTCGGCGACGAGGGCAGGGTAGGTTTTTGAGGCCGATTCGTAGAGGCCGAGCTCGACGATGGAGAGGTAGGAGTGGGTGGGCTGAAGGAAAGCGCCGAGTTCGGTGCGGGCGAGGTCGCGCTCGATTTGGGCGAGTTGCTCGATGGTGTCGCGGAAGTGGATGAGCATGAGGTCGCCCTTGTGGCCGAGTTGGGCGAAGAGGGCCGACTGGTGGGGATGCGCCTCCGGGTTTGCTGGCGCGCCGGATCCGGGTTCGAGGGGGGTGAGGAGGGCGGAGACTTGTGCGATGGCGCGTTGCCGGGCGGTCGCATCGGCGCGTCGCCATGCGGGCCAGTCGAAGCGGAACATTTGATGGAGGAGGCTGGCGCCGTCGAGGGTAAGGGGGAATGGGGGTGTTTCTGGCATGGTCTTCAAAACAGGGTACAGGGTACAGCGTACAGGGTGCAGGCGTAGCGGAGTGTAGGGTCGCGCTTCACATCATTCCCTATTCGTAGTAATCGGCTGCGTTCTCAGCGCGACAAAACCGCCAGGCAGATGAGCGCAGTGACGGGGCCGACCGCGGGCCAGACAAATGCGCAAACGGTCATCAACAGCTGGCCTGCCATGCTGTGCGGCGGCACGTTCATCGTTTGGAGACGGATTGGTCGGCGTAGAATTCGGCGATTTGCTGTGCGTACTTTTGCGTGATGACGCGCCGTCGGAGTTTCATGCTTGGGGTGAGTTCACCGGAGTCGATGGTCCATTCCTCCGAAACGAGGCGGAAGCGCTTGATGGTTTCGAAGTTGGCGAGGGTGGCGTTAACTTTGTCGATGATGGATTGATATTCGGCACGGACCTGGGGGTGGGTGACGAGGTCGGTGCGGCTGGCGGCGATGCCCTGACTTGCGGCCCACGGCTCGAGGGCGGCGAAGTTGGGAGCAATGAGCGCGGAGGCGAAGTTGTGGCGGTCGCCGACCACGGCCGCATTGCCGACGAGCAGATTGGCTTTGAGCTTGTTTTCGATGGGCTGGGGCGCGATGAGCTTGCCGCCGGATGTTTTGAGGAGTTCTTTTTTGCGGTCGGTGATGAAGAGGAAGCCGTCGGGGTCGATATGGCCGATGTCGCCGGTGGCGAACCAGCCATTTTGATCGACGGCGCCTGAGTCGCCGCGGTTTTTCCAGTAGCCGTTAAAGATGCTCGGGCCGCGAACGAGGAGCTCGCCGTCTTCGGCGATGCGGCACTCGACGTTGGGGAGCGGCTTGCCGACGGAACCCATGCGGTTGGCGTTGGGCGTGTTGAGGGCGATGACGGGTGATGTTTCCGTGAGTCCGTAGCCTTCGAGGATGCGAATGCCGGCGCTTGCGAACCAGTGGGCGGTGTCGAGTCCGAGGGGCGCGCCTCCGGCGATGTAGTAGCGGACGCGGCCACCGAAGCCAGCGCTGAGTTTCTTATAGACGAGTGCGTTGGCGAGTTTCCAGGATAGAGACGAAGGGGTGCGGCCAGAGGCGATTTCGTCGCGGTGATTTTGGCCGGACGCGAGGGCCCAGGCAAAGATGCGGCGTTTGACGGCGGATTCGGCGGCGCGCTGCTCGGCGACCTGGCGGACTTTTTCAAAGACGCGAGGCACGGCTACGAGGATCGTGGGACGGATGGCTGCGAGGGTCTGCGGGAGCTTGTCGAATGAGGGACAGTAGGCGACAGTGACGTCCTTCGCATAAAGAGCGTAGTCAAGATGGCGTGCGGTGATGTGCGAGAGGGGCAGGAAGGAGATGCAGGAATCGGTGGCCTTGAGGTCGAACTCGTTGAGGGAGTAGTTGACGTTGCAGGCGATGTTCCCGTGGGTGAGGAGGACGCCCTTGGGCTCGCCGGTGGTGCCGGAGGTGTAGATAAGGGTGGCAAGGTCGGTGGGCTGAATTTGGCGGGCTTCGTGGTCGAAGGCGGAGTCTCGCTGGGCGGGATTTGCATGAGGGCGTGTTTCAGCTTCGGCGATGAGGGACGAGAAATGCTCGGCGTCGAAGACGGGTTGGTCGTCCATCAGGACGATGTGTTCGAGTGCGGTTGCGGAGCGATGCGGGCCGATTTTTTCGAATTGGGCGCGGGTGGAGACGAAGAGGACGCGCGCACCTGAGTCGGCGAGGAGGGGGACGATCTGTTCGGCGAGCAGGGTGGGGTAGATGGGGACATCGACGGCGCCGATGGCGAGGGAGGCGAAGTCTGCGACGGCCCACTCCAGGCGATTTTCAGAGAGGATGGCGACGCGGTCGCCTTTGCGGATGCCCCAGGAGCGGAGCGCGGTGGCCACGGCGCGGACGCGCTGATAGACCTGCGAGGAGGAGATGGGCTGCCACGCACCGGAGGGATCCTGGACCAGCATGGCCTGGTCGCGTTGGCTGTCCGCGATCGTGAAGAGGATGTCGTTCAGCGTATTGAGGCGAAGCACGCGGGCACCAATGTATCGGAGCGGGAGCGGTGGCGCAAGTCGCCCGGAAGGTGCGGGTTGGAGCGAGCGAACGGGTTGGCGGACCGATTTGGGAATTGTTGGTGACAAAAGCGTGATTCGCCCCGACATGTGTGACGGCAGTCACATAAACGCAGTCAGTTTGGGAGGAAGCTTGATCTATTGATGTGCCCGCTGCGTCCCGGAGCTATCGGCCTTCGCCGGAAGCACCTTTGTAGTGGACGAGGGCAGATTCCATCAGTACGCCAAATTTCTCCGCGCGGTTTTCCTGTGGACATCAGGCAGGAAGCGCTGGTCGTGTCGGGCTTTTTAACTACCCGGGTAATCAACCGATCCTTGAGGGTTTCTTATGCACAGTCATGCTCAATTGCTCAAAGGCCCCCGGACCGGGAATGCGCCGCCGAGCCTCAGTCCAGATGCATTTTGTGTTCATTGCTTTCGCAGCCTGGGAGCGACGCGCAATGCGGCGCAGAGGACGAAGACCGAGGCAAAGCACATCTGTCCTGAAAAGCGGCTGGCATGGCAGCCGGCTGCGCCGCCGCCTTACAACTAGTGGCCTGGCTCTGAGTTCCCTGAATCGTTCGAAGCGTCGAAGCTACTCATCCCTCAGCGGCTGAAGCCGGACAGATTTTTACAGCTGTTGCGGCACAGCTGAACAGCTTGCGGAAAAAGTCGCCGATAAGACAAAAGCCATCCCTCAGCGGCTGAAGCCGAGTTCATTCCGCAGATTTTACGGTCCGGCTAAAGCCAGACCCCTTCAAAGAATCGAGTTTTTCCGCAAGCTGTGAAGCTGTGCCCCTTCAAAGATTGCGAGTTTTTTCGCAAGGTGTGAAGCTGTGCCCTGACACAAAACCAAAACAATCATTTAGCGAACTTCGGAGGCAGGACGCCAGGTACGCCAGGTCAGGTCCGGGGGAGGCCGAGCCAGCGGGGGACGCGACGGCGGTAGTCGTCGTAGGCGGGGCCGCGTGCGCGAGCCAGGTGCGGCTCCTCGAGAAAAACCACAACGCAATGAAAGAACGCTACGGTTATCAGCAGATAGACGGTGATCGGGCGTGAGCGGTAAACGCAGGCCTGGCCTGCGATGGCCGTGAATACGCCGAGATACATGGGATTGCGGGAATAGCGGTAGAGGCCTGCCTGGACGACTTGCCTGGGTTCCTCGCCAAGGACGGCGCGAACGTGGCGCGTGAAGAAGATTGCGGGTGTTCCCCCGGCGCCGAGGAAATCGACAAGACAGCGGAGATAAATGGCGGCGCCTACGGCAAAGGCGATCCAGCCGAGGGACCACCAGCCTCCGGGTTCCGGGCCGCGGCGCAGTGTCTGGGGGATGTAGAAGGCGACTACGCTGGGGACGAGGACGGTGAAGATGAGTCCCTGGAGCCAGAGGAGCATGGGAGAAGTATGCGCTTATCAGGTGGGAGCCGGTAGCCGGTGGCCGGGAGCGATGTAACCGGTAGTTGGTAGCCGGGAGCTGACAGAAATCAGGATGAGGGGACGACAGTTCCCTGGAGGCCGAGAGTTTCGGCGTTGGCCTGCATGGCGGCGATGCAGTTGGCGATGTGGTCATCGAGCGGGATGTCGAGTTCGGCTGCGCCCTTCACGATGTCATCGCGGTTGACGGCGCGGGCGAAGGCTTTGTCTTTCATTTTGCGTTTGACGCCGGCGACGTCGACTTCATGAATGGATTTTGAGGGCTTGACCAGAGAACAGGCAGTGAGAAAGCCAGCGAGCTCATCGCAAGCGAAGAGGGCTTTGGCGAGCGGGGTTTCGCGCGGAACGCCGGAGTACTCAGCGTGGCCGAGGATGGCGGTGCGGATTTCCTCGGGCCAGCCCTGTTCGGTGAGGATGGCGACGCCGACGAAGGGATGCTCTGCTGGAGAGGGATGCTTCTCGTAGTCGAAGTCGTGCAGGAGGGCGGTGGCGGACCAGGTTTGGAGGAGTGCAGCGCGGTCTTCGCCGACGAGGCCCGATTTGCCGGCATGGCGTTCGGCGTAAGCGCGAACGCAACTTTCGACAGCGAGGGCGTGCTTGATGAGGCTGGGCGAGTGGGTGTGCTGGTTGAGCAGGGACCAGGCGCGTTCGCGGGAAAAAGAGGGTTGGGGCATGGGGCGATTCCTTTTTCATACTGTTTCTTATTCGGGTTTCCCAGGCAATTCCTGGTTAATTCCCTGAAGACTCACAGTTTTCACTTGACAAAGAGGATAACCTCCAGGCAATGTAGTGCAAAGGCTGATGGAGGCGCGGCCGCAATTCCCCTGCCAAAACCGGCCCGGATCGCCCGCTCTGGCGTTCCGCACAATCTATGGGAACTACACTAGCAACAGTCGAGGCCCGCGAGGTACTTCGTTGCGACTTCTGTAGTCTGGTGCAATTCCGCACATCGAATTCTCTATGCAGGCGCTGCCGCAAGCCGCTGGAGATCGATGATCCGGAGCCGCTGTCTCCGCAACTGGTGACGGGCGAAGCACAGGGTGCAGAGCAGGCGGAAGGTATCGACGTGGCGCGCGCGGTACGCGAGGTGCGCCATGATCGTTGCCTGAGCCAGCGTCAGCTGGCGGGCCGCATGCAGGTGCCGCGGACCTACATATCGAAGATCGAAAATGGCAAGGCGGTGCCGACGCTTTCGTCGCTGCAGCGGCTGGCGAGCGCCCTGGAGGTCGGGATCTGCGATCTGCTGCGGGACGGACAGAGCCGAAGAGCGCGTGAGGCTGCGGCGGTGCTGGCGGATCCTTTTCTGTCGGAGATTGCGCCGCTGGTTCTTCAGCTGGATCCTTTTCAGCGGTCGATGTTTCTGAGCCAGGTGCGCGAAATGTCCGGTGGACGGCGGCGTTCGGCGTAGGCGGGATCGCAGCGATTACTTTCTGTTCGGCGCAGAGTGGCTGGTCTTGCCGGCCCTTGCTGGTCTGTATAATTCGGCAGAGAAGGAACTGCTCCCAACTTTCGCGGCCTGGCGCCTCGCGCCAGCGACGCAACCTGGCCGCGCCTGCATGAGATGAGTCCCGGGGAGCTGCTCGAAAGGAACTGTGCCGCTCAATTCCAGCCGAGTCCATGAACTGCCCGCCGAAGAGGCAGCGGTATACCGCCGTCTCGACGCACAACGTCTGCCCCAGCATGTGGCGATCATCATGGATGGGAATGGGAGATGGGCGGGGAAGCGCAGCCTGAAGCGGTTTTTCGGGCATCAGCAGGGGGCCGAGGCAGTGCAGTATGTGGTGGAAACGGCGTCGCGGATCGGCCTGCCCTGGTTGACGCTGTATGCGTTCTCGCTGGAGAACAACCTGAAGCGGCCGAAGGCGGAAGTGAACTTTCTGATGCGGCTGCTGAAGAGCTATCTGACGAACAATGTTCAGCGGATGAACGACAACAACGTGCGAATTCAATATGTGGGGCGGATCGGGGAATTGCCGGAGGAAGTCCGGGAGCGGATGCAGTGGGCGGCGGATGCGACGAAACGGAACAGCGGGACGACGCTGACGTTGGCACTGAACTATGGCGGGCGCTCGGAGCTGGTGGACGCATTCCGGCGGCTGGCGGCCGAGGTGCAGAGCAAGGGCCTGCGGCTTGACCTTTTGAGCGAGGTGGATATTCATCGGCATTTGTACACCTCGCATATGCCCGACCCGGATTTGCTGGTGCGGACATCGGGGGAGATGCGCATATCGAATTTCCTGTTATGGCAGATTGCGTACACGGAGATTTTTGTCACGGACCGGCTGTGGCCGGATTTCCGGGGGATTCACATGCTGGAGGCGATAGAGGATTATCAGAGGAGGGAACGCCGGTATGGCGGACTCGGCGACGGTACAGAGTCGGACGATGTCGAGAGTCTGCCGGAGAAGCAGGGAATAGGCAACAGGGAACAGGCAACAGGAAAAGCAGCGTACAGCGTTTAAACAGGCAACAGCGAACAGGAAAGGCGCATCGTGGATGCGCCTTTTTGATTTTGGGTGAAGCGGGTTGCTATTCGGTTGCGGGGCCGGCGGGGGCGACCCAGACATCCTTCGGGGCCGTGACTTTGATGTCGGGCGCTGAGACTTTCACCTTGAGGGTTTCCACTTGTGCTTTTCCGCGGAGGGGCGCTGAGAAGCCAAGTTCGTATTGATTGTTGAGGCGACGACTGAAGTCATCGAAGTAGGGCTGGAGCGACACCGGATTGCCGAAGCCCATCCAGTAGGAATCGCCCCCGGTAGCTTCGGCAACTTCGAGTAGAAGGTTCTGGCCTGCGTTGTTTTCATACCAGGAGCGATCGGCGGGGCCGACGTTGCGCCAGTAGATGGAATAGACGACAAGATTGGCGCGGACCGAATCCTGGATGGCGGCCTGGACGTAGGGGTCTTCCGGGTCGTACTGCAGGTGGTAGTAGTCGACGCCGTCGGTGATCATGATGACTTCGCGGCGGGCGGTGCGATCGTTGGAGGGCCAGCGCTTCGCGAGGTCGGAGAGGCAGAAATAGGGGCTGGCATCGGTGCCGGGCGCACCAATGGGCAGGTGAAGTTCCCGAGCCGCGGATGCGTGATTCGCGGTGAGCGGGCCGGAAAAAACGGCGCGCCCGTTTTCCATGTAGGCGAGGGAGATTTTGACGTTGGGGGGAAGACTCTGGATGAAGTCGCGGATGTCCTCGAATTCGCGGCCGAGGCTGGTGCGTGCTCCGTCGTCGATGAGCAATACGAGCTCGACGCTGGCGTGTGAGCCGCGCAGGGCCAGCCAATTGACGATCTGACTCTGTTTGCCGTTGACCTGAATCTGAATGTTCTGCTGGGAGACATTGGGGGCAGAAGCGTCGGCCTTTTTGGGCAGGACAGTAACGACGGCGCGACCCTGGCCCCGATCTTCGCTCTGGGGGAAGGCGAGCGGGGCTGCGGCGACGAATCCGGTGGTGAAAAGGGT
The DNA here is from genome assembly GCA_964610635.1 of uncultured Acidobacterium sp. Classification (GTDB taxonomy): domain Bacteria; phylum Acidobacteriota; class Terriglobia; order Terriglobales; family Acidobacteriaceae; genus Palsa-343. The sequence continues at coordinate 7,489 of CAZSWI010000098.1, forward strand.
AAGCGTTCTACAGAACCTGGTCATGAAATCCTCTTCTTACAGGACGAATGTCGACCGGAAGCCGAAAGGCCCCTGCGACCTGCCTGGGTGGCCGTGTCGAGACCAGGCAGGTGATGAAGACTTCCATTCACCTGTTCTGTTAGATGGAGTCCGAACGGAATGGTCACGTGGGGATGGAATTGGTCTATTTTGCTCGCCTGAAATCGACGCAGTCGCGGCCGAAACAGAGGCGGTGAAGGTCCGGGGAGGGGCGATCGAGGATTTGCAGCGGAAGGGGATGCTGCAGGTGGTCGTCATGGGTTGCGGGGGCCTGGAGCAGGTCGTGGGCGCCGATATCGGTAACAATGAAATGGGCGCCGACGAAGCCGATGCCGTAGGCTCCGGGCGGTAGGGGGTGGCCGTCGAACGCGAGCGGGACTTCGGTGAGGAGGTAGCCCTGGTATTTTTCCTGGATGGCGCTGGAGTAACCGGAGGTATCGACGAGGACGGCGAGGATGTAATGGTTGTCGGAGTAATGGATTCCCGCGGAGTTGCGCAGCTGGGTGTTGGCGGATTTAGCGGCGTAGTAAACGGCGTCGGGAAGCAGCTTCGAGGCTTCGGGGGCGTGGAGGATGGTGGCGGGGGTCTGCGCGGGTGAGGTAACGGGCAGGGCAAGAAGGACGGCGGCGAGATAGTAGTGCGAGCGCAAGCTGCGGAGAAAGTTCATTGCCTGGGGTCTCCTGATCTGGACCGTGTTGGGTTCCTGGGTTGCGGAGTGAGTATACGCCGCGGGTTCGGCGTCGGGCTGTCTGTTTCGGAGCGGTTTGGTTCGCTGGAGTTGGTTGCTTTGGCGGTTCTGCCCGAAATTTGAGGCGCTGGGGATATCTGGGCATGGCCGATGGACGTTAGCATGGATGCTGATGCGAAGCAAAGACCCCTTGGTGGCGCGCTGGGCTGGCGTGCGGCGCGCGATGACGGAGCAGGCCATCGAAGCGCTGGTGGTGACGCATCTGCCGGATGTCCGCTGGCTTTGCGGGTTTACGGGGTCGAATGCGGCGCTGGGGGTGACAGCGAAGAAGGCAGTGCTGTTCACCGATGGCCGGTACACGACCCAGGCGGGCGAGGAGACGCGCGGGGCGAGGGTGGCGATCGCGAAGAAATCGGCGCTGCGGGAGTGCTGCGCGCTGCTGGGGGATTCAGGAAGCCAGGCGTGGTTCGATCCGCAGCATACGACGGTGGCGGATCTGGAGCTGATGCGTTCCGGATTGAGCGGTCGGAAGCGGCGGGGATTTTTTGTTGCGCTGCGGAAGCCGCTGGTCTCAGCGCTGCGCATGGTGAAGGACGAAGGCGAGCTGGCGCTGATGGGAAAAGCGGCGGCGCTGGGGTGTTCGTTATTTGAGGCGATCCTGTCGCGCATGGAGAGCGGGGCGAGGGAGGTGAGTATTGCAGCGGAACTGGAGTACGAGGCGAGGCGGCGCGGGGCGGAGGGAATGTCTTTCGAGACGATCGTTGCTTCGGGTGCGCGGTCGGCGCTTCCGCACGGGCGCGCGACGCAAGCGAAGCTGCCGCGGAAGGGATTCGTAACGCTGGACTTCGGTGTTATGCTCAATGGTTATTGCTCCGATATGACGCGCACAGTGCACCTTGGCGGCGCGAATCGTGAGGAGCGTGCCGCTTACGAGGCCGTACTGGAGGCGCAGGAGGCCGCGGCAGGGGCGGTAAAGCCCGAGGCGACGTGCGGCGAGGTGGATGAAGCGGCGCGAAGGGTTCTGCGCAAGGCCGGTCTGGGAAAGTACTTCACGCATTCCACCGGACATGGGGTGGGGCTGGAGATTCACGAGCAGCCGAGAGTAGCGGCAGGGCAGGAGATGCGGCTGGCGGTGGGAATGGTGATCACGATTGAGCCGGGAGTTTATGTGCCGGGGAAGTTCGGGATTCGGATTGAGGACATGGTTGCGGTGACGGATAACGGACATCGGATTCTGACTCCGGTGACGAAGAGCTGGATTGAACTGTAGGTTTTTTCGAGGGCTGCGCGAGAACAAACGATGAAATCGGAAGACATCAAAGAGCTGAGGGAACTGATCGAGTTCCTGAAGGAAAACAAGATTGGCGAATTCGAACTTGAGCGCGGGGAGCTGAAGGTTCGCATCAAGTTTGCGCAGGAGGGCGGAGCGGATGTCTCGCGGCTTCTGGCAACACCGGCGATGCAGATGCCCGCGGTGATTCCGATCGGTTCAGCGACGGGGCTGAGCTCCGCTGGGCATCCCGGAGGGGCGAGCGGGTCGCCGGACACAGCGGCTATGGCAGTCGACGACGATGCATCGTTGCATGTGGTGAAGTCGCCGATCGTGGGAACGTTTTATGAGTCGCCGTCGCCGGGATCGCCGGCGTTTGTGAAGATCGGCGATCAGGTGGAGATGGGGCAGGTAATTTGCATCGTGGAAGCGATGAAGCTGATGAACGAGATTGAGAGCGATGCCGCCGGAGAGATTGTGAAGCGGCTTGTGCAGAACGGCCAGCCGGTGGAGTACGGCCAGGCGTTGTTTGCGGTGCGTCCCCGATAACTATGCGTAAAGTATTGATCGCCAATCGCGGCGAAATCGCGCTGCGCGTGATTTGTGCGTGCAAGGAAATGGGTTTGCGCACGGTGGCCATCTATAGCGAAGCGGACCGGCATTCGCTGCATGCGCGCTTTGCCGACGAGGCGATTTGTATTGGGCCGCCGAGGTCGGCGGAGAGTTATCTGAATGTGCCCGCGGTGATCAGCGCGGCGGAAATTGCGGATGTGGACGCGATTCATCCGGGATATGGGTTGCTGAGCGAGAATGCGAACTTCGCGGAAGTGTGCCGGGCTTCGAACATCAAGTTCATTGGGCCGCCGCCGGAGGTGACGCGGCTGATGGGTGAGAAGGAGAAGGCTCGCCAGGCAATGAAGCGGGCGAAGGTGCCGATCCTGCCGGGGTCGGAGGGCGTGATCCAAAGCGAGGGCGAGGCGCTGGAATGGGCGAAGACGGTTGGGTACCCGGTAATCCTGAAGGCTTCGGCAGGCGGCGGGGGACGCGGGATGCGGGTGGTGCGTGCTCCGGAGGAGTTGCCGGGGCTTTTTCATGCGGCGCAGAGCGAAGCCGCGAACGCGTTTGGCAACGGCGATCTGTACATGGAGAAGTTCATCGAGCGGCCGCGGCACATCGAGTTTCAAGTCCTCGCCGATGAGCATGGGACGACGATGTCGCTGGGCGAGCGGGAGTGCTCGATCCAGAGGCGGCATCAGAAGCTGATCGAGGAAGCACCGTCGTTGCAGGTGACGCCGAAGATGCGTGAGGAGATTGCGAAGACGCTGAAACGGTCGCTGGAGGCGGTGGGCTACCAGAATGCGGGAACGGTCGAGTTTCTGATGGATGAGGATGGGAAGCTCTACTTCATCGAAATGAACACGCGGATTCAGGTGGAGCATCCGGTAACGGAGATGATCACGGGAATCGATCTGGTGAAGGCGCAGCTGAGAATCGCCATGGGGGAGAAGCTGTCGAGTGTGGTGACGGAACCGGTGACGATCCGCGGCCATGCGATCGAGTGCCGGGTGAATGCGGAACACCCGGAGAAATTCACGCCGTCGGCGGGGAAGATTACGGCGTTCAACGTGCCGGGCGGAAACGGGATTCGCGTGGATACGGCGCAGTATGCGGAGGGGGTTGTGCCTCCTTATTACGATTCGCTGATCGCCAAGGTGATCGCGCATGGCGGGAGTCGCGAAGAGGCGATGGCGCGGATGAGCCGGGCGCTGGAGATGTTTATCGTCGAGGGCATTCACACGACAATTCCTCTGCATCAGCGGATTTTTCGAGATGAGGAGTTCCGGCGGGGTGAGTTCGATACGAAATTTATGGAGCGGTTCTTCGAGCGGGAGAAGGCGCGGAAGGAAGTGGAGCTGGTTGGGGCTTAGACAGGGGGCGCTCTGAATTAGTTTTGGAGCCGCCTCCTCACGGGCTGAAGCACGATTCCTCTTCAGCTTTCTCCTGGGTCATGGCTGAACAGCTCGCGGGAAAATAGGTATGGACGCGGCTGTTTTCAGAATGGGGCACGGGGAGTACTTTGGGGTGAACCCTGAATAGAGTTGCGTTGACTTTCGGGCGACAGGGGAGTCTGCTTCTTGCTGTGGGGTGAACCTGGCCTTCGCTGGGTTTTGTGTGTTTTTTTTGCTGGCTGGGAAGGCGTGCCCTTCAAGGCGAGACTTCTTAGACGTCGCGGAGTCAGGCCAGCCCGATAGAGTGGTCACCCATTTTCAAGTACCAGCATTCTCGGGGTGAACCTGGCCTTCGCTGGGTTTTGTGTGTTTTTTTTTGCTGGCTGGGAAGGCGTGCCCTTCAAGGCGAGACTTCCTGGACGTCG
>CAZSWI010000099.1:0-11806 GCA_964610635.1 uncultured Acidobacterium sp.
TGTCGGACAAGATCCAGATGGTGATGGTGCCGTCGGATGGGAAGTTTTTCTTTGCTAACGATGTGTTTAAAGGGATGGGTCTAGCCGCCCCGGCGGGCGCGCCTTCGGCGCAAAACCAGGGACAAGCTGATCCCGGCAATGCGGACGCAAACAGGAATTAACTCGCCGTGTGAGAGAGCGGGACCAGCGCCTCGGCTTGTTCAGAACAGGCTCTTGAGGGAGCTGGCTCTTAACCACCTCGGTTGTCATAACTCGACGGCCGAGGTGGGTTTTTGCTGCGTGGAAGCAGGAGAAGAGGCGATGAAGAGCGCAGGATATAATCCGCCCCAGCGAATGATGGACAAGTGTAGTTCTTGGGTGGTGATGGCCGCTTGGGTGTGCCTGGTGCCGACGGCGCATGCGGCGAACTGGGAGCGGCCTGCTGCTGACTTGGCGAAGCAGATTGCGGCCATCGCTGGCCCGGGTCCGGCAAGGCTGGTAGTCCGCAACAATTCGTCGCTGGTGAGTGGGGAGGTCCCGGCGATTCGACGGCTGTTGGAGCGGGACCTGCGCGGATTCGGAGTGATTGCGGGCGGGGGCGACAGCGCGACTCTGATTCGAATCACGCTTTCTGAGAATTTGCACGGTGGCTTGTGGGTCGCAGAGGTGGTGGAGGGGACGGAGACGCGGGTGACGATGCTGCCAGTCGGTCTAGGCACGACGGCGGCAACGGGCGGCCCGAGTCTGACACTGCGACGGAATCTGATGATCACGGAGACAGAGCCGGTGCTCGATGCGCAGATGTTTTCGGTGGGCGGCGTCGAGCGACTGGTGGTGCTGGAGCCGGAGCGGATTGTGACCTATGTGAGGAATGCCGCGCCGCTGGTGGCTGGCAGTGAGTATGCGAGCTGGATCGAGGATCAGCATTTTGGGATTGGGCACGGGCGGCCTTTTCCGCGGGATATGCGCGGGGAGTTGGTGGCGGCGGGGGATCATTCATTCGATGCCTACATTCCAGGGGTCTTGTGCAGCGGGACGAATACCGGTGCGCAGATTGCTCCGGCGTGTGCGGACAGCGACGATCCCTGGCCGAGCGGGGCGACGCAGCGGGGGTTCTACAACGCGCTGCGCGACTATTTCACGGGCGTCCTGGCGCCGGGATTTGGGATGGAGCTGGCGCCGTTTTACTCGGCGTCGGACATTCCCCGGCCGACTGGTACGGGGATGCTGATGGGCGGCGTGGACGGCAAGGTAACGCTGATCGAGAACCGCGTTCTGAAACCAGTGAGCGGGGCCAATGACTGGGGGAGTGACTTTGCGGCGATGCGCTCGGGATGTGGAGCGGGAGTGCAGGTGGTGGTGTCGGGTTCGGGCGCGGCGGCGGTGGGCGACAGTCTGCGGGCGTATGAGATTGCCGGCCGCGAGGCGATTGCGCTTAGCGCGCCGCTGGCGGTTGAGGGAGCGGTGACGGCGATTCATGCGGCGAACGATGGCACGAGCGCAACGGTGATCGTGCGGCGAGACGGGCCGTTACGCTACGAGGTGTGGAATGTGTCGGCGTTTTGTAATTAGCGGTTCAGGGAAACTGTGGCTAACCGAGCGGGGCCTCCCTCCGCGGCTAAAACCGGGCTCATTCCGTGGCTCGTACGGCGCGGCTGAAGCCGTGCCCCTTCAAATCAGAAACTTAATCAGACATTTCCTGGCTTGTCTGCTGCTGGCTTCAGCGGCGCTCCCGGGGTGCGCCAGGACGCGTCCGCATTATGGCGGGACGCTGCGCATCGAGACGGAGGGCGACCCGTGGCAGACACCGGACGGCATTGCGCGGCGCCTGGTGCTGGATACGTTGACCACGGTGGACGATGGGGGCGGGGCACGGTCTGCGCTGGCGGTGCGTTGGGAATCGCAAAATGCGGATCATCGATGGGAGTTCTGGATTCGGACTGGAGTTCATTTTCAGGATGGAACTTTACTGACGCCGGACGCGGTGGCGGCGGCGCTCGACGAGACTTGTTCGCATGCAGGTGCGGCTTGCCCGTGGAGGGCGGCGCACGCGGTGGGGCCTTCGGTGATCTTCACGAGCGATTCGCCTGCGCCGGATTTGCCGGAGCTGCTGGGGCAGACGGCATTTGCGATAGCACGGCAGGATGCAACGGGCGCGGTGGTGGGGACGGGTCCGTTTCGGGTGACAGGTTTTGTGAATGGCGCACTGACACTGGTGGCGAATGACGACTGCTGGGCGGGAAGACCGTTTGTGGATGCGGTGGAAGTGCGATCGCGGCGGATGGTGCGCGATCAATGGCTGGACCTGAGCGTGGGGAAGGCGGACATCGTGGAGGTTCCGCCGGAGCTGGTACGTCAGGCGCAACAGCAACACCTGAACGTGCTGGTTTCGCGGCCGGTGGATTTGCTGGCTCTGACGATTGCACCGGATAGTGCGATGGCGAGCCGGGAGATGCGTCAGGCGGCCGCCCTGGCGGTGGATCGGACGGCGTTGTACAACGTGATTTTCCAGAAGCAGGGAGAAGTGACGGCGAGCCTGCTGCCGGAGGGGTTGAGCGGGTATTCGTTTTTGTTTCCTTCGGCGCAGGACCTTGATCGAGCGCGGGCGTTGCGCGGAGGTACCGGCGGTTCAGGGCTGACGCTGAGCGCGTCGGACACGAGCGCTCCGATGCAGTTGGCGGCAGAGCGGCTGGCGCTGAATCTGCATGAGGCTGGATTCAATGTGCAAATGGCTCCGGCGAATGCGCACCAGGCGCCATTGCAGTTGCGCCGGGTGCATCTGGAGGCGGGGAGTCCGCGAGCGGCATTCGACGAGATGCTTTTGCGATTGGGGCAAAATGGTACGGTGACCGGCACAGATGCAGCGGCGTTGTGGAATGCGGAGCGCGGAATTCTGGATAACGAGACCGTAGTGCCGCTGCTGTGGCTGCCGCGGGCGTGGGCGGTGGGTGAGCGGGTGCGCGACCTGAGACTTGCGGTGGACGGCGAACCGTTGCTGGCAGATGCGTCGGTGGAAGGCGGGAAGTGACACTTCGGCAGAAGATGCTGCTGATGCTGGCGCTGACGGTATTCGGCGTAGTGGCGGCGGTGGGGTGGACGGGGTCGGTGCGGGTACGGCACGTTTTCGAGTATCTTGACCGGCAGCAGACGGATACGCTGGTGGGCCAGTTCCAGCACGAATTCAATCAGCGAGCGGCGGACACGGCGGAGGCGGTGAGCCGGATGGCGGCCAGCGATGCGCTGCGGCGGATGGCCTTCGACCTGGCGAATGGCGGGGATCCGGCAGGCTATCTGACGGTAGCGGTGCCGCTGGCGCAGGAGTATCGGCTCGATTACCTGGAGTTGGTAGCGCACGACGGAAGCATTATCTCGTCGCTGCAGTGGACAGCGCGGTTTGGATACAAGGAGCCAGTGATTGCCGATGCAGGCAAGGCGGCGTTTCTGAAGCAGGAAGACCTGGCGGACGGGTCTTCACAGATTGGTTTGTTTGCTGTGCGCGCGGTGAATGGGTCCGATCCGCCACTGTACCTGGTGGGTGGACGGCAGCTGGATGCCGGGTTTCTGCGGGACTTTCCGGTTCCGGCGGGGACCGAGCTGCTGATTTACCGGAATGTTTCGGGGCCATTCGACGCGCATAACTTTGCGGGGGTTGCGCAGGATCTGAGGACAGCGGATCATTACCGCGCTCTGGTGGACGACGCTCGGACGAATGGGGGCAATGCCGAGGGCGTGGTGTATGTGACGGCAAATCGCGAGGACAGCATGAGCGTGACGGCTATTCCTCTGAAGGGCGGCGGGGGCGACGTTCTGGCAGTGCTGGTGGTTGCGAATTCGAGGCGCAGCATGGTGGAGATTCAGCGGCATTTCCGCGACATTGCGTATGGCATCGCGGGGCTGGGGATCATTTTTGCGGTGGGGGCGAGTTTGTGGATCGCGGCGCGCATCTCGCGTCCGATTGAGGAGCTGGCACGCGCGGCGCAACAGGTTGCCGGGGGCGATTGGGAGACGCGCGTCGATATCCGAACGCTTGATGAGGTAGGCGATCTGGGGCGCAGTTTTAACAATATGACGCGACAGCTGGCGGAGCAGCGTGAGCGGCTGGTGCAGACGGAACGAGTAGCGGCGTGGCGGGAGCTGGCGCGGAGGCTGGCTCACGAGCTGAAGAATCCGCTGACGCCTTTGCAGATCACCGTAGAGAACATGGTGAAGGCGAAGAAGCTGCCGAAGAAGGAATTCGAAGAAGTATTCAAGGAGAGCGCCGCAACGCTGACGGCGGAGATTGAAAATCTAAAGACGATTGTGGGGAGGTTCAGCGACTTTTCGAGGCTTCCGAAGCCGGTGGCTCTGGAAATGGACGCGCGCGAGGCGGTACGGCGGGTGTTGAAACTATATGGCCCGGCGCTCGAAGAGAAGGACATTGAACTGGGGACGGCGATCAGTTCTGAAGCGCTGCCAATTCTGGGCGACTCGGAGTTGCTGCACCGGGCGTTGTCGAATCTGGTGCTGAATGCGATGGACGCCATGCCGGATGGAGGGACGCTGACGGTTTCAGCAGGGCGGGCGGAGGATATTGCGCGCATCTCGGTTGCGGACACGGGCGCGGGACTGACGCCGGAGGAGTGCGAGCGGCTGTTCACTCCTTATTACACGACGAAGCAGCATGGAACAGGGCTGGGGCTGGCGATTGTGCAAACGGTGATCGCCGATCACAACGGGACGATCAGCGTGGAGAGTGTGGAAGGTGGCGGAGCGCGCTTTGTAATCGGATTGCCCCTGGTGGAGAAGGGGAAGGCATGAGCAGGGCCGACATTCTGATTGTGGACGACGAGGCGAACACGCTGGCGTCGCTGGCGCGGGCGTTTCGGCTGGCCGGACATGTGGCGACGATTTGTGATAACGCGGCGAAGGCGCTGGAGCTGGCTAAGGCGCGGCCGTTCGATCTGATTCTGTCGGACGTGGTGATGCCGGGGCGGGATGGGCTTGCACTGCTCGAGGATCTAAAGACGAATGGCGTGGCTGCGCCGGTGGTGATGATGTCGGGGCAGGCGCATATCGAGATGGCGGTGAAGGCGACGCGGTTGGGGGCGCTGGATTTTCTGGAGAAGCCTCTCTCGACCGACAAGCTGCTGCTGACGGTGGACAACGCGCTGCGGCTGAAGCGGCTGGAGACGGAGAATCGGGAGCTGCGGCGACGCGTTGGCAGGCACGAGCTGGTATGGACCGGCGAGGCGATGCGGCTTGTGATGGCGCAGATCGATCGCGTGGCGGCGAGCGAGTCGCGGGTATGCATCTACGGCGAGACGGGGACGGGCAAGGAGCTGGCGGCGCGGACGCTGCACGAGAAGAGCACGCGAGCGGCGGGACCGTTTGTGACGCTGAACTGCGCGGCGATCCCCGCGGAGCTGATCGAGAGCGAACTGTTCGGGCATGAGAAGGGCGCTTTTACCGGGGCGACGCAGCGGCACATCGGGAAATTCGAGCAGGCGCATCACGGGACGCTGTTCCTCGATGAGATTGGCGACATGCCTCTGGCGATGCAGACGCGTCTGCTGCGAGTTCTGGAGGAGTCCGAAGTGGAGCGGGTGGGCGGGGACAAGCCGGTGGCGGTGGATGTGCGCGTGGTGGTGGCGACGCATCGGAATCTCGAGCACATGGTGGAGAGGGGAAGTTTTCGGCGAGATCTCTATCATCGGGTGGTTGTGTTTCCGATCATGCTGCCGCCGCTGCGGGCGCGACGCGAAGATATTGACGCGCTGGTGGATCACTTTGCGCGACAGGTATGCGCGCAGAACGGTTGGAAGGCTGTGCCGTTTAGGCCGGAGGCAGTTGAGGCGCTGCGAGGATATCCGTGGCCAGGGAATATTCGCGAGCTGCGCAATGCGGTGGAGCGAATGCTGCTGCTGGCGGTGGATGGAGTGGATGCCGCGACGGTGGAGATGGCACTTCCACAGCGGACGACCTTATCTTCGCGCGGGATGACCGGGAACGTGCATGCTGGGGCGGGGACAGGTCCGCTGGCGCAACGGGTGGCGGAGTTTGAGCGGGCGACTTTGTTGGCCGAGCTGGAACGGAGTGGTGGACATGTGACGAACGCGGCGAAGGCGCTCGGCCTCGAGCGGAGTCATTTCTACAAGAAGTGCCAGCAGTTGGGGATCGATATGAAGGCGGAGCGGGTGTGAAGCCGTCAGCTCTTCGGTAATCTGTCGCGCAAAACTGAAAAAACTTAGGCTGAAGCTACCTTCTTTCAGAGTGTGAAAGCGGCTGCGCTGAAATTGGCTCGGAAGATCGGCCAACGGCTCGCAAGTCGCACGCAACAACCTGCGCGCCGTTCCAATGAAAGGAGGTGAGGCCGTTGGATGAGAAACCATCGAGGACTCGGCTGGCCATTAGCCTGACCGTCGATTGGCGGTTATTAATGGCAGTCGTGATCCTGGCACTCGCACTGCTACTCCGGTAGCACTCCTTTGCGGGAGGATCGCAACCACCCGAAAGAAGATTCAATCTAGCAAATCGGCGAAATTCGTAGGGGATTTAGCTGGCCAACACTTTCCACCTGCTCGGTTGGGACGGATTTTTCCACAAGAAGCGCCAGCAGTTGTGGATCGCCGAAACGGGAAAGCACGCCAACGACGGAGAGAAGGCGCAGGCTTTCGATCTAAACCGCAGGAGAGAAGCAGCTTATGCGGGTTGGTTGAGGCAGCGCGCAACCCGAAGTGGGAGACTCAAATTTGCTAATGCACAGGCAACCAGGAGCACCCGCGCATGCGTCAATCTGTATTAGGCTCACTTCCAGGAGAAGCGCATTCATATAGCGTGTTTTTATATTGACCTATCGGCCCCCTTTGGAATAACGACTTCTCCACGAGCAGCAATTTTTCCTCAGATGAGCCAGTTTAGGTGGTCTTTTTGATCCTGCGTTCGTGCCATTGGCATCTCAGTCGAGTGAGAAAGGTTGTTTGCACGTTGTTCCCATAAGAACGATTTGCTGTTAGGCGGGAAATCGCGAGTCAGGTTTCGCGTATTTCTGCTTATCAGTACCGGGACACTCAAGCGGTCTTTTTCCGAAGTCAGACAGGGCCAGGTACGCAGCCGATCCGAATCCCCCACGGACGACCATTCATACAGGAATTCCGCGCGCAGATGAGACGGCACGTGCCGGCACTTTAAGAGGTGCTGTTGCATGCACGTAAATTCCGTCCCTCCCCCCTTCGCTCGCGAAGCCGCGGCGTGCGCATTTGGCAATACCAACAGACTACCGTTTTCCAGCACAGGTTTTTTCGATATAGGTTTGAGAGTCAGCCGCCTTGGCTTATGGCGCCCAATTTTAGTGGGAGTGCTGGTGTGCTGCCTCCTTCCCGGAATGCATGGTCAAAGGAACGCTGCCAGCCGGGGGGCGAACGTTTCGCTGGCGGTGATCAGTCCAGCAGCGGGCAGTGTTCTGCCCGGGTCTTCAGCGACATTCACGTGGACGACCAACAGCTCAGTGAGCCAGTATCAATTGTGGCTGGGGACGACGGGGGTGGGTTCGGAAAACCTCGGCGCTTATACGTTTGGATCTACAAGGGCCGCCACAGAATCGAAAACGCTGAGCGGGTTGCCGGCAACGGGAGCGATCCTCTACGTGCGATTGCTTTGGGGGGTCAATGGCGGCTGGGCGTCGAGCGACAGCACCTATCTTGAGGCAAATACGGCTGCGGTGGGCGTTAGCGCCGTTTCCTGCGGCAGCGCGTCGCTGAATGGGGCCGGTAGCGATGCCTGCTCCGTGACGCTGTCCGCCGCGGCGAACAGCGCGGAGAAGGTGAGCCTGGCCAGCAACAACTCCGCAGTGAAGGTGCCGTCGTCGGTAACGGTTGCAGCTGGAGCATCGAGCGCCGCGTTTACAGCAACCGCGACGGCCGTGGGCACGGCGCAGACCGCGACTCTGACCGCGATAGCGGGCGGGACTTCGCAGACGTACGCGCTGCAGCTGAATGCAACGGCGCCGGCGCTCAGCCTGAGCGCCACAAGCGTGGCGTTCGGAACTGAGCCTCTGAATCAGGTTGCCACCAAAGCGGTCATGCTGACTTCTTCAGGAACGGCGCCGCTGACGATATACGCGGTAATGACGGGAGGATCGGGATTCTCGTGGCAGGGATTGGGCAGCACGCCCCTGACACTGGCTCCCGGTCAGTCGGCAACGCTGGTCATTACGTTTGATCCCAACTCCGCGAGCGCCTTCAGCGGAACGGCGACAATCGTCGACAACACACCGAGCGATACAACGATTCCATTGAGTGGAGCAGGACAGAGCGCGTCGCCGGCGGTGGCTGCTCCGAGCGCGGTTTCATGCAGCAGCGCGACGCTGACCGGAGCGGGCACCGATGCCTGCACGGTGATGCTGTCGTCGGCGGCCACGAATACAACCATCGTGAGCCTGATGAGCAGCAACAGCGCGGTGACGGTGCCCCCTTCGGTGACGGTCACAGGGGGAGCTTCGACCGTGGGATTTATGGCGACGGCTTCGGCGGTGAGCACGGCGCAGACGGCGACGCTGACGGCAACGGCGGGGGGCGCATCGACAACGTACGCACTGCAACTGAATCCGGCGATACCGGCGATGAGTCTGAGCACGGCAAACATGGCTTTCGGCAATGTGCTGATCAACACGCCGACCAGCCAGACAGTGACGGTGACGTCTTCAGGGACCGCGCAGCTGATCCTGAGTAGCGCAACAGCCACGGGAGCGGGATTCTCGGTCTCGGGGGTTAGCGCCCCCATTACGCTGAATCCAGGGCAAACCACGGCGCTGACCATCGGTTTTGATCCGGCGTCCACGGGAGCGATGAGCGGGACGGTGACGATCGGCAGCAACGCTTCGAGCGCGCCGACGATCGCGCTGAGTGGCACGGGAGAGCCGGGCGCGACGCTGAGTGCGGTCTCCTGCAGCAGCGCATCACTGACCGGAGCGGCAACGGATGCGTGCACGGCGACGCTGACGTCGGCGGCGAGCAGTCCGGTGACGGTGAGCCTCGGGAGCAGCAACAGCGCGGTGACGGCGCCGGCTTCGGTAACGATAGCGGCGGGCGCTTCGAGCGCGGGGTTTACGGCGACAGCTACTGCCGTGACCACCGCGCAGACGGCGACGCTGACTGCGACGGCGGCCGGGGTGTCGGTGACGTACCCACTGCAGCTGAATGCGGCAACCGCGGCACTGGGCGTGAGCTCCAGCAACGTAGCCTTCGGCAATGTGACGGAGAATACGATGGCGACGCAGCCGGTGATTCTGACGGCGAGTGGAACAGCTCCATTGACAGTGAGCGCGGGCAGTGTGAGCGGAATGGGTTTCAGCGTCTCGGGTATTACCTTCCCGATTACGCTGAATCCGAGCCAGACGGCGACGCTCAATTTGCTATTCACGCCCACCACGCTGTCGTCGGCGACCGGGACGGTGACTTTGACCAGCAATGCGACGAGCGGAGGAACCACTTCAATCTCGCTCAGCGGCACGGGCATCGCGCAGGCCTATCAGGTGGATCTGTCGTGGAATGCGCCAACGGCATCGACTGATCCGGTGGCCGGATATAACGTCTATCGGGCAACGGGAAACGGCACATTTGCGGTGATGAATTCGTCTCCCATTTCGCAGCCGAGCTGGACGGATACGACGGTGCAGAATGGGGCCGCCTACAGTTACCAGATCACGAGTGTCGATGCATCGGGGATTGAGAGCACACCGTCGAGTCCGTCTTCGGTGAGTATTCCGTAGAGAGGCAGCGGAGGGCCGCAGCTAAAGAGCGGGCAGGTAAAAACCTGTCAGCAGATAACCGGCCAGCGGAGAAGTGGACTGCGAAAGATCAGGCGCCGTTTCAAATCAACCGTCGCTGCGGAAGCGGATGATGCGGCGGCGGTCACGTTTGGAGGGGCGTCCGGCGGGAGCGGGTGTGAAGTGCAGTCCTGCTTTGCGTTCTTCTGCAAATTTTCTGCGAGCTTCGCGGCTGACTTCGGTTTCCCGGTAGAGGGCTTGGGCGACTGGCGCTGGTCCGCGTGTGTCACTGAGCGCCAGGACTTCGACCTCGAAGTCCCCACCCTCATTCTTGATAGAGAGCATGTCGCCGATGCGGACTTCGCGTGAGGAGCGCGCGGGCTGCTGATTGGCCTCGATGCGGCCGAGGTCGCAGGCTTTTGCGGCGAGGGTGCGGGTCTTGAAGAAGCGCGCCGCCCAGAGCCATTTGTCGAGACGCATGAATACAGCGTAAGGCAGCGGAGGTGCGGTCAGCGGAAGAGCTGTCAGCTAAAAGGCGGTCAGTATAGAGAAGCGGTCAGCTGTTGAAGCGCTCAGTGGAAATGCTTTCAGCGAAGAAGCGGTCAGGGATAAAACGGTCGGCGATAAACGGCCAGCCAGAAGGCGGCCATCGGAATGGGTGGTTGGCGAAGAATTTGGAGGGACAAAGATTAAGCCGGTGGGGCGAAGATTTGGCGAAGCATATCGCTAATCTTGCTCAGTGGCAAGGGCTGCAGGGATAACTTCTGGCCGCCGGAACCAGATTCGATAGCTACTACATCTTGTGGTCGCACGCGCGAAAACACCCAAGTCGTGAGGTTTCCTCTTGTAACTCGCGGAAACCGCGAGATTTAGGTCACTCGTTATTCACAGAGGTCGCGATTTTCCGCTTTGCACGCGGAAACCGGTCGGTTACGCTACGTTCGGTGGGAGAAAGTGGTAAGTAGTAGAACAAGCTCTATGAACCAACCACTCGGTGCTGACACCCTCCTGAGAACGGCGTCCCAGCGCCCAGAATACACCTCTGAGGCTGCCGGGAGCCATTGAATACAGAGGGGTTCCGGGTTAGATACGGCGGGTTAGGTACGGGATGAGATGTTTCGCGGCAGCCACATTACGCGGGTCGACGAAAAAGGGCGGCTGAAGCTCCCGGCGGAGTTCAAGCGACGGATCGACGAAGAGTACGCGGGGGAAAAGTTTTATATCACCAGCCGGGACGGGAAAGTGGCGGAGATTCACCCGATGCGGGAGTGGGAAAAGTTTGAACAGAAGCTGGCGGCGGTTCCCAGCTTCAACCTGGCTAAGCAAAAGCTGATGAAGCGGCTGAACTACTACGGTGCGACGGCGGAGCTGGACGGGCAGGGACGGCTGTTGTTGCCGCAGGTCCTGCGCGAGAAGGCAGACCTGATTGCGGAGGTTGTGGTGTCGGGGAACGAGTGGCACCTCGAAGTTTCGAACCGGGCCGAGTACGACAAAGAAATGGCAGAAGAGCCGATGACGACGGACGACTGGATCGATCTCTCGAAGAACGGGGTCTAGAACGGGGCCAGGTTCGAGTAAGACGAAACCCCTCAGGGGGAGCACATGACGGAAGGGCCAAAAGGTTCGACCAGGCATGTGCCGGTTCTTTTACAAATTGCGATCCGAATGCTGAATGTGCGCCGGGGCGGGGTGATTGTGGATGCCACGCTCGGCAATGCAGGGCACGCGAGCGAGATTGCGCGGCATCTGGGGCCGGAGGGCAAGCTGATCGGCTTCGACCGTGATCCGGTGGCGATGGAACTGGCAAAGGCGAGGTTGAACGCGCTCCGTGAAGAGCTGGGAGCGGAGATGCCGGAAGTGGTGCTGCACGATGTGGAGTTTTCGCGAGCCGGAGAATTGCTGGCAGGCCAGAAAGTGGATGGGCTGCTGGCGGATTTCGGAGTGAGCTCGATGCAGTTTGACGAGGCGCAACGAGGATTCAGTTTTCAGGCGGACGGGCCCCTGGATATGCGGATGAATCCGCGGCAGGGGACGACCGCCGAACAAGTGGTAAATCAGGCCGGAGAAAAAGAACTCGCCGATCTG
>CAZSWI010000100.1:0-11775 GCA_964610635.1 uncultured Acidobacterium sp.
TTACACCGCTGGTCGGCGCACGCCATGGTGTTCCTGGTCTTCGCACACATGTTCAAAGTGTTCTATCGCGGCGCCTATCGCCCTCCGCGCGAATTCAACTGGGTCATCGGAGTCATACTCCTGCTGATCGCTCTTCTCCTCAGTTACACCGGCTATCTGCTTCCGTGGGACCAGCTGGCATTCTGGGCCATAACGGTCGGCTCCAATATCGCGTCGGCGGTTCCAGTTTTTGGCGGCAAAGTCAGCTTCCTGCTGTTAGGCGGCCATCAGGTCAACGCCAACGCGCTGCTGCGGTTCTATGTGCTGCATTGTGTGATATTGCCCCTGGCGGCCGCCCTGTTGATTGCGGTCCATATGTGGAGAATCCGCAAGGATGGCGGCCTCTATGTGCGGCAGAGCGAGCCTCGCATTGAGCCCAGCGCCGGGACCCTGCGCGATTCCCAGCCTGACGATGCTGTGGTGAAGGTATGACCGAGCCGAAGGACTATCTTGCCGGCGTAGGGTCTGACATCGCAAAGTCGCAGAAGCGCGTCTTGTTTGTCACCCGCAGAACCTCCACCAAAGTAAAAGTCAGAGACGAAGAACAGGTCCAGACTTTCCCGGAAGCTTTGCTGCGCATTGCCGTTGCTGTTGAACTCCTCGTCGTCGCCTTAATTTGTGCCTCCCTGTTATTCGACGCGCCTCTCGAGGGGATTGCCGATCCTGCTGACACGCCCAATCCAGCCAAGGCTCCCTGGTACTTCCTGGGGCTGCAGGAAATGCTTCATTACTTTCCGCCCATTGTTGCTGGAATTCTGATTCCAGCCCTGCTGGTGCTCGCGCTGGTTGTCATCCCGTACTTCAATGTCAATATAGAGGCAGAAGGACTCTTTCTCACAAACCGCCGGCGCCGCCTCAATATCTTCTACATCGCATCGCTCGGGCTATCCCTCTTTCTCTTGTTCTTCAAGGTCTATGTGGCGCTCGTCCCCACCCTCATCGTTGCGGCATTCATGCTGATTGCAGCGTCCAGCTCGCTGGATTCAGCCAAACGCTATCGCCGCTGTCTCGCTTCGAAACCCGCCTCATGGTGGATCATGACCTGGTTTCTCTTCGAGTTGATTGTCCTGACCGTCGTCGGCACCTTTTTCCGCGGTCCCGGCTGGTCGTGGGTATTGCCATGGAAGGGATGAGTGCAATCGATGTTGACTAGATTCGTCTCCTCCTGGCGGGCTTTCTTTCGTGATCCGATTCTTCCTTTCGGCGTGGTGAGCTTTTTTCTGCTGATAGCTCTGTCCATCGTTCCCGCCAAAGATCGCTTCAGTGAATGGCGACGCTATCAGCAGCAATACCTCCGCCTCATCCACAACCGCGGCGATGCCGTCGCCCTGCAGCGTCACTTTCAGGGGGGCATCCGTCAGATCTGGCTGCCGGAGTTAGCCGTCGCGGACCGCTGTCAGACCTGCCACGCAGGCCTGGCTGAGGCAAGTCTTGTACACGCGGGCACACAGCCGTTTCGCGGGCATCCCGTGATTCCGCATCGCCTCGACGAGTTCGGATGTGTAATCTGTCATCGCGGGCAAGGTGCGGCCACCACTGTCGCCGAAGCCCATTACAGCCCGCTCGCGCCGGAAGAACCTCTCCTGCCGGCCCGCTATCTCGAGGCATCCTGTGGGCAGTGCCACCACGTCGCCCTGCCCGGAACCCCGAAGCTGAATGAGGGCCGCGATCTGCTCGCCCGCTACGGATGCCTGCGGTGCCACACCGTCCGGCTGCCTGATGGCAGCAGAATGACCGCTACAGACAATCCGCAGCCCCTCAATCATATTGCCGCCAAAACCACGCGCGAGTGGATTTACGCATGGCTGCAAAGTCCCTCCGCATACTCTGCTTCGGCTACCATGCCCGACTATCAGATGAGCGAGGAGGATGCCAGGGATATCTCAGCCTTTCTCATCGCTGACAGCGAGCCGCTGCCCGGAAGCCCGCTCCCTACACCAACCACCTCGAAATCGGCCCCTGATATCGCCGCCGGAGCCAAACTGTACCGCGAGTCGTTCTGCGCTTCCTGCCACGCCATCCGGGATGCAGCCGGGAATCTCGCGGGCGGAGACCCGGGTCCACAACTAAGCCCGACACTAAGTCAGGAACCTGGTCCCGAACTCACGCGAATCGGGAGCAAGGTAAAGCCAGCATGGCTGCAAGCCTGGTTCGAGGATCCGCGCACCTATAACTCCCATACCTTAATGCCGCGCTACCGCTGGACCCCGCAGCAACTCAACATCTTATCCGCCTATGTCGGTAGCAGAACCGACCTCGAGCTCCTGGCACACGTCCATCTGGAACCTGCAACCGCGCAGCAGATCGCAAACGGCAAAGCTCTGGTCATCGAGTACGGGTGCGCCGCGTGCCATGAGATTCGCGGCATCTCCAGGCCGGAAGCTTACGCTCCCGAGTTAAGCCGGGTCGGCAGCAAGCCCTTTGCTCAGCTTGTATTCATTGCTGGAATGGAAAAGACCCTCCCCGCGTATTTGAACGGAAAAATTCGGCACCCCCAGGCCTTTGGCCCCGGCCTCAGAATGCCGCAGTATAACTTTACTTCCGGCCAGGCTGATGCGCTGACAACCGCCCTGCTCTCTCTCACCGACCGTAGTTTTACCCTGCCCTCCCGGTTGCAGATACCTGCGCAGCCCGGAACAACTTATCAACCTGCAGGACACGCAGGGAAGCTGATGGCGGAATTGAACTGCTTGGCCTGTCACCGCATCAATGGTCGCGGCGGCGATATGGCTCCCGACCTCTCCTCGGAGGGCTCGGCCGTGCAGCATAACTGGCTTGATGCATTTCTGAAGAACCCTTATACTCTGCGCCCCACCCTCATCCAGCACATGCCAAACTTCAACTTATCCGGCGCCGAACGCGCCGAGCTTACCGGCTACTTCATGACCGTGTACCAGAATCCGGATATCGATCGGGATGCGATGCCGATAACCGGTTACTCTCCTTCGCTGGTCGAGCAGGGACGCCAACTCTTCTATTCGAAGTACGCCTGCCAATCATGCCACGTAGTGAACAGGCAGCAGGACAAGGCTTCCATCGGACCTGCGCTAAACGGGATCGGCTCGCGTTTGAATGCTGAATGGATCTATCGCTGGTTGAAGAATCCGCAGGCGCTGCGCCCCGGCACGATCGACCCAAACCAGAACGTGAGCGATGCGGACGCGAGCGCGCTGACGGCTTTCCTCATGGCCCAGAAAGACTCTGGCGTCCGCGAGGCAAAGCAATGAAGCGCCTCATCTGGATCCTCGTATCGCTGACCCTCGCGGCAGGTTGCGCCACCGGCTGCGCGCACCACACTGCTCCGCTGCCCACGCTTCAGGCGACGGCCACCGGCTCAACCATCGTCGAGTCCAGCGGAGGACGACAGCTGGGCACGCCCGGTGCGATGCTTCCGCGGCCCTTGGTAGTGCAAGTGAACGATGCCCACGGTGACGCCGTCACCGGCGCTTTAGTCGAATTCCTTCCCCTCGAAGGCGTGACGTTCGACCCGGCTGCGAGCCTGACGGATTCCAGCGGCCAGGTAAGCACCACTGTAACCCTCGGAGGCACGTCCGGCCGGTATGATCTCACAGCCGCGTCGACGGATAAGTCCGGCAAGCAACTTAACCTGCATATCACGGAACTGGCTCTTGGCTACCAAACCCAGCTCGGTTACCAGTTGGATCGGAATTACTGCGCCCGCTGCCACGACCGCGAGTCATCACCGGCGCGCGTATCCAATTACGACAATCTTGCCGTGAAACCGCACCCTTTTGCCGACGGAGACGCCCTCAATCGACTCAGCGACTCCGATCTGACCACCATCATTAGCTACGGTGGTCCGGCTCTGAACCGGTCCGCCCTCATGCCACCCTACGGCGCGACCCTCGGCAAACCCGATATCCAGGCGCTCATCGCCTGGATCCGTCTCATATCCGGCCCGCCCCTGCGGACGCCCGGTCCGGTTTACGCAAGGCGATAAACCTCCGCAGATGCCCGCGTGTCGCCGAGAGCTGGTCTCATAACCCAAAAGGCCCCATCGCGCCACCCGCGAGTCCCGCCCTCGAAGCGGGGCTCACCGTGGCGATCGAAGGCCGCCAACCTGTCGAGCAAACCAGTTCTATGCGCCAGCGCTGATGATCTGGTGGAAGCTGAACTGGTTGACGATTTGCTTTAATGTAACCGCAAGCTCCGAGAGTCGATCGCAGGTATTCGTCGATAACTGCGCGTCCTCCGCCGATTCGCTCGTAAGCCTCGCGATCTGCGCCACGTTCTCGTTGATCCCCGTCGCTGCCCCGCCCTGCTCGCTCGCCGTCGCCGAAATGCGCGAGATCATCTCCCCCACATTCTGCGCCGCGGCGATAATCGCTTCCAGCGACGCGCCCGCTTTTGAGGTGGTCACGACTCCTGCCTCGACCTGCGACGTTCCCTGCTTCATCTGCACAACCGCCTGCCTGGTCTTTGTCTGCACCGCGGAAATCATCTGGGCAATTTCCCTCGTCGCGTTCGTGGTGCGCTCCGCCAGCCGGCGCACTTCGCCGGCAACCACCGCGAACCCGCGCCCCTGCTCCCCCGCCCGCGCCGCTTCGATCGCCGCATTCAGCGCCAGCAGATTGGTTTGCCCGGCGATCTCATCGATGACCGCCACGATCTTGCCGATCTGTTCCGAATTGCTGCCCAGTTCCTCGATCCTGTTCCTCGTCGCATTCACCGCTTCGGCTATCCTCCGCATGTTGACTAACGCGTCGTTCACGATCAGACCGCCTTGCCTGGCAATCTCCAGAGTGTTCATGGCTGAGCTCGAGGCCCGGCTCGAATCCTCCGAGACATGTTGCACTCCCTCCGCCATCGCACCCATCGAGTCGCTGATTTGCTTTATCCGGTCGCGCTGCACAATCGCCGCTTCCGCCGCGCGCGTGGCGCGCGCCAGAATCTCCTCGGCGGCGCTCGTGATCTTGTCGCTGCAGTAATCGATTCCCGATACCGTGCCTGTCATCTGCTCCAGTGCGCCGTTCATGTACGCAGCCATGCTTCCAATGTCGTCGCTCGTAACGACCTTTACCTTGCTGCGCAGCACTCCTTCGCCCAGCGCGCGAATAGCGGCTTCCAGGGGTTCGATGGAGTGACGAACCATACGCGTGAAAACCAGCGACCCCGTGCTTCCCACCACGATCGTCACCACCAGGAATCCCCAGATCAGCGGTATGCCATGCGCCATTTCGTGCACCGCCGACCGTGTCAGAGAGTCGCCTCGTGCTTTGTCGACCTCCGCCAGTTCCTCTTCGATCTTGCGTCGCGCCACCGTCGCGGTCTGCAGCCTGGAGTTATACACCTGCCAGGCCTCCTGTTGTTTGCCGGCCTGGCTCAGTATCTTTATCTCCGCCCAGACCTGATAGAACCCGCCCTGCCGCCCCGCCAGTTCGGAAATCAGCTCCCGGTCCCGGGGATCTTTCTTCGGATAGTCGGCGCGAATCTGCTTCAGGTCGGTTTCCGCTTTGTCCACCATCGCCTCATATTGCGCCCTCTCCGCGTCGCTCGAAGCGGCCATATCCATGATGATGGCAATGCGCTGGTCCTTGGCCACTGCCTTCATCTTCCCCGCCAGGAACAGCGTGGCGTAGGTGTCGTCGTTCATGGCATTCACAATCCGTCTCGCCTGGTACATGCTGTGCAGGGAAAGAAATCCCTGAACCACCGTCAGCATCCCCAGCCCCATGCCTATCAACATGATCCTCGCGCTCAGCTTCAAGTTCGCCATCGAACGGTAACTCCTCCGCGTTGCCCCGTATCTCAGTCTTAACCGATCAGCCCAAGTTCCTCTAGCTCGCCGCGCAGCTTTCCCGTATCGATCGGCTTCATCAGATAGGCATTACACCTCCCCATCAGGGCATTGGTAATGCTTCCCATGTCGGTTTGCGCCGTTATGACGATAATCTTCGTCGTCTTTGATCCTCCCGCCGCAACATCCATCTTGTGTATCTCCCGCAGCGCCTGCTGCCCGTCTATGACCGGCATTCCCAGATCCAGGCAGACCAGATCGTATCTCCGGCGCTTCTGCTGCGCATCTCTAAACGCCTGCACCGCCTCTCCCCCATTAGCTGCGACATCGCACTCCCCGAATTGAGAGAGGAAATTCTTCAGGATCATCCTGCTGGTCACTTCATCTTCCGCCACGAGGCTCTTCACTGAATCCTCCCGGTTTGTTCAGGCTCATTTGCAGGTCTTCGGATGAACGGGGCTCGCTCCCCGTCTCCCCGAGAACTTCTTTCCTGTCTATCGGTCGATTTGGCGGCGCCATTACTGAAAATTGAAGTGCGGCTGCCCGTCTAAGCCCGGCCAGTGCGGGCGAGCGGAAGGCCCTCCCCTGAACCGAATCGCCACGAACCACATGAGACGAAGCAATCGAGCACCGGCGTGAAGACGCCTCCGCACGTTGACTCCGTTCGCCATTCGGCGTAAAACCCAATCCGAATGACCCCGTCGATGATCGCGAATAATTTTTCCGGACTGTCCAGGCCTCCTCTCTGGCTGCCCCAGATCCTGCTTGCAGCGCTTATTGGCGCTGCTTCGGCGCAAACACCGGGTCAACCGCTGACCGTTGGCGCCTCCAACCGCACGATGTCCGTCACACTCAGCATTTCTCCCGGCAAAGCCCAACTGGCAATCCGCGACCTGCCGGCGAGACGCGCGCTCACCCTCCCGCAACTCTTTACCATCAAATTGTCAAATGGCTCCGTGCTCCTGTCCTCCGCCATGGATAACGATCGGCCTGTTACGCCATCGTCCCCGCAATCGGACAAGCAGCTCTGCGCCAATAAGACCGACCCCGCCTCCGGTGCGCAATTCCACTGGTGCCTGCTCATCCCGTCTGACAGCCGTTATATGCGCGAACTGCTTACCATCCACGCTGGCGCCCGCGAACTCGCCATCGCAAAGGTCGATCTGCTTCGGTTTCAGGACCCGCGGGCCCGCGTCATCGGCACCGTGAAAGGGTCCCCGGCCGCCGACGACTGCATGTACTTTGCTTTCGAACATCCACTATCTGTCACCGAAGTGGACAACGGAATGGTGGACGCCGGCATCGATCGCGTCCTTCCCCTGCAGTCCAATCAGTCCGTCACTTACTCCGCCGTCATCGGCACTTACCCCCCAGGACAGTTGCGCCGCGCTTTTCTCGCGTATATAGAAAAAGAACGGCCCCGCCCCTATTCCCCCTTCCTCAATTACAACAGCTGGTATGACATCGGTTATGAGAACCGCTACTCTGAAGCCGACGCTCTCGATCGCATTCATGCTTTCGGCTCCCGACTCGAAGAGACGCGCCACGTAAAGATCGACTCGTTCGTCTTCGACGATGGCTGGGATGACCCCAACTCCTTTTGGGGATTCAATCGCGAGTTACCCGGCGGATTTACACGGATCGCAGCGCAAGCCGCCAGCTATAACGCCGGCATCGGCGTCTGGCTGTCTCCCTGGGGCGGTTACGCCGAGCAAAAACGCGAACGCATCGCCAATGGCGAAGCCCAGGGATACGAAATCGTCGGCGACGGCTTCGCGCTCTCCGGCCCCAGGTACTTCAAGGGATTTTCTGACATCTGCTCGGAAATGATCCGTAAGTACAATGTGAATTCATTCAAGCTGGACGGCACCGGTAACGCCGATCGGGTCTTCCCGGGTTCCGTCTTCGACAGCGACTTCGACGCCGCTATTCATCTTATCCATCAAATTCGTTCAGAAAAGCCCGGTATATTTATGAACCTGTCGACGGGCACCTATCCCTCCCCTTTTTGGCTGTTTTACTCAGACTCTATCTGGCGCGGCGGCGACGATCACGACTTCGCCGGAGTCGGTACGCAACGCCAGCGCTGGATCACCTACCGCGACCAGCAAACGTATCGCAACGTAGTTCAGGCCGGACCCTTGTTTCCTGTTAACTCCCTCATGCTCCACGGAATGATCTATGCCAAACAAGCGCAGGATCTCAGCAGCGACCCTGAGAACGACTTCCCCGATGAGGTTCTTTCTTTTTTCGGCAGTGGCACCCAATTACAGGAAATGTATGTGACTCCATCCCTGCTCACCCAGTCCGACTGGGACATCCTGGCGAAAGCAGCTGGCTGGTCTCGCAACCATGCGGCAATCCTGCAGGACGTCCACTGGATCGGCGGCGATCCCGGCAAGCTGCAGATCTATGGGTGGGCGGCGTGGAGCCCCAGGGGTTGGATCGTCACTCTGCGCAACCCTTCCGCCCAGGCGCAGAACTTCAGCCTCGATCTGGCGTCATCCCTGGAGCTGCCCCCGAAGGCCCAAACCGCCTTCGCGGTCGAACAACCCTTCGCGACCCACCCTGTCGCCACGCAACATTGGCATTCGGATCGAACCGTCACCCTGCCGCTCCAGCCCTTCGAAGTGCGCGTCTTCGAGTCGGACGCCACGCCATAGCTCCGGCCCGTCGAGCTGCTCGAACACCGCGCTACAATGGCTGGTCTGAAAGCGGATCCAAAAACCAGGGAGATTCGGCCCATGACCCCGCTGGCACAGGACTTTCGTTTCGCCTTGCGGCAACTCAGGAAATCGCCAGCCTTCATCCTCACCGCCATCGTGACCCTGGGCCTCGGCATAGGCGTCAATGCCGCAATGTTCTCGGTCATCGAGCAGGTCCTGCTCCGCCCCCTGCCCTGGCGCAACCCCTCACAGCTGGTCCAGATTGCCCCGCATCCCCTCAGCGGCGGCGGCTTCGATCCCGCTTCTCTCCCCGACGTACGCGACTGGAAAACCCGCACCCACGTCTTCTCCGACGTGGCATGGTGGACCATCCAGATCCCCACCCTCGGCGGCCGCGACAATCCCGAACTCGTCGCCCAAATCAGCGCCAGCATCAACCTGCTCGACATCCTCGGCGCCCAACCCGCCCTCGGCCGCGGCTTCCTCCCCGAAGATGGCAAAGCCAACAAGGCCCAGGTCGTTATCCTCGGCGACTCCGCCTGGCACAAAGTCTTCCACGCGAACCGATCCGTCATCGGTAAGACCGTCCCCATCAACGGCGACCCCTTCACCGTCATCGGGGTCATGCCGCCGAACTTCGAATTCCCGCAGAACACCGGCGACGAAATCTATTCGCCCCTTCCCATTGATCCTTCGTTCGAAGATCGCGGCAACTCCTCGTTGTCCGCCGTGGCCCGTCTCCGCCCTGGGGTTTCTGTTCAACAGGCACAGCAGGAGATTTCCGGCCTCCACGCACAATTGCTTCACGAATACGCCGCCAGTGAATCTTCCGAGCCCGTTCGCGTCGAATTGCTTCGCGACGTCGCTACCGACAACGTGCGATCCGGCCTCTACGCCCTCGACGCGGCGGTCGCCGTCGTCTGGCTCATTGCCTGCGCCAACCTCGCCGGCCTCATGCTCGCCCGCGCCAACGCCCGCCGTCGCGACCTCGCCATCCGCGGCGCCCTGGGCGCACCCAAATCGCGCCTCGTTCGCCAGTTCCTTACCGAAAGTCTCCTCGTCAGCCTCTTCGGCGGTGTCGCCGGACTCCTCGCCGCATCGGTGTCCCTTCGCATCCTCAGCCACTACATCTCCAACGCCATCCCCTTCGGCGACCACATCCATATCGACGCTGGCGTTTGCGCGATTCTCCTGCTTTTCTCCTGCCTCTCCGCCGTCTTGTTCGGCGTCGGCCCGGGCCTATACGCCGCCAACCTTCCTCTGCAGGAAGGTCTCCGCGACGGAGCCGCAGCCTCCGGCGCCGGCAGAAAACATGCCCGCTGGCGCGATGCCCTCGTCATCGGCGAAATCGGCTTGACCCTCGCCCTGCTCATCGCTGCCGGCCTTCTCATCCAAACCCTCTGGCAGCTTCGCCACACCAATCTCGGCTTTGCCCCCGAGCAGCTCGACGCCACCTCCATCTTCATGCCCACCCACGGAGCATGGTGGGAAGGCGGCGACAAAAAAGCATCCAACATTGTTACCAATTTCTACGACCCTCTTCAGGACAAGCTGCGCCACTCACCCGGCATCCAGTCCGTCGGCCTCGCCACCATCCGCCCCTTTACCGCGAGCCACTTTACCCTCGACGTCTGGCCGGCCGATCAGCCTGAGCCATCGAAGAAGGACACCGTCGGCGCCGCCGTGCGCGCCAGCAACGCCGATTATTTCCCCACCATGGGCATCCCCATTACAAGCGGCCGCGGCTTTGCCGAAGACGACCGTCCCGGTGCGCCACTCGCCGTTCTCGTTAACCAGGAATTCGTTCGCCGCGTTCTCCATGGCCGCAATCCCCTCGGCGCCCGCCTCAAATGGGACGACGACGACAAAAAACTTACCGCCACCATCGTCGGCACCATCGCCGACCTTCACCAGGATTCGGTGAGAACTGCATCCTCTCCCGAGATCTACTTCGACCTCGATCAGCTCGTTCCCGGGCAGGACATGTACTCCATCCTCGCCACTTTCCACATGGACATTATGGTCCGCGCCCGCATCGCGCCCGAAGCCGCATTCCGTGCCGTCCGCGACGCCGTGCATGAACTCAATCCCAACCTCGCGTTCGCCGAGCAAACCACTATGCGGCAGGTGGTGGATACATCCCTCGGTCCGCAAACCCTCGCCGCTCGCCTGCTCGGCATCTTCGGCCTCGCGGCTCTGCTTATCGCCGCTGCCGGCATCTACGGTTTGCTGGCGTACTCGGTCAGCCAGCGCACCCGCGAACTCGGCGTCCGCCTCGCCCTCGGAGCACAGCGCTCCGACATCCTTTGGCTCGTTCTCCGCCATGCAGTCGTTTTGCTGGGCTTCGGCGTTGCCATCGGCCTGTGCATCGCCTGGACCGCCAGCGGCCTTATCCGCGCCTTCCTTTATGGATCCGCCGGCTACGACGCTGCCACCGTTCTGCTCGTCATCCTGGCGCTCGCCCTCTCCGGACTCGTCGCCAGCTACCTGCCCGCGCGCCGCGCCGCCGCAGTCGATCCGGTACAGGCCTTAAGAACCGAATGAGCGTAAACCGCCAAAGCGATGTCGGTGCGCGCAGGACAACCCGCCCCCGTCAATCCCATAGAGGCGATCCGAGACGTATAACGACCGCAAGATTATCTGGAATAGTAAACACGGGCCGCCGGCGCCGTCAGCTCTGCGAAACCTTTACAGCGACTCGGGCTGAGATACCGGCGCAACCACCTGCGCCATCGCCCGTTGCGCCGCCACCTGGCCAGCATGATGCCGAAACTGCGCAAACGCGGCTCGGCAAACTCCATAGGCGAGAAGAACTCCCAGGGCAAGTGAGGCTAGTGATGCGCAAATTAACATCAGGGTGTTCATTGCGTCCTGCATAAATCCCCAATATTCTACCGGGGCTGCGTAGCCCTTCATCACGTGAGATGCGCGAATCTGGCTGCCCGCCCGTCAATTTAACCGTCCGATGTCATTCCAACAGAATGCGGCCACATTGCCCGCATTTCCGTTGCCGAATAAGATACCGAAAGGGTTATCTTTCCGGATTCTAGCCCGAACGTCCCGTTTTGCAACTAGTACAAAAGCGGTATACACGCGTTTAGTCGTTTTCCTGTTTACAAAGTCCTTCCCCCTGTGCTATGGCCATTACCCAAATAACGGTACGCGGTGCCCGCCAGCACAATCTGCGCGACATCAACGTCCAGATTCCCCGCAATACCCTGACTGTCGTCACCGGCCTTTCCGGTTCCGGGAAATCCTCCCTCGCCTTCGACACCATCTACGCCGAAGGCCAGCGCCGCTACGTCGAAACCC
>CAZSWI010000101.1:0-11772 GCA_964610635.1 uncultured Acidobacterium sp.
AAAATTTTGTTTTAGCCTCCCTGAAGCCCGTGGCTCTTGTCTCCGGCCACGGGCCTTTTTTTTTCGAGGCCCATCGATCTCTGGCATAATCGGTTATCCCAGTACCAGGCAGGAACGCAAATCCATGAGTCTTACCAGACGTCAGTTTCTGATGCGTGTAGGTCAGGCCGGCGGCTACAGCGCCGCGTTCGTCATGATGCAGTCCCTCGGCCTTCTCGCCATCCCTGAAGCTTCCGCTGAATCCACCAAACTTCGCCTCGTCGACGGCAAGGGCACAAAAGTCGTCATCCTCGGCGCCGGCATCGCCGGCCTCGTCGCAGCCTATGAGTTAGGCAAAGCCGGCTACCGATGTACCGTGCTCGAAGCCCGCGAACGCTGCGGCGGCCGTAACTGGACCGTGCGCGCCGGCGCCGATGTCGAGTTCACCAGTGGCGTCCACCAAACCTGTAGCTTCGATGAGGGCAATTACTTCAACGCCGGTCCCGCCCGCCTTCCCTCCATCCACCGCACCATGCTCGGCTACTGCGACCAGCTGGGCGTTCCCCTCGAAGTGGAAGTCAACTCCTCCCGCGGCGCCCTCATGCAATGCGACAAGCTCAACGGCGGCGCACCCGTCACCGAGCGTCGCGCCGTCAACGATACCCGCGGCCACGTCTCCGAGTTACTCGCCAAGTGCATTAAGAAAGGCGCTCTCGACGAAGAGATCACCGCCGAGGATCGCGAGCGCATGATCGCCTTCCTCCGCCAGTACGGAGACCTCAACCCCGACTTACTCTTCAAGGGCACCGAGCGTTCTGGCTTCAAGGTACCTCCTGGCGCAGGCAAAGAAATGCCCGAAGCCATCGATCCGCTCCCCATGCACGCCCTCCTCGATGCCGACTTATGGCAAGGCATACTCGCAGAGGAAGTCATCGACTGGCAACCCACCATGTTCCAGCCCATCGGCGGCATGGACCGCATCCCCTACGCCTTCCACAAGGCCCTCGGCCCCGTCGTCCGCAACGGCGCCGTCGTGCGCAGCATCCGTCAGTCCGCCTCCGGAGTTACCGTCGTCTACCACGACAAAGCCAGCGGCACAGATCAAACCATCGCCGCCGACTACTGCATCTGCGCCTTGCCTCTCACCATCGCGCGCACCCTCGACGCCGACTTCAGCCCCGCCGTTCGCAAAACCATCGATGGCGCCAGTTACGATTCAGCCTATAAAGTCGCCTGGGAAGCCCCCCGCTTCTGGGAAACAGAAAACGGAATTTACGGCGGCCTATCCTATCTCCAGCAAACCGTCAACGTAGTCTGGTACCCCAGCGCGCGCCTCTTTTCTGAGCGCGGCATAGTAGTCAGCGGGTACTCCATCGAAAATGGAACCGCCTTCGGCAAATTGCCCACCATGCAGGCCAAGCTGGATGCTTCCCGTCAGGCCGTCGAGTTACTCCATCCCGGCCACGGCAACGACCTTTCGAAACCCGTCTACATCAGCTGGGGGCAGATCCCGTATAACCTCGGCGCGTGGATCAGCGGCTTTGGCCACGCCGGTCCCGGCTCCCTCGATGTCCTCCTCGCCCCCGATCGCCGCGTCTACTTTGCCGGCGATCACACCAGCCATCTCGTCGCCTGGCAGGAGGGCGCGGCTCTCTCGTCTTATCGAGTGATCAACCAGCTCGGCGCACGCATCCAGAACGGAGGCAACAATGTTTCCTAAGCGAATCTCCATCGCCATTCTGGCCGCGCTCGCAGCCTGCGCCGCCGCGTCCGCCCAAAGCACCATCACCCGCATCCCCATGCCCAATTCCAACTTCCCTATCTCTCAGGGCGTCTGGGTTGGCGACACCTTCTACCTCAGCGGCATGATCGACTCCTCCGTTGCCAGGACCACGCCCGGCGACACCGAAGCGCAAACCGTCCACGCGCTCGACGCCATTAAGACTGCGCTCGCAGCCCAGCACCTTGCTCTCGGCGACGTAGTCATGATGCACGCCTACCTCGCCGGCGACCCCGCCCAGGGCGGCAAAATGGACTTCGCCGGATTTATGCGCGGTTACACTCAATATTTTGGTACAAAGGATCAACCGAATAAGCCGGCCCGCAGCGCCATGCAGGTCTTCGCGCTCGCGCTTCCCGGTGCGCTCGTGGAAATCGAAGTTATCGCAGTCGCCAGTCACAGTAGCCCGACGCACGCTCTGTTGGGTAAGTAACCAGGCCCGATACCTAATTCAGGAGGCACTGATGAATACCAACCTTTCCCGCCGTACCTTTTTCGGTATGGCTGCCGCCGCAACCGCCGCCGCCGCCGTTCCCATCATGACAGAATCCCAGTTAGCCTTTGCCCA
This sequence comes from uncultured Acidobacterium sp., assembly GCA_964610635.1. Taxonomy (GTDB): domain Bacteria; phylum Acidobacteriota; class Terriglobia; order Terriglobales; family Acidobacteriaceae; genus Palsa-343. Next base: position 2,328 of record CAZSWI010000101.1, read on the forward strand.
GCGCCGCCGCATCGCCCGCGACATTCCGCCCGGCGCCGTGCGCATCGACGCCAATGAAAATCCCCTCGGCCCCTGTAGCGGAGCCTGCGCCACCATGGCCAGCCTCATCCCTGAAGGCGGCCGCTATGACTTCGAGCTGACTCAGAAGCTCATTGACACCTTCAGCACCGCCGAGGGCCTCAAGCCCGACTATGTCCTCGCCTATGCCGGCTCCAGCGAGCCCCTTCATTATTCCGTCCTCGCCTTCACCTCGAAAGAACACAGCTTAGTCGTCGCCGATCCCAGCTACGAAGCGCCACTGTACGCTGCCAAAGTAAGTGGCGCAAACATAGTTAAGATTCCGTTAGCCAAAGACTATTCCCACGACGTGCGCGCCATGATCGCCTCCGATCCGAATGCGGGAGTCTTTTACATCTGCAATCCCAATAATCCCACCGGGACCATCACCAGCCGCGCCGATATCGAATACGGACTCGCCAATAAGCCGAAGGGCTCGATACTTCTCGTCGATGAAGCCTATATCCACTTCTCTGACGCCACTCCTTCCATCGATCTCGTCAAGGCGGACAAGGACATTATCGTCCTGCGCACCTTCTCGAAAATTTACGGCATGGCCGGCCTGCGCTGCGGCTTTGCCATCGGCCGCCCCGATCTGCTCGCCAAAATCCAGAGTTATGGCATGAATTCCATGCCCATCCTCGCCGTCGCCGCCGCCACCAGCAGCCTCCAGGTTCCGGAGTTGATTCCCGAGCGCCGCAAAATCAACACCGGCATCCGCAACGACACATTTTCCTTCCTCGCCGCCAACAACTATAAGTTCGTTCCTTCGCAGACCAACTGCTTTATGGTTGATACCGGCCGCCCCGGCCACGACGTCATCGCCGCCATGGCCCAGCGCAACGTCTACATTGGGCGCGTCTGGCCGGTCTGGCCCACCTATGTTCGAATCACCGTCGGCACCCGCAGCGAAATGGAGAAGTTCCAGCAGGCCTGGAAGGAAGTCATGACCGCCCCCGCTTCGGCGTTTGCCGCACCGCATTCCGGCGCAGCCTCCCTGGCCAAGCTTGGGTCCCGCGATTTACCGCCGCACATAACCCGGCGCATCGCTGGTTGATTCCGACGCATGGGAAGCAAGGCCTGATCGCAGGCCCGCTTCCCAACAACGCTGGGCGGCTCGCTGAAGGCGTGCGGGCATGCGTCTCAAAAAGCAATGAAGGGTGTGTAGCCGCGGGTTCCCGCTAATCGAACAGACTTATGCGCAGTTATTTACTGTCGCTGGCGGACGAGAGGGTCTGGGCTGCGGCGCGGGCTGCGCCGAGAACATTGCCCGGAACTATACCCAGGATGAGAATCGCCGCCGCAGTCAGCAGAAGCGCAAGCTGGAGCGGGAAGGAAGCTTTTTCGAGTGACATGATAGGAGCAGCGGCCGCAGGCCGAGAGTAGACCGCAGCGGCAACTCGAAGATAATAATAAGCCGCCACGCCGCTGTTGATCAGGCCGACGATCGTCAGCCAAACCATCCCCGAATGCAGCGCCGCGGCAAAAACGTAGAACTTGCCGAAGAAACCCGCGGTGAAGGGAATGCCGATCAGAGAAATCAGGAACAGCGTCATTGCGCCACCAAGCAGGGGGGAGCTGTAACCGAGCCCGCGATAATCCTCAATCGCAGTAAGGTGGTCATCGTACCCGCCGACATGACTGATCACAGCAAACATGCCCACATTCATGGCCCCATAGGAAACTACATAGAAACTCGCGGCGGCCACGCCATCGGCGGAAAGAGCCGTGAATGCCACAAGAATGTAACCGGCATGAGCAATCGAAGAATATGCCAGCATGCGCTTCAGATTATGTTGGCGCAGCGCTCCCAGGTTCCCGGCGGTCATTGAGATTACTGCCAGCCACCAAAGGATCGGAACCCAGTGACCATGCAACTGCGGAAGCGCGCCGTAGGCAATGCGCAGCAGAACCGCAAAAGCCGCAGCCTTGGGCCCGGTAGACATGAGAGCAACGACTGGAGACGGAGCGCCTTCATAAACGTCCGGAGTCCAGACATGGAAAGGAGCCGCCGAAACCTTGAACCCGAGCCCGATAATAATCATCGCCAACCCGGCATGGAGCAGACCGAACGCGTGATTTCCACTAACTGCGGCGGAAATTCCATCGATGCGCGTCGTGCCCGTTGCGCCGAAAATGAGCGCAATACCGTACAGGAAAAACGCGGTGGCGAACGATCCCAGCAGGAAGTATTTCAGGGCCGACTCGGGGCTTTTGGCGCTCTTGCGTCGAAACCCAGCCATAATGTAAGTCGATATGGAGGAGATTTCCAGCGCGACAAACACAAGCAGCAGCTCCACGGCGCTCGTCATCAGCATCATGCCGACCGAACCGAAAAGCATGAGCGCGAACAACTCCCCGAGCCCCTCCGTTTCCGGAGTCACCGCGTCCAGTGCGATCAGCACGGATGTCAGCACAATGCCCGCGATCAATATGTGAAAGAAGACGCTGAAGGCATCCGTCTGAACAACTCCGAAGTAGCCCGTTCCTGGAGGAAGTCGATATTGCCACCAGCTGGCAGCCAGCGCGCCGAGGATTCCGACAGCAGCCAGCCATCCCAGCGGCTTGCGGTTCGATGCTTTGGGCATCAGCGCGTCAACCACCATGACCAGGACGCCCGCAACGGTGAGGACGATTTCAGGCAGGATACGCAGGGCGTCGTTCATTGCGTCTCCTGACCGGCTGCTGCCGCGCTGACAGCCTGTGAGGCAGGCGCAGCGGCCGTGCCCGCAGAGGTCCCTGCAAGTCCGCTCACGGCGCCATCGATAGCCCGAATCCAGTAAGGAGAAGCAACACCCATCACCAGCATGAGTACAGCCATCGGCCAAAGCATGAGCTGCTCGCGGGCATTCAAATCCACAGCCGGCCGATTCGCCGCCAGCGGAGACGGCTGCCCATAGAAGATGCGCTGTACCATCCAGAGTATGTAGGAGGCGCTAAGGATCACCCCAATGGTTGCTGCCGCAATCCATGCCGGATGCGCCTCGAAGCTGCCACTTAGAACGAGAAATTCGCCGACGAAGCCATTGAACAACGGCAGACCGATGAGCGCCAGAGCGGTGATGACGTACAGCGTGGCCAGCATAGGAAGTTTTGAAGCGAGTCCGCCATACAGGGACATGTCGTAAGTGCCATACCGCTCATACAGGAGGCTGACCAAAGCCAGGAAAGCGCCGCCTGTAACTCCCTCATTAATTGTCTGGAAGACTGCGCCATTCAGGCCGGCCACAGCAAAGCAGAAGATGCCCAGGGTACAAAAGCTCAGATTGCTCAGGATCGAATAGGCCACCAGCCGCTTCATATCTGTTTGCGCCAGGGCGACCAGTGCTCCATAGAGCAATCCAATCACGGCCAGAGCGATCATCAAAGGCGCGATCAACCGTGCCTGTGCCGGGAAAAGCCCGAGATTAAATCGAACTATGGAGTAGAGGCCCAGCTTGCCGGCTACCACCATGGCCATGGCTGTTGGAGCTTCCTGGATCGCATCGGTCAACCATCCGTGGAGCGGGAAAACCGGAACCTTAACGGCGAAGGCCATCAGGAATGCGAGCGAAGCCCACCACAAAGCCTGCGGACTGAATAAGGAAGGTTGGTTTGTCAGAGCGTCTTGCAGCTGCACAAAATCAAAGGTCCCGGTTTTCGCGTAGAGCCAGAGTATTGCGACCAGGAAAAGCGCGGAGGGAAGAAAGGTGTAGAGAAAGAATTTGAGGGCGGCCTGGCGGCCGCGAGCTGGGCCGAACATTGCGATCAGAATCGCCATGGGCACCAGCGACAGTTCCCAGAAACCGTAATAGAGGAAGAGATCCAGCGCGACGAAAACGCCGATCATCGCAGTCTGCTGCAGGAGGAAAAGAAAATAAAATTCCTTGGTTCGCGTCTCAATCGCACGCCAGGAGATCAGCACCCCGATGACAGCGAGAAACGTGGTCAGTAACACCAGCCATAAGGAAAGTCCGTCCACGCCGAGGTGGTATCGGATTGCGGGGCTCGAGATCCATGGCCGATTCTCCTCGAACTGGAAACCGCGCCGCGCGTAGTCAAAGTGCGCCGGCAGGTGCAGCGACAAAACAAAGGTTGCGAGCGTAACCAGCAGGGCGAACCACTGGATGGTGTGCCCTTTGCGCGGCAGGAGGGCGACCACCATCGCTCCCGCTGCGGGCAGGAGGGTGATGGCCGTCAGAATATGGTCGTTCAGCAAAATGTCTTCCTCAGGGCAGTGCTCATCGCGCTAACAAGTGGGTAGTCCATCCAAAATACGAGACAGCCAGGAGAATGGCGCCGAAAAGCGCCAGCCATCCAGCGTACGAACGAATGTTGCCGGATTGAATGCGCGCAACCAGCGCCCCCAACCCCTGAGTTGCGTAACCGGCGGTAAGTGTGCCGCCATCGATAATGCCGCGCTCCACCAGAACCCCCAGAACCCATCGCGCAAGAAACAGAACCGGAGTAACGATCATGACGCCGTATAACTCGTCGATCCAGTATTTTCGACTGAGAACGGCATACAAAGCGCGGAGCCGCACCGCTATTTTGGCGGGAAGTTCAGGCCTGGCGAAATACAGGAGGTGCGCGATAAACCATCCAGCGAGAGCTGTGAGGACAGAACAAAGAGCGAGAAGAAGCTCGACGTGTCCATTTTGGGCCGGAGAGGTTTTAGGCATCTTCGCGGCGCCTGCCGCGAGGGCAACAGCCGTTTGTTCGTACGGGACATGAGTGGTTGTAACTGCTGGTTCCAGAAAATGGGCAAACCAGTTATTTCCGCCTAAGCCTTCGGGCCATCCTATCCATCCACCTACGATGGAAAGAACAGCAAGAACGACGAGGGGGCCCAGCATGACCAAGGGACTCTCGTGGATACCTGATGCATGAGCTTCGGCTTCGAGTACCAGCTTCGTATTGGAGCGGGCGTGAACGGCTGCCAGATCTTCTTCGTGGTGCGCGGCCGCGGCGCGGGATTGTCCGAAGAAGGTCATGTACCAGAGGCGGAACATATAGAAAGAGGTCAGCCCGGCGGTAACGAGGCCGATGGCCCAGAGGATTTTCCCGCCGTTGGGGGAGATGAAGGCCTGATAGAGGATTTCGTCTTTGCTGACGAAGCCGGCCAGCGGTGGCAATCCGGAGATAGCAAATACTGCCGCGGTCATCGTCCAGAATGTGACGGGGATTTTGGTCCGCAAGCCACCCATCGCGCGCATGTCCTGCTGACCACTGAGGGCGTGGATGACCGAGCCGGCTGCCAGGAAGAGGAGCGCCTTGAAAAAGGCGTGCGTTACGAGATGAAAGATGCCTGCCGAGTAAGCCACGACGCCACATCCAAGGAACATGTAACCAAGTTGCGAAATGGTCGAGTAAGCGAGGACGCGCTTGATGTCAGTCTGGACGATTGCTATGGTGGCGGCGAAGACGGCGGTAGCGACACCGATCATGGCCACAGCTCCCAGAGCGAAGGAGGAACGGTCAAAGATGACATGGGCGCGAGCGATCATGTAAACGCCGGCTGTGACCATGGTGGCAGCGTGAATGAGAGCGGAAACCGGCGTTGGGCCTTCCATGGCGTCCGGCAGCCACACATAAAGAGGAATCTGCGCGGATTTTCCGGTGGCGCCCAGCAGCAGGAACAGCGCGATCGCAGTAAGGAAGCCGCCCTGCCATGCGGGGTGCGAGCCGATCTGGCTGAAGACCCCACCGAAACTCAACGTGCCGAAATGCGCGATCAGAAGGAACATCGCAACGAGGACGCCGAAATCGCCGATGCGATTGACGATGAAGGCTTTTTTGCCGGCGTTGGCGGCAGAATCGCGCGTATACCAGAAGCCGATCAGCAGGTAGGAGGCGAGGCCCACACCCTCCCAGCCGACGAACATCAGCAGGAAATTTTCGGCAAGCACGAGCGTGAGCATGAAGAAGAGGAAGAGGTTCATGTAGGCGAAGAATCGCCAATAACCCTCTTCCTCGGCCATGTAGCCGGCAGAGTAGATGTGGATGAGGAATCCGACGCCGGTGACGACGCAGAGCATGACCAACGTGAGCTGATCGAGCTGAAAAGAGAAGTCGGCGTGGAAAGCGCCGGCACGGATCCATGTGCCCAGATCCTCAACGTGCGGGAGAGAGAGAGAGCTGAATTTCGTGACTATGGCTGCGACTTGAAGTAAGGGGGTGAGCGACGCGACGAGAGCTACGGCGGTGACCAGGCCTTTGGGAAACCTGCGGCCGAGGAGACCGTTCACCATGAATCCGGCGAAGGGAACGAGCGGGATGAGCCAGAGGTGAAGGTCGGAAGTCATAGTTTCATCAGGTCAATCGAATCGACATTGAGGGTGTTGCGGGCGCGGAAGATGGAGATGATGATCGCGAGTCCGACAGCGGCTTCGGCGGCGGCGACGACCATCACGAAGAAGACGAAGATCTGGCCGTTGACCTGGAGGTGGCCGGTGACCTGGCTCCATTGACGGGAGAAGGCGATGAAGGCGAGGTTGACGGCGTTGAGCATGAGCTCAATCGACATGAATACGGTGATGATGTTGCGCTTGATGAGAAACGCCGCGACACCGATGGAGAACAGAATGGCGCTCAGGACGAGGTAGTACGCAATCGGGACCATCGCTCAGTGCTCCTTTCTCGCGAGCGCTACCGCGCCGAGGATGGCGATGAGGATGAGGACGGAGGTTACTTCAAAAGGGAGCAGCAGGTCGCGGAAAAGGACGCGGCTGAGGTCGCCGGTGGTGGCCAGATATTCGCCGAGCCGGGCCTGGCCAAAGCCGGATTTCTGGGAGAGGAAGATGTATGTGAGCAGCCCGAGAAGTGCGGCGGCACCGGGAAATCCTGCGATATAGGCGAGCTTGCTGCCGTGGGTGCGTTCCTCCTTGCCGGCGTTCAAAAGCATGATGACGAAGGTGAAGAGGACCATGATGGCGCCGGAATAGACGATGACCTGGGCGGCGGCGAGGAATTCGGCTCCGAGAAGCAGGTAGAGAACGGCGAGCGAGCTCATCACAACGATGAGCGAGAGCGCGCTGTTGATGGGATGGCGCTGCAGCAGGAGGTTCAGCGCACCCGCTACGCACAGCCCCGCGAAAACAATGAAGAGAGCCAGATGCATGATTTTTGAACGAAACCGCCACTACAGATCACACGAATTCAGCCCAAAACAGAAATTGTAGATTACTGCGCCGGAAGCCGCAGGCCAATGAAGAAGCTCGTAACCACGATGTTCGCCACTGCCACCGGAACCAGGAACTTCCATCCGAAGCCCATGAGCTGGTCGTAGCGGAAACGGGGTAGCGTCCCGCGCACCCAGATGTAAAGAAACAGGAAAAAGAAAACCTTCAGGACGAACCAGAAAATGGAAAGGAGCGACATCAGGATGGGGTTGGTGGGTCCGGGGAGCAGATGGCCGAAGGGGCTGGTCCATCCACCGAAGAACAGCAGAGTAGCCACGCAGCTGACGGTGATCATGTTGGCGTACTCGGCCATAAAAAACATGGCGAACTTCATGGAACTGTACTCGGTGTGGTAGCCCGCGGTGAGTTCGGACTCAGCCTCAGGAAGGTCGAAGGGCGCGCGATTGGTCTCGGCATAGGCCGCCATCAGATAGATGAAAAAGGCGACAAACTGAAATCCGCCGAAGAAGTTCCAGGAGAGCAGGCCGTGCGTGGCCTGGACGTCGACGATGTGGCGGAGGTTCAGCGACTGGGAGCGGAGGACGACGCCGACGAGGGAGAGGCCGAGGGCGAGCTCGTAGCTGATGACCTGGGCGGAGGCGCGGAGTGCGCCGAGGAGGGAATATTTGTTGTTCGACGACCATCCGGAGAGGGCGATGCCGTAGACACCGACGGAGGTGATGCCGAGGAGGATGAGGAGGCCGATGTTGGAGTCGGAAATTTCGAAAAGCTGCACGCCGTGCCATTTGGCTGCCTCGGAGCCGAAGGGGACAACGGAGATGGACATGAGCGAGCAGCCCAGCGCGATGATGGGCGCGACGATGTAGAGCGGGCGGTAGACCGCTTCGGGCATGAGGTCTTCTTTGAGGAAAAGCTTGGCGCCATCGACGAGGGGCTGGAGCAGGCCGAAGGGGCCGACGCGGCTGGGTCCCCAGCGATTCTGAATGCGGCCAACCAGCTTGCGCTCGAGCAGGACAGTGTAGGCCACCGACATGAGAAAGAGGACCACGACGACGATGACCTTCGCGAGGCTGATCAGCAGAAACGGAATCAGGTGGGTTTCCATTGAGCTTTCCGGTCTTTAATCCGCTAAGACCCCATCGCGCCAACGGCGGGCGCGCCGGGGGCCCCTGCTGCTGTTTCGGAGGGTTTGTGCGATTCGAGGACGGAGTGGAGGGTTTTGCTGTAAAGGCCCAGCGATCCGGAGGTGAAGAGCGTGTCGTTGGAGGGCAGGACGAGGTCGGGGCGGTCCGCACTGATGGTTGGGGGTGTTGATGGACGCAGGTGCTGATCGTTGCCGGCGAGCAGGTCGAGGCGCGGGATGTTGTAGGCCGGGACGAGGCGCTGCATCTCGTCGAAGATGGCGAAGGGGTCGAAGGGGCTGAGTTTGGGTTCGAGGTGATGCGCGGAGAGCCAGACGCCGTGACGGTCGGCCTCGCCGGATTGCGCACCGCGGGCCTGGCCCATGTCGGCGCGAACACTGCCGGTGCTGAAGGGGACGAGCTTTCTGACGTCGGCGCCCATGGCGTCAGCAAGGCGGACGATGAGCTCGAAGTCGGAGCGGACGCCGGCGCGGTCGGCGGCTTTCTTGACGAGCTGGAGGTCGCCGAAGGTATTGGTGACGGTTCCGGATTTTTCGTAGAGATTGGCGGCGGGGAGGATGACGTCGGCGAACTGCGCGGTTTCGGTGAGGAACATGTCCTGCACGACGATGAAGGTGTTGTGGAGGGCCTCGTTGTGGCGGGCGTAGCGGGCGACCGGATTGGCGCCAACTATATATAAGGATGCGAGGCGGCCGGCTTCGGCGGCGTCGAACATCTGGAGGAGGTTGAGGCCGGGCTCGGCGGGGAGGTTAGGGTATTCGTCTTTGAAATGCGCGGCGGCGGAGACGGGTACGTAGCCGGGGAGCAGGTCGGGGTAGAGGCCCATGTCGGCCGCGCCGCGGGAGTTGGCGTAGTCGCCGAGGCAGGCGAATTTCACGCTGGGCACGGTTGCGCCGTATTTGACCAGGGCTTCGATGTCGCGGCCGCGGAACTCGGAACCGAAGACGATGACGAGGGATTCTTCTTTGCGCAGGGCATCGCGGAAGGCTACGGCATCTTTGTCGTCGTCGAGGGGGGCGGAGGCGCCGGCGAGCCAGGCGATGAGTCCGGCGTAGCCGTCTTCGGGAATTTGCAGGAAGGCGGTTGCCTGGCGGCGGAGCTTGATGAGGTTGTGATTCGCGACGT
>CAZSWI010000102.1:0-11485 GCA_964610635.1 uncultured Acidobacterium sp.
ATTCGGCTGTTAACCGAAGGGTTGTAGGTTCGAGTCCTACCTGAGGAGCCAATTTTTCAAGCGCTTGCAGACACCCCGCCGATCAACTTCGCCGAACTTCGCCGAATTTCATTCAAACCCTTCAGATTTCTTCCCTTCAGGCCCAAACTCTTCTTCGGCATCTTCCAGTCGCCGAGCCCTCTGACGTGCGCGAGTTCACTGCGGCGAGGACGCTTTGTTCGATCGCCTGAACGTAAACGTCACCAGTCGTCTTGATGCTCGCGTGCCGCAGCATACCTTGAGTGACGGCCCCGCTGCTCACATCCGGTATGCCAGTATGTGCGGCACGGGTCTGGTTGAGTTGAATAAGTACAAAGAGGCAATCGGCCCGCTTGATGAAGCGATCCAAGTTGCCGCGAAGACACGAAATGTGGCTTATCCGTCGATCGCCGTCAACGCAAGGATTGAGGCACTGAGCGGTATCGGTCAAAATGACCAGGCGCTGCACTTGCTGCTGATGCGATGCGAAAGGCAACCGCTCTCCACTTGGCCGGTCATCAGTGCCGCCCCCAAACCTTCCCACCAGCGCCAGGAACCGTGCGGAGCGGTAACGCGGGTGCAAGCAGGTTGATGGAGCTTTGCTCCGGGATGCGAGGGCCTGACTCTTTCGCCGGATTAACAGCAAAGGGCGATTCCGATCACAGAGCGGCATTCTGGCATTGAGCACCGATCGCAGAAGAAGTGATCGCCATGGTTGTTAGCGGCAGTCTGTCACGAGGTATTTGCATGAAGCTGACCGTCGAGAAGCTAAATGAAGATGTCACACGCCCGAGCAGCAGTTCGGCATCCGTCCCGGACTTGAACTTAAGAATTTCACCGCAACCGGTAAAGAATGAGCGAGGCAAATCAACGTTTGCGGTTACAAAGATTTGTTGCTGTGCAATGGAAACCAGGGCTATAGTGTCGGAGACTGCCAGTCGCGACAGAAACCTCAGATGCTGCGCTCGGTCGTGATGGCACTCAAGCCCTGTCTCCAGATCGAAATCCCAGGGAGTCTGCCGGTTATGCGACTTGAAGTTGGTTACGTGGTTGGCGACTATGAAGTACTAGGCGTTCTTGGTGCTGGGAGCATGGGGCAGGTCTTCCGGGTCCGAAACACGCTGTCCGATCGGATTGAGGCCATGAAGGTCCTTAAGCCGACTCTTCTCGCCGAGCCAGAAACAGCAGCACGTTTCATGGCCGAGATCCGTACGCTTGCCGGCTTTACCCATCCGAATATTGCTCAACTACGCACTGCCCTCCAAATAGATAACCAGTTAGTCATGATCATGGAGCTGGTCGAGGGTCAGCCGCTTCAATGCCAGATCGGGGGCGGTGTCGTTCCTCAGCCGAGAGCCCTGCGGTACGTTCTGCAGCTTCTTTCGGCGTTGAGCTACGCTCACAGGCGCGGTGTCATCCATCGCGACATCAAGCCTGCAAATCTCATGGTTACGTCGCAGGGCCTTGTGAAGCTGATGGATTTCGGGGTCGCGAAGTCGGAGGCGCGCGGGCCGCTTACTCGGCCCGGAGTGGCAGTTGGCTCATTGCGCTATATGTCCCCCGAGCAGATGAGGGGATACGCAGTTGACAATCGGTCCGATCTTTATTCGGTCGGCATCCTGCTCTATGAATTACTAACAGGGCGGAAGCCATTTGAAGCCAACAGGGTGCGTTCCTTAGTTCGTCACCAGACAGACCTGCCCCCGAGGGCGCCCATTGAGATCAATCCACTGCTTCCCAAATCGTTGAACGATCTGATTTTATGTTCGCTCGCAAAGGATCCAGCCAAACGATTTCAGTCAGCAGATTCGATGGCCAGGGCATTGAGCGGCTTCACCCTTCAGCCACCTCGACGGGAGCGCGAGGCAGCCGCTGTGGTCGCATCGCGGCACCAGTCTCCCGCGGATGGTCGACCGAAGGTGCTTCATGAGGCTGCTCCCCCTTCGGGGCGTGCAACGGCGGTGGTTTCGCCGCCGCGATCAGCATTTACGGCCGGGGCGACTACCGGGCGATCGGGGCTTTTGATCCGCCATTCACCTTTCTGGGTCCGCCTCGGCTGGGTGGCCGTCGGCGCATGCGCAGTCATTCTGGTATGCTCGGCTGCTCTGGAACTGCCAGGTTTCCTCAACAGAACAAAGTCTGGCGGGGCAGATAGTCGACTTAGTGTTGACTCTCTGCCGGACACTGAGGCCAACACCGAAAACGATAGGGCACGGGAGCGGCAGCAGATGGTTCAATTGCAGGCACGGACAGACGCTCTTCAGGTCAGGCTTGCCCGCCAGCCGCACGGCGGCGGCAACACCGACGCCTCAGAGTTGGATCGACAATACGCCCATATTCGTGGACACCTGCGGACCGCCGAAAACGATCTGAAAAATCGGAACAGCATTGCCGCAGGCAGGGAGATGGAAACGGCACAAACGGAGATATCAGCACTCGAATCGAATCTCGGTCAATAGGAGCAGGAAGGTTATGTCAGGAAAATCCACAATCTTCATCCTCATGTTGCTGGCGGTGCTACCCGCGGCAGCGCAAAAGCGCAAAGTTACGGTTATGGATTTTGGCTATGGGACCGTCAAGAATGATGTAGTCAAATACTTTGGCAGCGATCAGGACATCGGCAAGGGTATTTCCGACCTGCTGATTGGCCAGCTGCTCGACGGCGGCGACTATCGGGTGATCGAGCGCTCGGCACTGCCCCAGATCCTTAAAGAACAGAACTTTTCGAACAGCGACCGCGCCGACCCCGCTACCGCGGCAAAGATAGGTGCTCTGATGGGCGTCGACACGATAATCATCGGCGACATCACTGCCTTTGGCAACGACGATAAGCATTATGGGGGCGCCGGCGGCGGGGCCAACGGGGTCGGCGGTATGTTGGGAAATATTCACATCAACAAGTCCAAAACTATTGTCGAGATTACCGCCCGGATGGTGGATGTGAACACGGGGGAGATCCTTGCCTCGGTGAACGGAAGAGGCGAGATCGATAAGAGCAGCTTTGGGGCCGGCGGCGGCGGTTGTGCCTGGTGGCACGGGTGCGGCGGTGGCGGTCTCGATATGGGAAGCAGCAACTTCCAGAACACGGCGATCGGCCAGGCAGTCAAGCAATCGGTGACCCAGCTGGCCTCCAATCTCGATTCCAAAGCCGGGGCGCTTCCGGCCGTGGCCGTCGCGCCTCCGCCGCCGCCACTGGACGGCGTGATCGCGGACGCCTCAACGCCGGACATCGTCATTAATGTCGGCTCCAAGGACGGAGTCAAAGCGGGTGAGACGCTCTCTGTAGTGCGGGTCGGCAAGGTCATCAAAGATCCCGTGACCGGTAAACCTCTGCGTTCGATTGAGACCGCGATCGGAACACTAACGATCACCAGCGCCGATGCCGATTCGGCTGTTGGAAAATTCAGCGGTACAGACACGCCCAAGATTGGCGATCACGTCAAGAGGCCAATCAACAACTGACACTTCCACTTCCAGCCACAAACAACAACCGAGCGCGCCGCGAGTTTCAACCCCTACGGGAGACCCGCGGCGCGTGGCCTTTTTAAGCTTTCCCGTTGAGAGTTAAACGACCCAGCGCAAAGCAGGTTCGCAGCATTAACTGCTTTTAGCGCCCCAGGAATCTTTTGAGTTTGGCTATATCCGTTTCGGCCAACGCGGCAAAACGCTCGCTGCGGTCAGCGTCATGTTGCCTGAGTGCATCCTGCGCCCTGGACAGGTTCCCATTCATGCTGGCCTGCTGAGCTGCGACATCGCCGCGGAGCGACAATCCGTCGCGCTGCATCTGCGCTTGCATGGTATTCAGGCTGTTGTTGATCCCGACGGCTTGACTGCTGTCGTTATCAATCCGCAACTCAAGCTGATCAAGCCTATCCTGGAGTTCGGGGTTGACCGTGGCAGGAACCGGAGCAGGAGGCTGGTATTCGGGCCGAGGCTGCGGAGGATTGACGGCGGCCACTTGTGCGTGAGTTCGAACCGACAGATTAGCGGTCCCTTTTGGAGCTGGTGCACTGGGGGGCATTGCCGTTTTCGGGATCGCCTCGGCAGGCGGACTGACAGCAGGAGGACCAGCGGTTGCGGTTCCACTGGTGACGGTGCTCGGGGCTGTTCTGGAATCGGAGGCAGTCTGCGTCGCCGCGCGATGATGAACAAAGCGAACCGCGGGGGTTCCAATGGCCGCAATCGCAAGCACTGCGCCGGCGGCGATATAGACTTTTTTGCCCGGAGACGAAGCCGGGCGTTTGGCCAGCGCTGCGGGTGTCGCCGCATAGGAATCTGCACCCCGCACTGCGACCTGCGTACGATCGCGCATGGGCACAGGAGCGGAAATCGCTGTAGAAGCGTAAATCGGTGCGGAGCGGGAAGTCTCAATCATCGTCGGAGCACGGGGATACGCCACTGGCAAAGGTCCCGTCTCGATTGATCCCTGGGCGTTCCGGAGCGCCTGGCGAAAAGCTTCGGCTGTGGGGAAGCGGTCTTGGGGGTCTTTGGCAATCGCGGTCAGAATGATCTGGTTGACGGCCGCCGGCAGCCATGGGCGCAACTCGATCGGAGGCTTCGGAAGCTCCTTTACATGCATGGCCATCAATTCGTAATCGCTGTTCGCGTTGAATGGCCGCTGACCGGTGGCAATTTCATAGAGGGAGATTCCGGTCGAGTAAATATCGGAGCGAGCGTCCAGGTTTTGGCCCGTGATCTGTTCGGGTGACATGTAGTTGACCGAGCCGAGCGTGGTACCGGTCTGAGTCATTTGACGTTCGGCGCCGGAACGAGCGATACCAAAGTCCATCAGCTTCACGACGCCATCCGGGGTAAGCATCATGTTGGCCGGTTTAATGTCCCGGTGGATGATGCCCTTCTGATGCGCATAACTCAAGGCGGCGAGTGCCTGATCGATGTAATTTGTACCGTTCTCGAGCGAGACCTGCCCCTGGCCCAGCAACTCGTCGAGGGTCACTCCCTGGACGTACTCCATAATCATGACCAACTGATTGTCGATGGTGAGCGCGGTGCAAAGCGTGGCGATGTTCGGGTGGTTCAGACTGGCGAGCAGCTTAATTTCGCGCAGGAAACGGGCAGCCAATTCCTGGCGGCCGGCGAGATCGGGAAGCAGAACCTTCATCGCCTCGATGCGGTCGGAGATAACATTTCGTACACGGTAGACCTTGCCCATACCGCCGCTGCCGAGCACGCCGAGGATTTCATAATCGCCAATGCGCTGATGCGTTTCCGCGTCCATGCAATGTCCTCGAATTGTTTACCAGAAGATATAGTCGCCGTACATTGCGCAGGTTTCCGCATCCACGCAGTGCGGCAATCCTTGTCGAGCCTATAAAACAAGGGGATGGTAACGTCCTCATGTCCGAAAGGTCAAGAAAAACTCCAGAGCATCCGACCGCCCGTAAAGCAAACCACCCTGGGCGAAACTCGCCAGGGGCGGGTCTTTTTCCTTGTGTTGGCGCCGCAGCGGGGTTACTTTAGCTTGACTACGGCGCACAGGATTTCGCTCCATGGCCATATCCAACGATGTGCAAGGTTCCAGAGTCATCCGGATCGGGCGAAGCCCTGATTCTGAGGTGGTGCTCGATTTCCCGATCATTTCATGGGAACATGCCCGTATTCTTCGCGTCGACGGCGATCTGGTACTGGAAGACCTGAACTCGCGGAATGGGACCGCGGTAAACAATGTTCAGAACAAGATCAACAGATGCGTGATCCGGGCAGAGGATCAGGTCTATTTCGGTTCTCTTAAAGTCCCGGTCGCACGGCTGATAAGCGGGCCAGGCACCGCGATCGGCGCGGCAGCGTTTCAACAGGTGCCGGTCAGGGAAGAGGCTCTTGTGCTGGGCCGGGATCCCAGGTGCAATCAGCCTCTCGACGACCCGCTTGTTTCCTGGCACCACGCCCGCATCATCGAGTCAGGCGGCAAGCTGTATGTTGAGGATCTTTCGTCGTTGAACGGTACCTTTGTCAACGGGGTAAAAGTCTCCGGAAAGGTCGAGGTCGCGGTCGGTCAGGAGATAGAACTTGGCAAATTCCATTTTCGAGTCCGCGAGGGTTGCGAGTTGGAGCGGCGTGAATACCACGGGAATGTCTCGGTTGAAGCGGCGGCAGTTACAGTTAATGCTCCGAATGGAACGCGTCTGCTCGATCCAATCTCGTTTACCGTCTACCCGTCGGAGATGGTCGCGCTCATGGGCCCCGCCGGAGCTGGAAAGACAACGTTGTTGAAGGCTCTAAACGGCTATAGCCCGCCAGCTGGCGGCCAGGTCCTGTTTAACAGCTCAGACCTCTATAAGTCCTACGATCTCTTTCGCCTGCAGATGGGCTATGTCCCTCAGGACGATATCGTTCACGCGCAACTAACGGTCCGCCAGGCACTGTATTTTTCCACGAAACTGCGCACCGATCTTACAGACGCTGAGATCGAAGCGCGTATCGACCTCATCCTTGAGCAGCTCGGAATTCTCGACAAGAAAAACACGCTCATCGGTTCTCCCGAGCAGAAGGTGCTGAGTGGCGGCCAGCGCAAGCGCGTCAATATCGCCATGGAACTAATCACCGACACACCGGTACTATTTCTCGATGAGCCGACCTCGGGCCTGTCCTCCTACGATGCCGAAGGTGTCGTTGAGCTTCTTAAAAAGCTCGCCAATCAGGGCAAGACGATCATAACTACAATTCATCAACCGAGCATCGATGTATACAAAAGGTTCGACAACCTGATCATGATATCGCGGGATCGTGGCGGATGCGGAGCACTGGCGTACTTTGGCCCCGCATACCCGGAATCGATTGAGTTCTTCCACAGCCGCGGAGGCGAGAGCCGGCCTGAACCCGCCAAAACGAAAGATCTGAGCCCGGAAATGCTGCTCGCAGGCTTATCGGCCATGAAAACGGCGGAATGGTCGGAGCGCTTCCGGCTTTCCCGATACTACAAGCTGTTCGTTGAGGGCCGCGCAGGAAAGGCCCCTGGCAACCGGGAGCAGGCTTCCACCTCGCATCGCTTTAACCTCACCCAATGGGCCACATTGCTGCGCCGCAATGTCATTCTGAAAATGAGGGACCGGGCGCAGTTGATAATCACGCTGTTACAAGCGCCTTTGTTCGCGGCGCTCATTGTTCTGGTCTTTGGCGCATCGAAGGAGCCGCCTGACATCAACCCCCTCGTAAACGCTGCGCCATCGCAAAGTGTCGCTGACTCTTTGCAAAGTGCGGGCAAGGCCTTCAGCGAAATGGGCGGAAACATCGCCGGCATCGAGTTCCTGATGGTAGTCGCTGCTATCTGGTTCGGTTGTAATAACGCCGCCCGCGACATTGTCGGCGAATGGACGGTTTACCAGCGCGAGCGGATGGTCAATCTCAAATTGCCATCCTACGTCTTTGCAAAATTTGCGGTGTTGGCGGCACTGTGTACCTTTCAATGCCTCGTATTGCTGGGTGTTGTTTACTTCGCGTGTGGGCTGAAAGGCAACTTCGCTGCGGCGGCGGCACTCCTTACTGTGTCGTCGCTGGTTGGGGCGGCTCTGGGACTTGCGATCTCCGCAAGAAGCCCAACCACGGAGACTGCCATCGCCTTGCTGCCAGTCGTCCTGCTCCCCATTATTGCCGTCGGCGGAGGCATCCGCGCCGTCTATAAAATGCCGCAGGCTACACGGTGGATCAGCTATGCAGTCCCCTCTAAGTGGGCCTTTGAACGCAATGTGATTGACGAAGCCAAAGAGCATGTTTGCGGCTATCTGCCTGGTATTCCCAAATGGGACGACTGCCCCGCCGGAGGACATGGGGTGGACGTAGCCATGATGCAGATTCCGGAGGCCGTTCGCACCAACGATGGACAGACAGATCCCGCCCCGCTCGAAGCCGGTAAGACAACACTGCGGCACACCTACGCGCAGGCGATGGGCGCGCTTGTCCTGATGCTGGTTCTGCTCCTGACATCCTCTCTGATTTTCCTGAGAATGCGGGACATTCTGTAATATTCACAGTCTCGGAAAATGATGCGCGCGGGCATCCTGCAGATCGGCGGCATCGCGCAGCCGGTCAGCCGCAGAGGCTCGCCGGTGAGTGGCCGGACGAAGCCAGGCGGGTTCCACTGAATCTTTGCCAGCTCACGCTTATCAGTTCCTGGAGGTTGCAACCTCGTTTTTCGATGGTCACGGTTTCGGTATCAGCGAGACAGGGAAATAGTTCCAGCTATTGCAGGCGTTTCTTCCACGGCAATCCTGAAACCAGGCTTCGTTGAGCCCTCGGCTGGACAGCCTCAAAGCGAATAAACTGAATGCTGATATTGTCGCCCCCACCGGCCTCGATCGCCAGATTGAGCAGATTGTCAGCAATCGCGTCAGGCGACAGATCCACGGATCTGGCTACCGCCTCGATCTTTTCATGGCCGACATAGCCCCAGAGCCCATCAGAACACAGCAGGAGGGCCTCGCCAGGGCGAACAACCAGCTCGGCAATGTCGAGCGAAACCTCAGTACCGTGGCCCAAGGCGCGAGTCAGCATATTCGCATTAGGATGAACCATAGCCTGCGCGGGAGTGAGAATGCCATCGGCGACCATGCGTTCCATCAGAGAATGGTCGCGCGTCAATTGTTGAAGCCGACTATCCCGGAGGAGATATGCGCGGCTGTCGCCCACATGACCATACATTGCATGATTGCCCTTGATCACACAGAGGACGACGGTTGAGCCCATGCCGCGCAACTCCCGATGGTTAGCGGAACGGTTTCGCAAATCTGTGTTGATTACGCGCGCTGCTCGCTGTAAAGCCTCTGAAAGAGTCAGATCGGAGCCCGCGATTAAGGATCTCTTGAAGCCGTCAACCGTAGCTTGAGCAGCTTCGGCCCCTCCCCTGTAACCACCCACCCCATCTGCCACGATAAAAAGGTCCCCAAAGGGCGTTACCCCTCGGCCGACACGGTCCTGGTTTTCTGTGCGGGTCTTTCCAACGTCGCATCGCACGCCGACGGAGAGAACTATATATCCGCAATCAGATGGGTTCCCAGCCATCTTAAGTAGTAAGACGCCCCTTCCGTTGCAAAATGCTCAGCTTCCCGCGAGGCTCACCGGACATCGAGGAACCAAAGGACGGCCCAGACAACTTCGGCCTGAAGACCAGCTTACAACTGACCACCCGCGGCTGACCTGATGGCCCTCGGCCTAATGCACTATCGCATGCTGACTGGAATAGGATTGTCCCAGATCTTTGGGCTGGATCGGCCCGCATGGTGCGGCGAATTCCGGACATCTTCTCAGTCGAGGAGGCTGCTGCGAAAGAATTCCGCTGGGATTCCTGCGTCCAACGGATTGAAATATATCGGCGCTTCCGCCGGCTATCGTATTCACTTATCCGTATGGAGTGACAGCAACGGCGACTGGAGATTTCGCAGGTAATCGGTGAGCAGAGAGCGGAAGCGGACGCCGCGGCGGGCGTAGTAAGCCAGCACAGAGGCCAGAAACGCCAGTGCCGATGATGTAGACTGAAAACTGTGGTGGGATCGCTGCATCGCGGTGCGTACAGATGGCTGGCGCTTGCGCTGTCCGCAATCTGGATCTGGACTCTGGCGACGGCCGAGACCGCGGTCACGCCGGCAATGCATTGCCAGCGAAGCCACATGCCGTGCTGCCCGCGAAACGGCGGCAATGGCGAAAGCTGCTCAGGGGCGCGTTGCACGGAGCAGGTTCCGGAAAAATCCGAGGCCCAAGTCCTTAAGGCTAAAACGGAAGCAGCGGCCCGGTCGCCCCGCAGGGATGTTTCAGCAAACCCGGCGCCCCTGCATGAGCGGACTTACGGCCTTGGCTTCCACGCTGCCGTCTTCCGCCTGAAAGACGATCTGCGAATTTAATCCTCTCGCTGAGCGATGTGTGTCTCTGCGCATCTGCGCGCAACCATCCCTTTCACACTGAGAGGAGTATTTCCATGAAAGCCAAAGTCCTTGCTTTATTCGCAACGTCGCTGTTTTCGCTGTCCGCACTGGCACTGACCAGCGCATCCTGCTGCACGCCCAGCGCGAAGTGCTGCGGCGGCAGCTGCTGCGGTGCGAGCTGTTGCACGGGCGGATCCTGCTGCCCAGGCGACTGCTGCAACCAGAAGAAGTAGTCCAGACCACCCGCGGGACCACTTCGCGGCTTGCGGGCCGCGAGGTGTCCTGCTTCATTTTCGGTCGAAACGCACCTTGAGCGCGAGGATCGCGAGCGAGAGAAACAGGCTGACGGCGTTAGCGAGGATGATGGGGAGGGCGTGGAGGAAGATTCCGTAAAGCAGCCAGAGAAATACTCCGAGCGAAAAGACCAGGAACATGATCAACGAGATTTCGCGGGCGCTGCGGAGGCGCCAAATCCGGATGAGCTGCGGGACAAAGGACACGGTGGTGCAAACCGCGGCCGCCAATCCGATCGCGTTCACTACGGGGCCAAGGGCGTTGACCGCCAGGCTGATCGCGCTCACATACCCTTCCTGTGGATGAAGAAATAGATGGCGATTACGAAGCCGAGAACCATGATAGCGGGGCGCAAGACCCGGTCGTCGATGCGGCGCCCGTTGCGCGCGCCGATATAACCGCCTATGGCACAGGCGATCATCATCAGCCAGCAGAATCGCCACTCCACAGCGCCGGCGATGATGAAGGTGATGACGGCGACGCCGTTGGCGGTTGTGGTGAGGACGACTTTGAGGGCGTTCATCTCGGCGATGCGATCAACGCCGCAGAGCGCGAGAGCGGCTAAGGTCAGCAGGCCGGCGCCCGCTCCGAAGTAGCCAATGTAGTAGCTGATAATGAGCTGCGAGGCGAGCATGGGGACGACATAGATGCGGGTCCGATGCTCGGGGTGGATCGCGTGGTCTTCGGCGCGGCGGCGCACCATGCGCGAGATCGGACCGCTGAACGCAAAGGCCACCGATCCCAGCAGGAAGAGGTACGGTACGAGCCGGAGAAAGGAATCCTGGCTGCCTTTGAGAAGCGTGATGGCGCCACCCAATCCCCCGATGAGGGCCACGAGAACCACCGGAATAACGAGGCGAAGATTTTTCTTTAGCTCCTCGCGATATCCGGCGATGGAGGTGAACTGGCCGGGCCAGAGAGCGACGGTTCCGGTGGCGTTGGCCTGGATGGGCAGAAGGCCTGCTTTCAGCAGCGACGGGAAGACGAGAAAGCCTCCGCCGCCGGCGACGGAGTTGACGAGGCCGCCGAGGCCGGCAGCGAAGGCCAGGAAGAGGTAGTGAAAGAGGGTGGGGTGCACTTGTTACAGGGTACAGGGTACAGGGTGCAGGTTGCAGGTAGCCGGTAGCGAACTGCTATGGTGCCACGCGATACTCATGGCGAGGGAAAGAACATGTCAAAGCGAGAGATCGTCCTGCTGTTCAGTCGGGCCCTGGCGATAATTCAGGCCGTTACAGGCTTGCTCGAAGTTACATATCTACCCCAGGAGCTTCTCGGCCTCTTTCACCACATATACCCTTTGC
>CAZSWI010000103.1:0-11425 GCA_964610635.1 uncultured Acidobacterium sp.
GTCGAGCACTGGCGGGGACGTCGTATGGAACTTTAGCATCGGACCGACGCGAGAGGCGGAATATTTACCATATGAGAGAACCTACAATCGGCGCTCTGGGCGGGTGGCCCGCCCGCTGACCGTTCCAAACTCCGATCAGGGGGTACAGCGGGAGACAGGTGCTTCAGGCGCAGAGAAATAACTCCCCTTAAGTCGGCTTCTCTCGCACACTTTGCGTTGATCTGACGTATGTTTTGGGCCGGGTTCTGAGAAAGGGCTTCGCCCTAGTGCCTGAAGTGGCGGAAGCCGGTGAAGACCATGGCTAATCCTAAGCGGTCGGCGGCTTCGATGACGTCTTTATCGCGGAGGGAGCCTCCGGGCTGGATGACGGCGGTTGCGCCGGCCTGGGCTACGGTTTCGAGTCCGTCGGGGAAGGGGAAGAAGGCGTCGGAGGCGGCGACGCATCCTTTAAGGGGGAGCACGGCTTTCATGGAGCCGAAGCGGGCGGCATCGACGCGGCTCATCTGGCCAGCGCCTACACCGATGGTCTGGCCGTCGCGGGCGTAGACGACGGCGTTGGATTTGACGTGCTTAACGACTTTCCAGGCGAAGAGCATCCAGTTGAGTTCTTCTTCAGTGGGAGCGCGTTGGGTAGCGACTTTGAGGTCGGCGACGGAGATCGTGGCACGGTCGGCATCCTGGTAGAGAAGGCCGCCGGAGATCTGGCGCAGGACACGGGCGGGGCTGGCTGGTTCTACGACGACGAGGCGCAGGTTTTTCTTTGAGGAGAAGCGGACCAGTGCATCGTCGCTGAAGGCGGGAGCGGCGATGGCCTCGACAAACAGAGCGGCCATTTCTTCAGCGGTTTCGCCGTCGATTTCGCGATTGACGCCGATGACTCCGCCGAATGCGGAGACGGGATCGGAGATGAGGGCTTTGCGGTAGGCTTCGAGGAGGTTGGCGGCGGTGGCTGCGCCGCTGGGATTGGTGTGCTTGATGATGGCGACGGCAGGGTCTTCGAATTCCTGGACGAGATCCCAGCAGGCGTCGAGATCGACGAGGTTGTTGTAACTGAGTTCCTTGCCCTGGAGCTGGCGGGCGCTGGCGATGCCGCGGCCGGAGCCGTCGCGATAAAGGGCGGCGCGCTGATGGGGGTTTTCGCCATAGCGGAGGTTCTGGGCAAGGGGGTAGGCGATGCGCAGGGTTTGAGGGAAGTCCTCGCTGAAGCGAAAGGGGCGGCCGGATGCCGGGGGCTCGATGCGGTCGAGAACGTTGGCGATGGCGGTGTCGTAGGAGGCGGTAGCGGCGAAGGCGCGTTGGGCGAGGCTCCAGCGGGTCTCGCGGCTGAGCGAGCCGCGGTTGAGGTCGAGTTCGTCGGCGAGGCGGTTGTAATCGGCGGGGGCGGTGACGACGGCGACGTCTTCGAAGTTTTTTGCGGCGGAACGGATCATGGCGGGACCGCCGATGTCGATGTTCTCGATAATTTCGGCGAAGTTGGCGTCGGGGTTGGCGGCGGTGTGCGCGAAGGCGTAGAGACTGACGACGACCATATCGATGGGCTCGATGCCGAGGGACGCGGCCTGCTTGCGATGTTCGGGATTGGAGCGGTTCTGGAGGATGCCGCCATGGACCCTTGGGTGGAGAGTTTTGAGGCGTCCGCCAAAGGCTTCGGGAAAGCCGGTGAGGTCGGCGACTTCGCGGACGGAGAGTCCGGCATCGCGGAGCAACTGAGCGGTGCCGCCGGTGGAGACGAGTTCGACGCCGTGGCGGACGAGGGAGCGGGCAAAATCGGTGATGCCGGCTTTGTCCGTGACGCTCAACAGGGCACGGGCGATTCTCTTATGACCGCTCAAATCTGTTGCTCCGGGGTGGGCTGCGGGTGCGAGCGTGAAAGGAGAATTGTAATCAAAGGCCGGGGACGGTGTTTTCGAGGGGCGCGGCTAGAATCTTTTCATGCCGGAATGTTTCAGGCGGGAACGAGACTGGTCGTGCGGCGCTCTGGTGGCGATGCTGGTGGTGTACGCCGGGGCGCGGGTGCTGCAGGTTTTTCCTACGCGCGTGCCGACGCTGTCGATCGTGTTGCTGCACGTGGCGCCGCCAGTGGTGTTTGCGATCATTCATGCCAGGCGGGTGTTGGGGGTGCGGGGGATTTTGGTTTTTATGGGGCTTTGTCTGGGGGTTGGCAGCTTTTTTGAGAGCCTTAGTCTGCGGACAGGGTTTCCGTTTGGGGACTACTACTTCACTGGGGTGATGGGGCCGAAGGTTCTACAGCTGCCGGTGCTGCTGGCGCTGGCGTATGTGGGTGTGGGGTATGTGGCGTGGGTGGTTGCGTCGGCGATCGTTGGCGCGGGGGAGGAATCGTGGAGGCGGGTGGTGGTTTTGCCGTTCATTGCGGCGGTGACGATGTCGGCCTGGGATCTGGCGATGGATCCGGTGTGGGCGAATATCGACCGGGCATGGGTGTGGGAGCGGGGCGGCGGATATTTTGGAGTGCCGTTCAGCAATTATTTTGGCTGGCTGCTGACGACGTGGGTTTTCTATCAGGTATTCGCGTTGTGGGTGCGGGGGCGGGAGCCGAGGGCAGAGACGCCGAGGTGGAATCGGCTGGCGGTATTGATGTATGGCGTGGTGGGGGTGGGAAATTTGTTGGTGGCGATTCCGGGCTCGGTGCCGGCGGGGTATCCGAGGATCATCGCGGACGCAGCGGGGCGTAGATGGCTGATGGCGGATGTTGTGGGGAACTGCGTTCTGGTGTCGGTTTTTCTGATGGGGCCGCTGGCGCTGATCGCGTGGGCGAGGGCTGGTGGGTCTGTGCGGGGGAGTGGAAGGGCGGAGTTGGGGGCGCGCGTCGAGAACTGGTCTCATATTTAATGCAACGGCTTTGGCGGGCAACATGGGCACCGCTTCGATGGCGGGTCTCAAACGCTGCATTTCGGGTCGCTTCCGGAGTCGTCACACGGGAGTACTTTGGAGTGGGATCCAGAACAGGTTCGCGTTGACGTGCAAGCGGGAAGGGCGTTTGCTTCTTGCTGTGGGGTGAACCTGGCCTTCGCTGGGTTTGGGTGGTTTGATCTTTCCGGGCTCGCTGATGCGCGGCTGGAAAGCTGTGCCGTTCAAAACGGGGGCTGAATGAGTGCTTCGCTGGGTGTCGAGATAGCGGTCGCCCAGATCGATGCCGACTGCTGTTGTGGATGCTTCCATGCTGCTAACTTTTTTCATGCTGGTCTCCTTTTGAAACTCCGATTGCGTTACAACCGCGGACTAACCTCTGCGGCCGGGGACCAGCACTCTCATCCCATCTGTGGGGTGAACCTGGCCGTCGCCAGGTTTTGGGTGGTTTGATCTTTCCGGGCTCGCTGATGCGCGGCTGGAAAGCTGTGCCGTTCAAAACGGGGGCTGAATGAGTGCTTCGCTGGGTGTCGAGATAATAGAGCAGGGCTGATAGGGTAGAGGCATGGACGCTGAAGATAGCGCGGGGCGGCGATTCGCTACGCGGCCTGAGATTCTGCCTCCCGGCACGTATCCGGACGCGCAATCGGACGGGCAATCGGACCCGGCGGAGGAACCGGTAGAACGGCGTGGGTGGTATCCGCCGCCGCAGCCGGCACCGCGGCAGGCGCGACGGCACTGGGCTTCTGCGCCGGCAACTTACACGCTGGTGGGGATCAATTGCGCGGTATATTTTTTCACGCTGTTGCTGAGCCACTCGGCGGCGGGACCGACGTTTGAGGACAATTTCTCCTACGGGCTGCTTTGTAATGGCGCCTATGTTGTGGGCATGGGGCAATGGTGGCGGCTGGTGACGTCTATCTTCGTGCACTTTGGATGGATTCACATTGCGACGAATATGTGGTGCCTGTGGAATCTTGGGCTGCTGGGCGAACCGCTGCTGGGCGAGTTCGGGATTATCGCTGCTTATGTGCTAACCGGCGTGGCTGGGAATTTGCTCAGCGTCACTTTCAATCAGCGACCACCTGGGCCGGCCGGCGGCGTGCTCAGCGCGGGAGCCTCCGGAGCTGTCTTCGGCCTGGCTGGAGTGCTGCTGATGCTGCTGCGGTCGCCGCTGTTGCCGATTCCTGCGTTCGAGCTGAAGAAGCTGCGGCGCAGCGTATGGTATTTCGCGCTGCTGAATTTCATTATCGACGGCGGTTTGTGGATCGCGCACACATCGCTGCAGATCGACAACATGGCACACCTGGGCGGATTCCTGAGCGGGCTGGCACTGGGGGTTCCTCTGGTGCCGCGCATCGGGGCGCCGCGCCCACGATTCTTACGGAGGCGCGCCTTCGCGGTGGGGGTGATGACGTTTCTGCTGCTGCTGATTGCCTGGGGATTGCGGGCTTATTACGAGGCGGCGGCTGGGTAAGGTTCTCCCTGGACCCTGGAGTGTCATTTCCAGGGCGGTCGCGAACGTTTATGGCAATGGCGCTCCAGCCATTCGGGGGGCGGGTTGGTTATCGAGTGGCTGTGGCAGCGAACTTCTTGACCATGGCGAGCAGCAGCTTGCGATCGCTGTCGTTGAGGTTGGTGGAGTAGCGGCGGATCTGGGTGAGGAAGCGGAGCTCGTCGTCGGAAAGCTTCTGCGACTGGAGCTGGCGTCCGAGGGTGTCTTCGGCAAACAATTGAGCGAGTGGAAGTTCGAGGGCTCCGGCGATTTTGGCGAGAGTATCGAGCGACGGAACGGTGTGCCCGTTCTCGACCCTCGACAAATAGCAACGGAGAAGCCCGGTGCGCTTCTCGATATCGCCCTGGGATAAACCTTTGGATAGGCGGTAGCCTCGGATGGTGGTTCCAATTTTCATAAGGTTGGCCTTTTAGACCGTACTTTCCCCTGTGAACTGCAAGGCAGGAATTTTCAAAGATATTGCCTGCATAGTTAACACGGTCTGAGATTCACAAGCAAGAGTTATTTTCGATACGTTGGTAACCAAGGCCGACACCAAAGATACTTACCAAAAGTCGGAACTGCACAATTATTCATGCACTTAGAAGGGCCGGAAGATGGTGACCTGGGATGCGGCTGCGCGTTGGTGCGCGCTCTGACCGGGAGGCGCGGCTGCACTAGTGGCACGAGAGGAACGATCTGTAACAGTCACTGTGGTGATATTGACCAACGATGGGATTCGGAGATTTTTTTTGCGGTCCGAACCTTATTTGGAGACCGGGTGCAGCTGATCGGCAAGGAATTGAGTGGAGCGGTTCTGAGCATCCTGGGCGTCGGCGGCTCGATAGCCGGCGGTGTTGTTGGGATTCTCGAAGGCGTGGCCGGCGCCGGAGTAGATTTTCAGGTCGACGCTTTTTCCGAGCGCCTTCATTGAAGCTTCGAAAGCGTGGACGTCGTCAGGGGTGATGCCGCGATCGAGGCCGCCGAAGTTGCCGAGCACGGCTGCGTGGATCTGAGTAAGGGCGGTTTTGTCGGTGGGCAGGGAGCCGTAGTTGATGACCACGGCCTTGAGTTCGGGATCGGCCACGGCCAGCTGGGCCGCGTAGCCTCCGCCCATGCACCAGCCGATGGCGGCGATGCGGCGGGGGTCGACATCTTTGCGGTGGGCGAGGAAGTCGACGGCGGAGGTAAGGTCGCGGACGCCGCGATCCTGGGGCAGGCCGCGCATAAGCTCATGGGCCATGTCGGCATCGGTAGCCACTTTGCCGCGATAGAGGTCGACGGCCACGGTGACATATCCTTCGCTGGCAAAGCGCTGGGCCTGATCTTTAACCCAGTCGTTGAGGCCCCACCATTCGTGAATGACGACAAGGCCAGGGTGCGCGCCGGGGGTCGATGGAAGATAGAGAAGGCCGTGGCCGGTGTCGCCGCCGCTGGGGAAGGAGACTTCCTGCGGGGTTTGCGCATGCACGTTCGGGGTGGCGAGCGACAGACCGAGGATGACGAACAGGGCCGGGGCAATCTTGTGCTTCATGGCGGCTCCTCCGAAGAAACCATCCATGTATCGCAGAAAACCTGGTCTGGAGGCAAGGGATGGGAGGAAATGCGCGTGGGTGCACGCATCCGCACGAGGAAATTCGCCATCGCACAGAAGGTAGCCGGTTGTTCCGGAGCCAACGTCGTGCCGCGTGAAATTCATTCTTCGGGCCCAGGGGACGCTGCAGACGGCGATGCCGGCATGCGGCGAACCGATTCCGATCCTGTTCTATCGTGCGGAGTACAACAGCCTTTGGGGCGATGGCGCGATGGGCTGCGTCGCCATTGGGAGGAGGCCCGTTGGCTTTCCGTTATCGTGGCGCGGGAGCTGATGCGGACCAAAGTAGTGGACGTGGCCGCGGGGCTGGCTTTCTGGTCGATGATGTCGATGGCGCCGCTGCTGATCACGGTGGCGGCGGTGCTGGCGCTGCTGCGGATACCAGGGTTGCTGCCGCAGCTGCTGGGCGTGATGGCGATGCTGGTGCCCGCGGATTCGCTCTCGATGGTGGAGAAAATGGTTGGGGGGTTGCTGGAGCCGCATCGGGGAATGCTATCGTTCGGGATTCTCAGCTACATATGGTCGACGACGGGGGGATTCGCATCGCTGATCTCGGCGCTCAACGTGGCGTACGACGTGAGCCGTCCGCGGTCGTGGCTGCGGGATCGGGTGCAGGCGGTGCTGCTGACCTCGACCAGCGGCGGGCTGCTGACGCTCTCGTTGCTGGCGCTGCTCGCGGGGCCGCATTTCGGGCACTTTCTGGGACAGATCGTGCCGATGCCGGGCGGCTTTGAGAGGACGTGGCCGGCGATCCGCATCGCGACGGTGTTCATCGCATTTGTGCTGGCGCTGGAGCTGGTCTATTTTCTGGCGCCGAATCGACGGCAGCGCTTTACGTCAACCTTGCCGGGCGCGATCGTTGCGATTGCGCTGTGGTTTGTGGGGTCGGCGGGACTGGCGTTTTACCTGAACCATCTGGCGCACTTTTCGCGGACGTATGGGGGGATGGGGGCGGTGATCGGGCTGATGTTCTGGATTTACCTGACGGCGCTGGCGATTTTGATCGGCGCGGAGGTGAATGCGGAGCTGGCGAAGAGGCGGGACGCGCAGTTTCGGGAGCACCTGAACACTTCCCCGGAGCAGGGCATCGGGCTCGATGAGGCTGCCGGGGGCGGGGAAATGCGGGAACGGCCTGCGGCATAAGGCGGCAACAATCATGACAAAAAGAACCGGCTCCGGGGCGTGGTCTGCCCGCGCCGGTGCTTAAATTCCGAAGCCACGCGCGGTCGACTGAGATCGGGTAATCATGAATGGAGGAGGCTGCCGAGAAGGGCAGAAAGGCCATTCCAGGCGATCTGAACGCCGATACAGAGCAGTATGAAAGCTACGATACGAAGGATACCGTGGGCCGTGGATGGAGATATCTTGCGGGTGACCAGAGGAGCGTAGGCATAACAGAAGTAGACGGCAACGCTGAGAACCACGACGGCGAGGAAGACTCCGAGATGGCTGAGAATGTGGGCGGTCACGGTGCGACCTGAATTATGCGCGCTGAGGGTCAGCATCCCGACGAGAGTGCCGGGCCCTGAAGTTATAGGAAAGGTGAACGGATAAAAGATTTTCTGGCGCAGGTCACTAAATATGGCGCCCTTATCGCCGCTTTCCTCCTCTTTGCTGCGAATGCTCACCCCGGAGTCGCTCTGATTCAGGACCCCCCAGCCGATGGCGGCTATGACGATGCCGCCGGCGAACTCGACGATGGGGAGAGAGAGGCCGAAGAAATGCAGAATGGCGGAACCGAGGATTTCGATGACGCCGAGAAATATGACGTTTGCCATGGCGATGCGACGTGCCAGGGAATGATAGACGGAGGGCGGGGCATCTCCCACGAGGCCGAGGAAGACTAATGCGGAGCCCAGCGGGTTGATGAGCGGCAGCAATGCGCTGAAAGCGAGGAAGAATGCAGACCAGAGAGCCATGTTCCCCTGTCGACGGCCATCGTAAATCAGGCCGTCTCCGCCACATGATCGCATACGGGGTATTTAACGTTCTGCCTTCTGAGCGGCGCGCGCGGGATTGACTATGTTCATAGCTGCTCTCTGAATTCGGTTTCGGGCAGTTGTGCGGCACCTGAAGCGGGGGGCGCCGTAACCTCAATTCGGAAAGCGAAGAGGGCGCGACGATGAGAACGGAATTGCTGCGATTCAGCGGGACCGTCGAACGCGATCCTGCGATCGATGCGTGGATGAAAGAGCATGGAGGTGAATTGGGAGCCATGGCGCAGGAGTGGTTTGAGGCGATGCGGAAGTGCGGCGACGAGGTGCGGGAGATCCTGCATGACGGCTGCCCGGTTGCATGTCTGGGCGATGTGCCCTTCGGCTACGTCAATGTGTTCACTTCACACGTGAATGTGGGGTTCTTTGAGGGAGCGGCGCTGCCGGATCCGGCGGGACTGTTGCAGGGCTCCGGCAAATTCATGCGCCATGTGAAGCTGAGACGGGGAACGGCTGCTGACGGCGCTTCGCTTCGCAGGCTGATCGAGGCGGCGTATTCGGATATAAAGGCGCGGGTCGAGAACGGATAGCAGCTGCGGCGCACCAACCAGGTGGGGGTCATCTTCGTTCACGGACTGTTTCGGGATGCACTGACTTTTTGGGACCGGGGCGGTACTTTGGTGTTGCAGGACAGCGCCGGTCATCCTGGCAATTGGGAGGCAGGGGAGTTTACTTCTTGCTAAGGGGTGAACCTGGCTGTGGGTGCTTTTGGGTTTTTGGGGTTTGGGGTTGGGGGTGAGCGATCAGTTGGCGCCTTTTTCCGGATGCAGGCGAAGGAGCCTGGGTGAATGGGTGAAAAGTCGCCACAGCGCTCGGTCGACGGCACGTTTGTAACTGAATCATGTCAGCACGGGGTCAACCTGGCGACTACTTCCGGGCAAATGGCCAGATATGTATTGATCGGTTATTAATGTATGATCCGACACAGCCGCGATCCCGGATTATCGGGAGCCGGTCGTAAGTCGAGTGTCTACGACCTGCCATCAGCAACTTTTCCAACACGACGCCGGTATCCAAAGCCTGGCTCGCTGCGCACGCCAACACAATTCTTTCCGGATGGTGACGCACCATGAACTCTCGCAGAACCTATCTTGTTGTCTCCATGCTGCTCATTTGTCTGGTGGCTTTGTCTCGGGTAGCGCGCGGACAGATAACCGGGGTTTGGTTGGAGAGCCCGAAACCAGGCCAGAACCCGAACCAGGTCCAGGTGAATGCAATCGCGTACGGACCGAGCGCCATTACCGGTTGGATCATCTACCTCGACGATCACATCGCTTATCAGACAAATACCGTTTCCAGCACTATTTCAGAAAAAATCAATCTGACGAATGGGCAGCACCTTCTTTACGCTCGCGCGTGGGACGGCAAGGGGGACTACAACACGTCCGGCACGTTGCTGCTCGAGGTCGGGACTCCGCCTCCGAGCAGTACGGTCCTGCCCACTCCCCCCGCCAACGCTGAGGTGGTTCAGGAGATGCAGAACAACTCCGCCGACTGGACGGCGTGCAGCGTCTGCGCGCATGGCACGAACGACAGCGCCAACTACTGGATGGCGGCGTTTCAAAGCCAACCTTCGCTGAGCGGAAGCAGCCGAGAGTTCTACGTCGATGGGTTGCCGTGGACCAACGTGCTGTTTATCGATACGATGCTGGGCACCAGTTCGAATTCCCACTTTTTGTGGGACTTCTGGGTCTACCACGACTCCACCTCCGCATCCTTCTGGTCCTCGGAGTTCGATCTGTGGCAGGTGCTTAGCGGGAAAGAGTTCATGATCGGCAGCCAGTGCGACTTTGGCGACGGCTATTGGGCTACCTGGGATAGTGCGGGGAATCGTTGGATCCTCAATGGAATTGCTTGTTCGAGCTGGGCGCCGAATACCTGGCACCACATCCAGTGGTACGAGGAGCGCGTGAGCCCCACGCAGTATCGCTACGACACGCTGGTCGTCGATGGTCATCCCTACGGACTTAACCAGACCTGGACGGTCAACGATACTACCTGGCCGGATATGGTCGGCATCCAGTACCAACTGGATCAGAACTCCACCGGTGCTCCCATTCATGAATGGGTCGATAACGTGAATTTGACAATGTGGTAGGGGGCGGATTGCGGTGGAGCAGGACGGAGGACTCGAGTTGCTCTGTCGCGTCGAAGTGGAGTTGCGAACAGAAGCGCGGGGATTCACCCACTCATTCGCTCAAAATCACTGCTGATCGCTCGGGTGGGATCGTTGGGTCTGGAGGATGGGCTTTTTCCTGGAGGATGGGCCTGTTTTGGGGTCTGCGCGGTACTTTTGGGTCTTGGCGCCGCAGAATCGTCTTGCCGAATCCCAGGACCAGAGCGTTTGGTTCTTGCGATGGGGTGAACCCAGGCGAGGCTGCTTTTGGTTTTTTAAGGGGCATTCGGAACGAGGGTCGACAGTTCCCTGTGCTGCGGCGGCTGGTGGTTCCGTGTGGCGATCCGACCAAAGAGCATGTTTTTCGCGCGTCCGCCCTGAGGTTGTATACTCCCGCCGATGAATCGGTTCACAACCGTTCGTGACGCAAAGGAATACCTGATTAGCCGAATCCTGGCGCAGGCGGATCGCGATGGGGTTCGTCTTTCCGATGTCGAGCGAGAGATGCTGTATTTCTCGGAAACTGGCTGGACACTACCAAACATGATGGCCGTCAGTCGGGAGTTTGACCAGAAGTACAGTCAGGACGAATACGAAAACAAGATCGGCCGGATCATCCGGCGAATCCGCAATCAACCTGAGAACAAACGCGACGGCGGTTGGGACGCAGCGATTGAGCGTCTCCGGAGCGAGGATCATTACCTTCTGGTTCTGATCGCTGGCGCTTCCAGCGGGAACGTGAAGCTGTCGCGGTGGGAGGTAGTCAGATTGATCGTGGCGGCAGCAGTGTGTGTGGCGGTGTTTTTGCCTATCGTTTTTTTCGTCGAGTCACACGTGGATAACCGAGCAGTTTCAAAATTGATCCTCGAGGGTGCACTCCTGGCGCTGGTGGTCCTGGCTGCGTTGGCTGGCAGCCGAGGACGACGGGGCTCGGGCTGAATCAATCGAATTGTTCGGTGAATTCAGCATGGGTCAGGAAAGGAAAATTTCCCGATCGTCAGGCGGAAATTCAACCACTCTTTCGCTCAAAATCACAGCTGAATCGTCCGGGCCTGGCATCGTTTCGGCTGGAGGAGGGGATGTTTGGTTCTGCGCGGTACTTTGGGGTCCTCAGCACCATAGAATCGTCTTGCCGAAGCCTTTGACCAGAGCGTTTGCTTCTTGCTATGGGGTGAACCTGGCCTTGGCTGCTTTTGGGTTTTTGGGTTTGCTGTCGGGGATGGCCCAGGCACGGAATTAGACGGGGCAATGCAAGACAGAAAATCCCCACCGTTGAGGCGGGGATTTTCATTGCCTGGTCTTTCAATCAGGATGACAGCTATCGCGTTTACTGGGGGGCGCCGACTGCGGTTGCGGGA
>CAZSWI010000104.1:0-11412 GCA_964610635.1 uncultured Acidobacterium sp.
TTTCGCAACGCGCATTTTCTGGCGGCGGCGGTGAGCTGGGCCGAGGTGCTGGGCGCGAGGACGGTGTTCATCGGGGCGGTGGAGCAGGACAGCTCGGGTTATCCGGATTGCCGGCCCGCATATTACGCGGCCTTTCAGGAGCTGATACGCAGAGGGACGCGGGACGGCGACATCATTATCAGGACGCCGCTCATCCATATGCACAAGAAGGAGATCGTGGAGCTTGGCCTTGAACTGGGCGCGCCGCTGGATTTAACGTGGTCATGCTATTCGGGGCAGGAGGCTGCGTGCGGGGTTTGCGAGAGCTGCGTTTTGCGCCTGCGAGCCTTCGAGCAGGCGGGAGTGAAGGATCCGATCCGTTATGCGGAGAGATGGAATTCGTTGACGGGAGCGGGGGAGACAAGTCAGGAGGGCGCGGCATGACCGCGCACTCCAACAGAGAGGAACAATTATGAACAGAACGAGAATTTGGCCACGCCTGACGATGGCCGCCTTAATTGCCGCAGCGTTGCCGCTATCGGCGCCTTATATGGGAGCTCAAACTGCGGGCGCCGGGGGATCGGGGAAGATCCACGGGCAGGTCATCGACCCGACCGGCTCCCCGATGGTCGGCGGGGGGGCGATCTCTCTTTACGAAGGCGGCATGACTTCGCCGAACCAGGAAGCGAAGTACACGTTCCCGGTGGACGCCGATGGAAATTACAAGGGCGACAACGTGGCTGCGGGTACCTATACGATCGCTTTTCGCAAGCCTGATACGCCGAAGGATAAAGTGGTGGATCAGATTGACAATGTGAAGATAGTGGCCGGCACGGATACGGAGCAGAATGACGATCTGTCGCGGCCGGATTACGTAAAAACCCTGACGCCAGAGCAACGCAAGGCTCTGGAGGAGACGAAGGCAAAGAACGCGACCATTCTGAAGGAGAATTCGCAAATCAAGAACCTGAACGGTGACCTGGCGAAGGCGCGGCAGGACGATAAGGAGAAGAACTACGCGGATGCCGCGGCGCTGATGCAGAAGGACGCAGCGATTAAGCCGGATGCCGCCGTGCTTTGGGTGGAGCTGGGGCTGGCGCAGCGCGGGCTGAAGCAGTGGTCCGACGCGGAAACATCGCTGCAGAAGGGGCTGGCGCTCGATCAGGGTGGGAAGAAGCCCGATCCGAATATGGACGGGGCGGCGGAAGATGCGCTGGGGGAGGCCTTTGCATCGGACGGAAAAATTCCTGAATCGCAGGCAGCCTACGATGCGGCGGCCAAGGTGAACCCCTCAGGCGCGGGCATGTATTACCAGAACGAGACCATCGTAATGGGGCGCATCGGGCAGGCGGATGCGACGGTGGCGGCGGCGGATAAAGCCATTGCCGCCGATCCAAAGCGGCCGATTCCGTACTACCTGAAGGGACAGGCGTTGATTGGAAAGGCGACGCTTGACACCAAGACGGGAAAGATTGACGCGCCGCCGGGATGCCAGGAGGCGTATCAGAAGTATCTGGAGCTGGATCCGACTGGACCGTTCGCGGCGGATGCCAAGCAGGTGCTGACGGAGATGAGCCAGACGCAGAGCACGAATTACAAGGCGAGCAAGAAACACTAGGACCAGAACTGGCCACGAAGGAGCGCCGATTCCCGCTTCGATTTGAGAAGCGGGGACGGCGCTCTTTTATTTTGCGACAATCGATGCGGATGAGCGGTGCGTCAGCAGGCACGGTGCTGAGTTACAACGAGGCTGCCGCAGTGGTGCGGCACGAGGCGGAGGCGGTGCTTGCGGGTGCTCGAAGTGTGGAGCGGGTTTCCTTGCTGGACGCAGCGGGCCGCGTCCTGGCGGAAGCAGTGGTTGCCGATCGGGATCAGCCGCCATTTGACCGCTCGACGCGCGATGGATTTGCCTGCCGGGCTGCGGAGTTGCAGGCTGGAGCGCTGCGCGTGGCGGGGCAGTTGCGCGCCGGCGAGGCATGGGCGGGCGGCGCGATGGGCCGCGGAGAAGCGGTTGAGATTATGACCGGGGCGGCTGTGCCGCCGGGCGCCGACTGCGTGGTGATGGTCGAGCATGTCGCCGTTGCCGATGGGCGGGTGAGCCTGGCGGAGGCGCGTCAGCTGACATCGGGGGAGAACATCGTACCGGCCGGCGCCGAGGCACGCAGGGGAGACCTTGTGGTCCCGACGGGGCGGCGTATGGGTGTGACAGAGATTGCCGCTGCGGCTGCCTGCGGGGCAGCGGTGTTGCCGGTGTTTGCCAGGCCGAAGGTGGCGATTCTTTCGACGGGCGACGAACTGGTGGAGGTGGCGGAAAAGCCGCTGGCGCATCAGATTCGTAACTCAAACAGTTACTCATTGGCAGCGCAGGTTGCGGCTGCAGGGGGCGAGCCGGTTGTTTTCGCTGTCGTGCGCGATGACAGAGATGCGACGGAGAAAGCGATTCGCCAGGCCCTGGATAGCGACCTGGTGCTGCTGACGGGTGGGGTTTCGATGGGGAAGTTCGATTTCGTGGAGCAGGCGCTGATGGCTTTGGGCGCGGAGTTTTTCTTTACGGGTGCGCGGATTCAACCGGGCAAGCCTGTGGTGTTTGGAAAACTGCCGGGCCGTTATTTTTTGGGGCTGCCGGGAAATCCGATATCGACCATGGTGACGTTCGCGTTGTTTGCGGCGCCGCTGTTGCGTGCTTTGGGAGGGGAGAGCGAGTGCGGCTCGCGGTTTAAGATGGCTCGGCTGCAGGAGGAGGTGCGGTTGAAGCCGGGGCTGACGCGCTTCCTGCCTGCGCGGGTGGAGAGCGAGGTTCGCGGCGCCAGTGTGCGGCGGATTGCCTGGCAGGGATCGGGGGATCTGGCTGCGGCTGCACATGCAAATTGTTTTCTGGTTGCGCCGGAGACCGCTGAGCAGTTAGAGGCCGGGGAAATTGTAACGGTGCTGGAGATTTAACGGAGCCGGTAGCCAGTAGCCGGTAGTGACTCTGGCGATCGGCGAATGGGAGGAACACATCAAGGCAACCGGTAGGCGCGGGCGGCGGTGTCGTGGAAGAGGGCCTGGCGTTCAGTGGCTGAGAGCGACTGAGAGAAACGGCCGACCGTGCGGACCCAGTCGGCGTAGGTCGTGGCGACGCGGCAGACGGGCCAGTCCGATCCGAACATGAGACGCGCCGGCCCAAAGGCTGCGAGTGCGGCTTCGAGATAGGGCAGGATTTGTTCATAGGTCCAGGTGGTGTAGTCCGCTTCGGTGACCACTCCGGAAAGCTTGCAAAAGACGTTGGGACGTTGCGCGAGTTCAACCAGGTTGCGCGCCCACGGTTGTAACTGGCCGGCGCGAATAGACGGCTTGGCGATGTGATCGAGGACGAAGATCTGGTTTGGGTGGCGATCGACGAATCGAATGGCGGCGGGCAGCTGGTGATGGACGATGAGAATGTCGTAAGCGAGGCCGACGTTGCGCAGGCTGGAGATTCCGGCGTTGAAATCTTCGCGGGCCATGTATTCGTCGGGCTCGGCCTGCAGTACGTGACGAACGGATTTGAGCGCAGGGTTGGCGGCGAGGCGCTCGAGCAGATCGCCAACGGCGGGATCGATGAGCGGTACCCAACCGACGACCCCGGCGATCCAGGGGTTGGCAGCGGCCATTTCCAGCAGCCACCCGGTTTCGGCGAGGGTCTGGCGGGCCTGCACGGAGACCACGCGGTCGATTCCTGCGGCGGTGATTTCGGGTGCGAGGTCGGTGGGTAGAAAGTCGCGGCGGATCGACGCCATGGCATCGTCGATCCAGCCGTATTCAGCCGAAGTGTAGCGCCAGAAGTGGTGGTGCGCGTCGATGCGCATAGGCGGCCTGGCGAACATGGGGTTCGCGTGAGGCACTATTCTAATTGCGAAGCTGTTTCGGTTGCCATCGGGTGAAGCGGCGGGGAGACGGGATGGAGAACGCATGAAGGCGTTGGTGCTGGATGAGCCGGGACAGACGCGGTTGGCCGAAGTTCCGCATCCGGGCAAGCCAGGAGCAGGCGAGGTTTTGTTGCAAATTCGCATGGTGGGCCTGTGCGGATCGGACCTGAGCACCTTTGCGGGGAAGAATCCGCTGGTGAGTTATCCGCGCATTCCGGGGCACGAGATTGCTGCGACGATTGCGGAGGCGGGCGCGGATGTTCCCGCGCAATTCGCGGCGGGAATGGCGGTGACGATGCTTCCCTACTCGAGCTGCGGCCTCTGCGCGGCGTGCCGTCGCGGGCGCGGCAATGCGTGCAGGAACAATCAGACGCTGGGCGTGCAGCGCGACGGCGCGCTGACGGAGTTTGCGCTGGCGCCATGGACCAAACTGAAGCAGGCTCCGGGATTGCCGCTGCGGACGCTGGCCATGGTGGAGCCGCTGACGGTAGGCTGCCATGCTGTACGGCGCGGGCGGGTTGCGCGGGAAGACACGGTGCTGGTGATCGGCTGCGGTATGGTGGGGCTGGGTGCGGTGGCGGCGGCGGCGTTTCGTGGGGCGCGCATCATCGCGATGGATATGGATGACGCAAAGCTGGAACTGGCGCAGCGCGCCGGAGCGCAGCACACCGTGCATGCGGGCTCGACGGATGCGACAACAGCCGTGGCGGAGCTGACGGGCGGCGAGGGTCCTGATGTGGTGATTGAAGCGGTGGGCACGCCGGCGACGTTTCGGCTGGCGGTGGAAGTGGTGGCGTTCACGGGGCGCGTGGTCTATATCGGCTACGCGAAGGAGCCGGTGAGCTACGAGACGAGGCTCTTCGTCCAGAAGGAGCTGGATATTCTTGGCTCGCGCAACGCCACGGATGCGGATTTCGACGAAGTGATCGCGATGCTCGATTCGGGCGGCTTTCCTGTGGAAGATGCCGTGAGCCTGGTGGTGCCGCTTGAAGGTGCGGGTGAGGCTCTGGCGCGGTGGAGCGCCGATCCGGCGTCGATGCGGAAGATCATGGTCGAGATCGGGCTTTAGGGCAGCACAGTTTTGAACTGCGGCAGCAGAGCGCGGAAGGCGCGTCCGCGATGGCTGAGCTGGTGCTTTTCTTCGAGGGTAATTTCGGCCATGGTGCGGCTGAGTTCCGGTAGCCAGAATAGTGGGTCGTAGCCGAAGCCGCCGGTTCCGCGTGGGGCCGAGAGAATCTCGCCTGTGACGCTGCCATCGGCGGTGAGGAGGACGGATCCGTTGCGGGCGAGGGCCAGCACGCAGTGGTAGCGGGCGGTGCGATTCGGGATGTTGCGCATGCGATCGAGGAGATAGAGATTGTTGCGGGCGTCCGTGGAAAGCGCCGGGGATGAGTTGTGGGGCGCGAAGCCTGCGTCTTCGGCGAAACGCGCGGAGCGCACGCCAGGCTGGCCGTTGAGGGCGTCGACTTCGAGGCCGGAGTCGTCGGCGAGGACGAATTCGTCGGTGAAGCGGCTGTAGTACTCGGCCTTGAGGCGGGCGTTGCCGGCGAAGGTGGGCTCGTTTTCTTCGGGAGCGGGGATTTCTTTCAAGCCGGGCAGGGGCTCGACGGCTACTTCGGTTTGAGCGGCGGCGACGGAGAAGTCGCGGAGCTTGCCGGGGTTGGTGGTGGCTGCGTAGAGGGTGAGGGGCATGGGTTTAGCTTATGCGGGGGTTTTCGCTCGCAGTTTGGGGCGAATGTTCTTAAGATCCCACTGAAGCGGGCATGCTTCGCAGAGGGCGACGCGACGGCAGTGGGTTTTGCCGATCTGGACGGCAAGCGCGTGAAATTCGTTGTAGTGGCGGGCGAGGTGGGGGCTGTTTTCATGGGCGCGTTCGGGCGCAAAGGCGTCCTCGGCGAGGGCCTGGATTTCGGCGTACTTTGCTTTTTCCGGAATGAGGCCGTGGCGGACTACGATGCGGCGCAGATATTCGTCGACGACCATGGCGGGCGTATCGAGGGCGTAGAGCAGGATGGCGTCGGCGGTCTCGGGACCGATGCCCGGGAGGGCGAGCAATTGTTCGCGGACGGCAAATGGCGATTCGAGAGCTGCGGCGCGGAGCGTTTCGATGCGGCCGCCGTAATGGGCGTCGAGAAAGGCGACGAAGGCCTTGAGGGCTGCCGCTTTGCGGAGCATGAATCCGGAAGGGCGAATGAGGTCGCGCAGTTCGACTTCGGGGATCGCACGCAGGCCGTCGATCGAGAGGATGCCGTGAGCTTCGAGATTGGCGATGGAGCGCTCGACGCTCTTCCAGGCGGTGTTCTGGGTGAGATATGCGCCGATGACGACCTCGAAGGCGGTCTTTGCAGGCCACCATTGCTGCGGGCCGAACCGTTTGACAAGGCGGATGTAGATTGCGCGGAGCCGTTGGGCGGGACTGCGAGGGGGGGCTGCGCCACGGGATATGGTTCGATCACCGGCTGACGCGGACTTTTTTGCAGCCATCGCTTCGATCTTAGATTCTTTTTTGCAAGCGGGGATTATCGGTTGGGCGGCAATCGGCGATTGGGTGGCGGTAAGAGGCGACTTATTTGGCAGGGAGAACACTGATGCGGGGCAGGACGATGATGTCGACGCGGCGATTCTGGCTGCGACCTTGAGGGTTGTCGTTACTCGCGACCGGATGGTACTGGGCGTAGCCGGCGCCCGAAAGGCGCGCCGGGGCGAGGTTGTAGTCGACGATGAAGATCTTCGCCAGCTGGGTGGCTCGCGCCGTGGAGAGCTCCCAGTTAGAGGCGAACTGCGCGGTATGGATGGGCACATTGTCGGTGTGGCCCTCGATGCGCAGGTCGTAGGGCGTTGCGGCGATTTCGGCGGCGACTTCATCGAGAGTGGCCCTGGCCTGGGGGTGGGGCAGAGCGGAGCCGCTGTCGTAGAACCCGGATTCGAGAAGAGAGATGACCAGACCGTCACGGCCCAGCCGGACGGCAACGATATGGTCGGCGACCTGTTTGGAGAGCAGCCCGGTGAGATGGGTTTGCAGGCGCTGGAGATCCTGCTGCACCTCGGGGGACGCGGAAAGATCGCCGCCGAGAACGAAGTTGATTGGCGAAGGCGGAGGCTGGGGATCCGAGGCGGGGATGGAATGGTCACGGACCGCAGAGGGAAAGATGCCGAGGGCCTGGAAGGCCGACTGGATGGAATGCGCGATTTGCGTTTGCTTCCGTTCATCGGACCGGGAACTGGCATAGAGCACGACGAAGAAGGCGAAGAGCAGGGTGATGAAGTCGGCGTAGGAGACGAGCCAGCGATCGTTAGGCGGAGGGTCGGTGGTGCGGCGGGACCGGAGGGCGCCGGGTTTCATGCGCGCTTCTCCTCATCGGACCTTTCCGGAAGGGGGGCGCCCTGGAAGCTGGCCAGCTTGATCGCGATCATGCGGGGATTCATGCCTTCGAGAATGGAGATTACGCCTTCGAGAGCCATTTCCTTCAGGCGCTGATCTTCGCGGGCGCGCTGTTTCAGTTTGCCCGCGGCGGGAAGAAAAAAGAGATTGGCCGATCCCACGCCGTAGATAGTAGCGACGAAAGCGACGGCGATGCCGCGACCGACCTGATCCATGCGATCGAGGTGCTGCATGACCTGGATGAGCCCGATGACGGCGCCGATGATGCCGATGGTGGGGGAGAAGCCGCCGGCGGATTCGAAGACGGCAGGGATGCGGGCTTCGATTTCGCCGACATTATCGATCTGAACCTCCATGATGCGGCGCAGCTCGGAGGGCTCGGTGCCGTCGACGGCGAGCATGAGGGCCTGGCGCAGAAAGGGGTTGGCGACCTGAGGGAGATCCTGGTCGAGGGAGACGATTCCCTTGCGGCGGGCCTTGTTGGCAAAGGCGACGATCTGGCGAAGCAGGGCCTGGCTGCCGTCGTCTTTGTGGAGGAAGACACGCACCAGGCGGAGGGCCGCGGAGAACACGGTATTGAGAGGGAACTGGAGCATGACGGCGCCGAGGGTGCCGCCGAAAACGATGACCGCGGCGGTCGGTTGCAGGACCTGGCGGAGATGCCCGCCATCGAGCCACAGGCCGGCGAGTATGCCGGCGAGCGCGAGGAGAATGCCGCCCAGGCTGCCCGCGTCCATGGGTTTAGTCCTCCGATACAACGGTAGTTTCGGGATGAGAGCTGTCGTTTTGCGCTACACGCCCGGCCTGCGACAGCGGAGACCACGCCGGCGCCTGGATATGTCCGGCCTCGGCGGCAAAGACACGGGCGCGGTAGGCGATGGTGCGGTCGACGACGACGTCGCAGCTTTCGAGCACGACAATCTTTTCGCCGTTGATGAGCGTGAGCATGGTGTCGGGCGAGGATTCGGCGTACTTGATGAGGTCGCTGTTGACGACCAGAGGATTGCCGTTGAGGCGCGTGAGATGAATCATGATGGGCGTCTCCCACGCCTGTGGTTTTTATCGGCGGAAAAGGCGAGGGGATGAACAGGGAGAGGGGCGGGAGACGCGGGGGATGGGAGAGGAAACGGGGTTGGTGCAGTTGGGTTGCCAAAGCAGGAGGAGGAAGTAATGAGGCGGGAAGGGGGGCCGATGAAGAGCTTGAGTCAAGGTTCCCAGGGGTGAGGGAAGGCCAGCCGGCCGCGCGCTCCGTTCAGGAACCCTATTTCAGAATTGGAGAAAGATCATGCCACTGGGTGTCCTGAACAACATCTCAGCAGTCTATGCGGAAAACAACCTGAACCAGACGCAGTCGAGTCTGCAGAACGTACTGACGCAGCTATCTTCGGGGTCGAAGATCAACTCGGGCGCCGACGATCCCGCCGGCCTGTCCATCGCCAACGGTCTGGCGGCGAACTCCGCGGCTCTGATGCAGTCATCGAGCAACGCCAGCGAGGGCGCGGGCTTTCTGCAGGTTGCCGATGGCGCGCTTTCGCAGGTAACGAGCTTGTTGACGAGCGCCGTGACGCTGGCTACGGAAGCCGGCGGGGGGACGCTGTCGGGCTCGCAGCTGGGCGCGGCCAACCAGGAATATCAGGATATTCTGACGCAGATCGGGACGATCGGCAGCACGACGGAATATAACGGGATCACGGTTTTCAGCAGCGACCAGACCCTGAGCAGCCTGACATGGGGCGCGAACGCGGTGGGCGCGGCCTCCTCGGCCACAGGAAGTTCGGCCGCAGTTGCTGCCGGGGCGATCACGGCGGGCGGCTCGGCGGCGGCGGCGGCTCCTGTGCAGACAACGACCTACAGCGGGTCGCCGACGGCGATGAGCTGGACCCTGAACGGAACGGCCACCACATCGACCTTAACCTCTTCGGTGGTCCCCAACGGCGGTCAGCTTTCCGGCACTCTGGCTTTTTCGCCTACGACCAGCGGGGGCACCGCAAACGCCATCAGCATCAATCTGGCCAACGTTACCGGCAGCTCGCTGAGCGCTCAGGCCACCAGCCTGGCGACTCTGATCAACGCGCAGGCGGGCAACTCCGGCGGCGATTACACGGTGACGGCGGTTGGTAACAATCAGCTGCAGATCGGCCTCGGCGCCAACGCCACCACCGACCACATCACCGGATTCACCGCCGCCCCGGTCACGAACGTCAGCACCTCCGGCGCGGCAGCCGCGCAGACCGGCTTCACGCTGGCCGTGGCGGACGGCGGCACGCTGGGCGGCTCGATCTCGGTTACGCCCAACACGGCGGTGGCAGCCGGATCGGCGACCGGCGTTAACTTTACCAACAACGGGGCCACGATCACGTCGAACATCGCATCCGGCGATAACCTGGCGGGCAGCATCACCATCAACGGCGCGATTCCGCAGTCGGGCGGCGTGGGCACGGCACTGACCTGGGCGCACAGCGGCGCGGGCGTGAACGAGTCGTTTTCTACAGCCGTCGATGTCGCGGACAATACGCTGTCGGGCAGCTTCCAAATCACAGGGACGGGCGACGCCCACAGTCCCTATACGATTAACCTGAGCTCGCTGGCCGGCGAGAACCAGGCGCAGATGACAACGACGATCGACGGCGTCATCAGCGGCGCCGGGGGAACGGCGTCGGATTACACGGTCGCTTACTCGGCCGGGACTTTGACGATCGGGCTTTCCGGAGGCGGCAGCGAGACCGGGATTGCGGTTGCCAACACCGGCGGCAGCGCCGCAACCCAGACCACGCCGGTTGTGCCCGCATCGACGAGTCCGAACAAGGTCATTAACCTGACCAACGTGACCACGGCGAACCTGCAGGCCACGCTGACCGCCGATCTGGCGGGGTCGGACTACACGGCCACCTACAACAGCGGGAGCGGAGCGCTGAGCTTCGGCATCTCGGGCACCGGGACCTCGGCGGGCGTCAATGCGCTCAACATCGTCGGCAGCCCAACGGTGACAAAGCAGACACCGGCCAGCACCTCGGCCGGTAACACGGTCAACATCCCGCTGACCAACGTAACCACAGCGAACCTCGCGACCACGGTGGCCACGGCTCTGAACGGCGCCAGCCCGACCAATCCCGACTACACCGTCGCCTACAGCAACGGAACCCTGACGGTAGGGCTCACGGCGCACGGTACAGGCGCGGACAACATCGCCAGTCTGACCCTGGCCAGCACGGCGACCGAGACCACACCGACGGCGGGCAGTATCCAGTTCGCCGACGGAGAGCAGTTGAGCGGCAAGTTCACCATTACGCCGACCATCAGCGGGGTGGCGGCCTCGGGCGCCGGCATCACCACAGTCAACCTGAACGGCATCAATACATCGCAGCTGGTCAGCACGGTCAACGCGGCGCTGGGCGCTTCGGCGAGCGACTACACTGTGGCGTACAACG
Source organism: uncultured Acidobacterium sp. (assembly GCA_964610635.1). Classification (GTDB taxonomy): domain Bacteria; phylum Acidobacteriota; class Terriglobia; order Terriglobales; family Acidobacteriaceae; genus Palsa-343. The sequence continues at coordinate 10,677 of CAZSWI010000104.1, forward strand.
TCAGCCAGGGCGTCGGCACGCTGAGCATCGGCGTCAACGCAACGGGCCTCGCAGCCAACTACGATTCGGTGGCCATCGCGAACGGGACCAACACGAATGCGATGGGGGAATCCGGGGTGGCGATTACCAACGTCAACTCCGCGAACACGGTGATGGGCAACTTTACGGTCACCCCCACCACCGGGGCGGGCGCAGGGAGCGCCGTGAACGTCAACCTGAACGGGGTGAGCAACGCGAACCTGCTCAGCACGGTACAGGCGGCGTTGGGGACGGACTACACCGTCGCCTACAACACGACGGCGGCCAACCAGGCGGCCGGGTTGGGCAATCTGTCCATCTCCGTCTCGTCGGCGGGCGCGGCGGCCGGCATCACTTCGTTCACGGTAGCCGAGGCTTCCTCGCAGGCGGCATCGCAGGAAACACCGGTCGCAGGCGGGGTGAACGTCTACACCAGTGACGGCACCAGCGCGGGCAGCCAGAACTACAACGTGACGGTGGGAAGTCTGACGGATGCCAGTGTCGGAACCTCGGCGGCAGCCAGTTCGACTTCTCTTCTGGGCACACAGGTCACAACGACTGTGGGCGGGGTCACAGGCACGGGCGGCGTGCTGTCGGGCGCCGGTGCAGGCACCAGCCTGACGGGCACCAAGCTGGACAGCCAGGCGGATGCCGAAGCTGCCCTGCAAACGGTGGACAACGCCATCAACGCCGTCGCTTACCAGCGCGGCCAGGTGGG
>CAZSWI010000105.1:0-11367 GCA_964610635.1 uncultured Acidobacterium sp.
CACATCGAGCGCGAATACGGCGACCTCTGGGTCGAAGGCGAAATCTCCAACCTGCGCCCCGCGCCCTCCGGCCACGTCTACTTCACCCTCAAAGATGGCGAAGCGCAGCTTCCCGCTGTCCTCTTCCGCAAGCAGGCCTCGCTGCTGCGCTTCAAGCCCGCCGATGGCCTCCACGTCCTGCTCCGTGGCAAAGTCTCCGTCTACGAGCAGCGCGGCCAAATGCAAATCGTCGCTGAATTCCTTGAGCCTGTCGGCGCTGGCTCGCTGCAAATCGCATTCGAGCAACTCCGGCAGCGTCTCGATGCGCGCGGTCTCTTCGACCCAGCCCGCAAAAAACCGCTGCCCGCTTTCCCCCACTGCGTTGGCATCGTTACCTCACCCACCGGCGCTGTACTCCGCGACTTCCTCAACATCGTCAATCGGCGCCATGCGGCACTCCACGTCCTGCTCTATCCCGCGCTCGTTCAGGGTGAAGCGGCGGCGGCCGAAGTCGCGGCGGGAATCGCGTACTTCAACCGCACACGCGAAGTCGACCTCATCGTCATTGCCCGTGGCGGCGGATCGCTCGAAGACCTTGCACCTTTCAACAGCGAATTCCTCGCCGATGCCGTCGCCGCCTCTGCCCTCCCAGTCATTTCCGCCATCGGCCACGAGACTGACTTCACCATCGCCGACTTCGTTGCCGACCTGCGTGCCCCCACCCCGTCCGCCGCCGCCGAGCTGGTCACTTCCGCCCTGCACAATATCGCGGATCGGGTGCAGACCCTCGACCACCGCCTCCTGCGCGCTTCCCGCTATCGCCTCCTGCAGGCCTCTGCGGCGCTCTCCCGCGTTCGTGTCGAGACCATCATCATGCGCGAACGCGACCAGCTGCGCCGCCGCCACCAGCGTGTCGACGACCTCAATCTCCGCATCGAGGCGCAGTGGCGCACCCGTCACCGCCGGTTCGCAGACAGACTCCAGCAGATATCCGTCCGCCTTCTGCGCCAGGATGTCGCCGCACGCACCGGCCTCGCTCGCCAGCGCCTCGCCTCCCTCGAAGCACGAATCGCCCGTGCCCTGGGCGATCGACTGCGCGCCTGCCGTGAGCGGCAAGCCGCCCTCACCCGCCAGTTGAACTCGCTCTCTCCCCTCGCCGTTCTCAGCCGCGGCTACGCTCTGGTATACGACGACCGCGGCGTGCTGATAAAAGATACAGAGAACGTCACAGAAAGACAGTCGATCGTCACTCGCCTCGCTCGCGGCCGCATCCGCAGCCGAGTGACCGGGATCGAAAAGGAATCGCAGGGCTCATGAGAAAGCTCTTTGGCACAGATGGAATCCGCGCAGTCGCCGGCGAAGCGCCCCTGGACGCAAACACGATCTACGCCGTCGGCCTCGCACTCGCCCATCAACTCCATGGGGCCCACCAGCATCCCCGTGTCCTGCTTGGCATGGATACCCGCGAGTCTGGCGACTGGATTGCCGCAGCCATTGCCGCCGGGCTGGCCGAAGCCGGCGCACGCGTCGAGAACGCCGGCGTTATCACCACTCCCGCTGTCGCATACCTCGCCCGCCAGCATGGATTCACCGCCGGCGTCGTCATCTCCGCCTCCCACAATCCGTGGCAGGACAACGGCATCAAGATTTTTGGCAGCGACGGTTACAAATTGCCCGACGAAACTGAGCTCCGTATCGAAGCAGAGATTTTTCGCCGGCTGGAAGGCCTCGAAACACCGCGTCCGGGGCACGCTCTCCCAGTCGATAAGAAATTCCGCGCCGATTACGAGAATTTTCTCCGCTCCGCAGTGCCCGGCCTGAACCTCAACGGCCTTCGCGTCGTTCTGGACTGCGCCAACGGCGCCGCTTCCGCCATTGCACCTGAACTTTTTGCTCATCTCGGCGGCACGATCCATCTCACCCACGCCGCTCCCGACGGCCGCAACATCAACGCCAATTGCGGAGCCCTCCATCCGGAAGTGGTCGCCGCAGAAACCAGGGCGCTCGGAGCCGATTTAGGTGTCACCTTCGACGGCGACGCCGACCGCGCCCTCTTTGCCGATGCCCGCGGCAACGTCGTCAATGGCGATGCGATCATGCTGCTTGCTGCACGCGACATGAAAGCGCGCGGCATGCTGCGCAACTGCACCGTTGTCGCTACCACCATGTCCAACATGGGCCTCGAAGCCGCGCTCCGCCGCGATGGCATCCGCATGCTCCGCGCACCCGTGGGCGACAAATATGTGCTCGAGCGCATGCTCCTGGAACAAGCCTCTCTCGGCGGCGAGCAATCGGGCCACATCCTCTTTCCACACCTTGCCACCACCGGCGACGGTCTGCTCACCGCACTCGTTGTCCTCGCCGTCATACGCCGATCCGGGCGCGCTCTCCACGAACTCGTCGCCGACCTGAAGGTCTTCCCTCAGGTCATCGTCAACGTCCGCGTACGCGAGAAGAAGCCGCTCGAACAATTTGCCACTGTCGCGGATACAATTCGCGACGCTGAAACAGAATTAGCAGACAGCGGCCGCGTGGTCGTGCGCTACTCCGGCACAGAAGCCCTCGCCCGGGTCATGATCGAAGCTGAATCCGAAGAAGCCATGCGCCGTCACGCCGACCGCATTGCCGCGGCTATCCGCACCGAATTGGGAAGCTGACCTGCACCGTCCCAAATTGGGACAACCACCCCGCTCCCGCCTCGAAAAGCCGCCCGGCGCTGGTCCCCTCCAGAGGTATACTGGCCTCGAAGTAGTTTCCCGGAAGGGGTGCGCCCTCCCGGGAGGTTTGTGCTACTTCAAGAGCAGCACGAAGACCACAAGGATCACGATTGCCATCACAAACCGCCAATCAATGGCGAATGTGATGGCAATTCGTGTCCAGGACGATCTTTTGTCCATGGGCCTGCCTCCTTCATTGGAACGATCCGCAGGTCGCTCTCGGCGTACTGCGGACCGTCGGCTCGCTCTTCCGAGCCGATTTCCGGCATTGCCGATTGCACCCTTTGTAAGGAGGCGGGCTCAGTGTAGGTCGGCTGATCGCTTTCACGAGCCCCCAGCCAGCCAATTTTCCGCCGAAAAGTAACGTTCCCTTCGACTACTTCAAATCCCGCCAGTTAGCCCCAACACCCACATCCGCAACCAGCGGCACGCTCAGCTCGATCACATGCTCCATCTCGTGTCGCACCATCTCACCCACTGGCTCAACCTCATCTTCCGGAACATCGAACACCAGTTCATCGTGCACCTGCAGCGTCATCCGCGTCTTCAGCTTCGCCAACCGCCGGTCGATCCGAATCATCGCCAGCTTGATCAGGTCCGCCGCTGTTCCCTGCAACGGCGTGTTGATCGCTGTCCGTTCCGCAAACCCGCGCTGGTTCGCATTCCGGCTCTGAATATCCGGAATCGGCCGCACCCGCCCAAAGATCGTCCGCACTTTCTGCTCGCGCCGCGTCTCCTCCAGCATCCGATCGATATATTCCCGCACCCCCGCATAGCGCTCGAAATACGTCTCGATATAAAGCCGCGCCTCGTTCTGCTCGATCCCCAGCTGCGCCGCCAGCCCAAACGGCGAAATCCCATACACAATCCCGAAGTTCACCGCCTTCGCACGATTCCGCGTCTCCTTGCTCATCGTCTCCGCGGGCACCCCGAACACCTCCGCAGCCGTCAGCGTGTGAATGTCCTGCCCTGTCTGGTAAGCCTTCACCAACAGCGGGTCCGCGGAGAAATGCGCCAGCAGCCGCAGTTCAATCTGCGAGTAGTCCGCCGACAGCAGCACGCATCCCGGCGCTGCAATAAATGCCGCGCGAATCTCGCGGCCCAGCTCGGTCTTGATCGGAATGTTCTGCAGGTTCGGATTCGTCGACGACAGCCGCCCCGTAGCCGTCCCCACCTGATTGAACGTAGTGTGCACGCGCCCTTCGCCATCGGCCAGCAGGGGAAGAGAATCGGCGTAATTCGACTTCAGCTTCGCCAACTGCCGGTACTCGAGGACCAGCCGCGGCACATCGTTGTGCGCCGCCAGTTCTTCCAGAACATCCTGCGCCGTCGAAATCACTTTGCCTTTCCCGTACTTCAGCGGCCGCGGCAGCCCCATCTTGTTAAACAGCACATCCCCCAGCTGCTTCGGCGAGTTGATATTGAACCGCTGCCCCGCCAGCGAAAAAATCTCCTCGCCAAGCCGCTGCATATCCGAAGACAGCCGCCCCGCCATCTTCGACAACACGCCCGAATCGATGCGCACCCCCGCCTTTTCCATGCCCAGCAGAATCGGCACCAGCGGCAGATCGATCTCCTCGTACACGCGCCGCGTTCCCAGCGCATCCGCCTCCTCGCGCATCACGCTCGCCAGACCATGCGTCAGATGCGCCGCCTCCGCCACCTGCCGATCCCCATCCTCATGCGGAGGACCCCCGCCAAACCGAGCCGCCACATCCCCCAGCCGATGCGTCGCGTGCGTGGGATTGATCAGGTACGAGTACAGCATCACGTCGTCCGTCGCTCCACGCAGCGCAACCCCATGCGACTCCAAAACACGCAGCGCCGCCTTCAGGTCGTGTACCCGCTTCGGGACCTTTGCATCTTCCAAAACATCTCGCATCCCCTCAAGCGGAACCAGCAGCGCCTCATCGGCCGCCGCGGCAACGCCAATCCTGCACTCAGGTGGTCCGCTCGGAGCGGTCTCGCACGCCGCGTCCGCCTGCTCCACAAGATCCAGCAACGACATGGTCTTCAGCTGCGGCTCACGCTCCTCCAGCGCCTCCGTTTCCTGCTCGCTCACCTGCTCCGCAACCGCCTCGAGTTCCGAAGCCGCCAGCGCAAGCGCAAAACCGTCCTTACGCGCCCGCTTCACGAATGCGGCGATCTGCTCTGGCGTCGGCTCCAGCACATACTCCACCGCCGTCGCCGGCGCAGCCGGCGCAAGCTCCCGCAACAGCGTCGTAAATTCCAGCTCCGTGAACAAAGCCCGGCACGCCGCAACATCCGGCGCCCGCGTTCGCATCGCCTCCGGATCGAACTCCAGCGGAACCTCACAATGAATCGTTACCAGCTCCTTGCTCAGCAGCACCGCCTCGCGATTATTTTGTAACGATTCCCGATACGTTTTCCTCTTGATCTCCTCCGCATGATCGAGTGCCGCCTCCACGCTCCCAAATTGCTGGATCAGCTCCACCGACCCCTTATCGCCAATTCCCGGCGCTCCAGGAATGTTGTCGATCGAGTCGCCGCGCAGCGCCATCACATCCACTACCTTCTCCGGCGGCACGCCCAGCGTCTCCAACACCTTCTCGCGATCCAGCACCAGGTTGTCCTTCACCGGGTTCAGAATCTTCACGCGGTCGTTCACCAGCTGCATCATGTCCTTGTCGTTCGAGACGACAAACACAGGATGTCCGGCCTTCGCGGCCTTCGCGGCCAGGGTTCCGATCACGTCATCGGCCTCAAATCCCTGCGCCTCAAGAATCGGAATCCGAAACGCTTCCAGCGCACGCCGCACATACGGCAATTGCTGCGCCAGATCCGGAGGCATCGCCTCGCGCTTCGCCTTATAGCCGCCCGTCTCCACCGCCTCAAACTTCTGCGTCTCGGCGCTGAACTTGTTCACCGTCATCCCGCGCGCCCGCTCGTCGCGAAACACCGGCCCGCTCACGTCGAACACCGCGGCAAAATATTCCGGCTTAAAATCGCCACGCAGCTTGTTGATCATGTTCACGAAGACATACGTCGCTGCTGTCGGCACGCCGGTGCGCGTCGACATCGGCCTCGACCGCTGCATCGCGTGATAGGCGCGAAAGATAAACGACATCGCGTCGAGCAGAAAAACAGGAGGTTTCGTCGAATCTGCGGCCACGAAAACGAGTGTATCGCTTCGCCTCTGCGCTGTTCGCGTGCGCAGCGATTCGCAAATCGTGGCCCCTCGCACAGGAAAGCGAGTGTGGCCTCCGAGAAAACCGTTCACTCAATAAACATGCAGTCCCCATAAGAAAAGAACCGATACCCCGCCCCAACCGCATGTCGATAGGCCGCCAGCACCTGCTCCCGTCCCGCAAAAGCGCTCACCAGCATGAGTAACGTCGACTGTGGCAAATGAAAATTCGTCAAAAGCGCGCCGACCACGCGAAATTCAAATCCCGGAGATATAAAAATGGTCGTCGATCCCGAATGCGCCACAAACTCGCCGCCTTGGCGGGCGCAATGCTCCAAAGTCCGCACCGTAGTCGTGCCCGCCGCCACAATCCGCCGGCCCTCCCGCCGAGCCGCGTTCAACTCCGCCGCCGTTTCCGCAGAAATCGTGTACCGCTCCGCATGCAGCCGCACATCCTCCACCCGCTCCACCCGCACCGGCTGAAACGTCCCCAGCCCGACATGCAAGGTCACCGACGTAATCTTGACGCCCCGCTTCCGAATCTCCCCCAGAAGCTCAGGCGTAAAATGCAATCCCGCCGTCGGAGCAGCCACCGATCCCCGCTCTCGCGCATACACCGTCTGGTACCGCTCCCGATCGACTGCCCGATCCTCCCGATGAATGTAAGGCGGCAGCGGCATGTGCCCCAGCCGCTCCACTACTCCGAAAAAATCCGCGACAGGTGCGAACCGCAAGGTCCGCTCCCCAAACTCCCCATGCGCGATGACCGAGGCCCGCAGCTCCCCGTCTCCAAACTTCAGCACTTCGCCAGTCAAAACCTTGCGCCCAGGCCGCACCAGCGCCTTCCACTCCCACTCCGACAACTGCTCTGCCAGCAACACCTGCACCCGCCCGGTGCTCTCATGATTCGCCTGCGTGTGCAATCCCCCCCGATGCGCAAACAGCCGCGCAGGAATCACGCGGCTGTCGTTCAACACCAGCAAATCGCCCGCCCGCAACAGAGACGGAAAATCACGAAACGCCCGATCCACCCACTCTCCCGTCCGGCTATCGAGCCCCAGCATCCGCGCCCCCGCGCGATCCGCCGCCGGCTCCTGCGCAATCAGTTCTTCGGGGAGATCGAAATCGAAATCCGAAACCAACATGCTAAGTCCGGCTCCGCCCTTCGGAGTTCGTTCCCCTGGCGTCCGCCCCCGCAAAGTGCGCCTCAGCCCGCATCCGCGCCCGCTCCAGCGCATCGTTCAGCTCCCCGCGCTTCGCCTCCAGCGTCGCAGCATCCGCATCCGCACGCGGCGCGCTTACCGCGCGCGCCCAGCTCACCGCCACCCGCGAAAATGGCATCGGCACCATGAACCGATCCCACGACCGCATCGCCCACGCCCGCTCCGGCAACAAATAGAAACTGCCGATCGCCTCCCCCGTCATCGCCGCCAGCTTTACCGGCCCAATCTTTGTCTGGTAAATCGGCCCCCGCGGCCCATCCGCCGTAAACACAACCGGCTCGCCCGCCACCAGTACGTCCCGCATCGCCATCAGTCCCGCCGCGCCACCGCGCGAGCTCGACCCGCGCACACTGTTGTACCCCAGCAGACCCAGCGTCCGCGCGATCAGCTCGCCATCGAAGCTCCGGCTGATCAGAATCGAACAGCGAAAGTTCCTGAAGTACCACCCCGCCGGCAGAGTGCACCGATGCCAGAAGCAAAAAATTCCGCGCGCGGGCGGCGTCGCAGGCGTCACTCCCTCTTCGGCGATCACTTCATACCGCAGCGTCGCACAGATCATCGCCAGCAGCAGCGCCGTTAGCTTCGGAACGATCCAGAGCGCCACGCGCTGCCCCACAGTAAAGCGCTCGCTGACGTTCTCGCTCACGCTTCCGATTGTAGCCACGCCTTCTCGATACGCCCCTCGCCTGCCTCCAGGGCAATCAGTTCTCTGTCGGCTTGCTCGCACTATCGACGACAATGTATTCAACCGGGCCCTTTGCCGCCGTCAATTTCAGCCCCAGCTGTTTGAGGCCCTCCAGCGTCGCATCCATCAAGTCGACATTGGCCGGCTCAGGCGCAGGAACATCGAAATCGAAGGATCCCTCAATACCTGTCTTGTCGACCACGGGAAGCTTCAGAAGGTCGCTCAGCCTCCGAGCCATATACGACATGGTGGTGTTCTCACCCATCATCTCGCCGTCGCCGACCCCGCCGTGATACGTCGCCACCGTCATGAAAGGAACTGCATCTTTGTCCTTTGGAGGAGTCGCGGCGAACTTCCTCCTCGTTCGCACCATCCAGTAGACAGGGCCCTCCCTGGTCTCCCAGTGGTATTTCAATCCGAACCGATCCATCAGCAACGACTGCAGCATCAGCCGCTGTTCGCTGTTCGGCGGGGTGCTGACCGACCCTGGCTTCAGGTTTCGCGCCGGCGAGTTTTCGGGAGGCAGTGCAGCCACATCGTAACGCTCATTGTTCGTCCAATTCGGGCCCCCGACGATCTGTAACTCTCGGACGTCGAATGCATACACGATCATCAGTTGGAGGGAGCAAAGACCGCAGAAAATGCGGCCGCCGGGATATGTATACAGCCCCATCATCCCGCCCTTCGCATTCGGCTTGACCGTGGCGACTTCAAATTCGGGCAGCTTAGGGGGGCCCGAGGCCGCCTGTTGAGCCGGTGTCACACCCACCACGGCGCCGAACAACAAAACAAAGACCAGGAAGAATCGAACAAACAAAATTCGATTCCGCCTGGTCCGCTGTCTGTCCCCAATCATCGGGCTCCGCCCCGCTCCCTCACTGCCCCGAAGTGCTCACCGGCACTGGCGCGCCCTTCGGCGTAGCGATATACCCCTTGATCTGATTCTTATCGACGCTATTCACCACCAGCTCATACAGCAGGTGATCCTTGCCCGTGTAGAACTGAATCGGCTCATCCAGGTTGCGGTCCTTCTTCTGGATTTCCTTGTCGTCCGAATAAACAACCAGCGTAAATTTGCTGTGTTTCGGATCTGCCTTCTTCAGCTCCAGCGCAACCGTCGCAACCGCCTTCTTCTGGTTCTTTCCCAGCGTGAATTCGTAGTAGTTCCGATCGCCCATGTGCTTCAGCACATCCAGCTCTTTTGCGTTGGTCGCAATCAGCCCGCTCTGCAGGCCCAGATCGCCCTTCATCGCGGTCATTGCCGCTTCGTCCGTTTGCAGCTGCGTCTTCGTCGCGGTCAGGTCCGTCTTTACCCCGCCCACGTCCGTCTTCACCCCGGAAACATCGCTTGAAACCGCGCTGATCTGCTTCTGTGCCTGCGCCAGCCGCTGCGCGTCCGCCTGCTGCCGCGCCATCAGATCCTGCGCTTTCGTCTCCAGCTGCTTCTGCGTCATGCCCAGTGACTGGCCCAGCGTATCCGTCGTCACCTTCAATCGCGCGTTGGTCTGCTCCAGGGCCGCCGCCAGCTGTTTATTCTGCTGCTGCGCCGAAGTCACCTGCGCCTCGGCGTTGGTCAGCCGCCCGGCCAGCTTGTAGCTCCACACCAGCCCCGCCAGCGCGCAGATCAGCGCCAGCGCCAGCACGCCGATCAATAAACCCGAATAGCTCCTCTGTACCGGTACTTCCGTTGTCTCGTCCATAGCAGCTTCTTCTTTCCTTTCCCAGGGAGAACCGCCGTTGCTGCAATGTACCCCAGGCGCGCCGCCCGCCGCAATGCCAAACTATGCGCACGCCACTGGTTATGCATCCCACCGCAACCGCGCATAATCTATGAACTATGCCCCGTTATCAGTACCGTGAGATCGAGCCGACCCGCGAAGCCAAAGAAGTCTTCAACCGCTGGATCGGCTCCCTCGACGACGAGTTTTCCCGCCACCAGAACATCGCCCTGCGCGGCGAAATCGTCCGCGACAATCTCCACCAGCTCATGCTCGGCCGCCCCCATGGCGGACGTCTCAACTTCACCCTCACCACCGAGCTGCCCTTCAACGTCCTCCAGCTCTCGCTCGATCCCGCCAACGTCACCCTCGAGCCCGAATACTACGGCGACATCGATGCCGACCGCTATGCCCTCATCAAGCCCCTCGTCTGGTTCTGGCGCATGTTCGACCGCTCCCCCGTCGCCCTTAACCACTGGCTCGGCTTCCGCCTTCGCGCCATGCTCGGCAAGCACATCTTCAAAAGCATCGGCGCCAACGTCAAGATTTACCACGGCGTCGAGTTCACCTTCGGCTACAACCTCACCCTCGAAGACGACGTCATCGTCCACAACCACGTCCTGCTCGACGATCGCGGCGAGCTCATCGTCCGCAAAGGCACCTCTATCTCTGAACACGCCGCCGTTTTCTCCCACGCCCACGATCCCGTCGAGGCCTGCATCATCGAGCATCGCCGCACTGAAGTTGGCCCCTCAGCCCGCGTCACCTATCGCTCCCTGGTCATGCCCGGCGTCCGCGTCGCCAAAGGAGCCATGCTCGGAGCGCAAGGTGTGGCCACGCACAACATCGCCGATAACACCATCGCCGCCGGCGTCCCCGCCCGCAAGATCAAAACCACCAGTGAAGCCCATCGCTTCGAAGATCGCACCGGCGAAGGCCCCTGCGTCGAACTCCCGCCCAACGACTGAGGATTCCGGAGAGCTAACAAGCGGTCAGCGAAGAGCCGTCAGCAAAGAGCCGTCAGCAAAGAACCTCAGCGAAGAAACGGTCAGTCAAAAACCGGCCGAGCCACCGCTTGACCGCTAACAGCTTTTTCGCTGACCGCTTTATAGCTGACCGTTCCATAGCTGACAGGCCTCGTCGCTCCCGGCTACCCGCTCCGAGCACCCAGCTGCCTTCCTGTTACCATCGAATCGACTTCCGATGGATCCCAACCGCCTCATCATTGCGATCTTCGAGTTCGCTGTGCTCCTCTTTTCGCTCAGCCTCCACGAAGCCGCGCACGCATGGATGGCCAACCGCCTCGGCGACCCCACCGCTCGCATGTTAGGCCGCGTCACCCTCAATCCGCTCCGGCATATCGACCCCCTCGGCACCGTCATCCTTCCGGCCATCATGCTCTTCGTCAGCCCAGGCTTCCTCTTCGGATGGGCCAAGCCCACCCCTGTCACCACCGCCAATTTCAAAAACCTCACCCGCGATGACATCCTCACCACCGTCGCCGGCCCGGCCAGCAATGTTCTCGCCGCCCTGGCGGCAACCCTGGTCCTGCTCATCCTCTCCCGCACCAGCGTCAGCGGCGCCAACATCGTCCATCAGATCGCCGCCACCGGCAGCCTCGAAGGCGCGCTCGCTTCCTCAAGCCCCACCCTCGTCCCGCTGGTCCTCCTCTTCTATCTCGCGATGATCCTCAACCTCTTTCTCGCCGCCTTCAATCTCCTCCCGCTTCCCCCGCTCGATGGCTCCCACGTCTTTCGCCATCTGCTTCCCTACAAAGCTCTGCGCGTCTACGATTCGCTCGGCATGATCAGCATCTTCATCATCTTTCTGCTCGGCGGCCGTGTCGTCGGCTTCATCGTCGGCCCACCGATAGCCTTTCTCCGATCGATTCTTCTCT
>CAZSWI010000106.1:0-11345 GCA_964610635.1 uncultured Acidobacterium sp.
CCCTGCAGGAAAGAATGATCGAACTCGCCCACGTTTCTCTCCTCAATCTCGCCATCGACGTAATCGCAGTCGGGGCGGTAGCTGGTGGCCAGGTATTCTTCCACCGGGATTCGCACGGGCTGAGAAACGGCGCTCATGCCTGTAGTATCGCGCACGCACCCCCGAGACTGAAAGGGGAATAACGTCGCGCAGAATCCTTGCCGGCGGTCGGAGCATCTTGCACGATGAATGTGACACGTACAATAAAGAGTTTGAGAGGCGACACGTTCTCTCGTTAGCTGCAGCATGGCCTCAACCATCTGAACGGAGTATTCCTTGGCAGAAACGATTTATGACGTTGCAATTCTGGGCGGCGGACCCGCCGGCTACACCGCGGCGATCCGCGCGGGGCAATATGGGTTGAAGGTCGCGCTGATCGAGAAGTCAGACAAGCTGGGCGGTACCTGCCTGCACTGGGGCTGCATTCCGACCAAGTCGCTGCTGTTCAATGCCGAGGTGTACGACTACCTGAAGCACGCGAAGGAGTATGGTATCGACGGCTTAGGCGAAGGCAAGGTGAACTGGCAGGCTGTACTCGACCGCAAGAATCAGATCATCGCCAAGCACACCAAGGGCCTCGACTTCCTGATGCGGAAGAACAAGGTCACAGTGATTTCCGGATACGGCAAGCTAACCGGGCCGGCGAAGAACGGCGTCCTGACGATCGCCGTCGAAGGCAAGCCTGCAACGAGTGTGCAGGCGAAGCACCTGATTCTGGCGACCGGCTCCGACGCGAAAATGCTGCCGGGATTAACCGCAGACGAAACCATTCTGACCAATATTGAGATCCTCTCCATCCAGCAAATCCCAAAATCGCTGGCCATTATCGGAGCCGGCGCGGTGGGCGTGGAGTTCGGCTCGATCTTCCGCAGCTTTGGCTCGGAGATCGGCATCATCGAGTTTCTGCCACGCGTGGTGCCGAACGAAGATGAGGACGTAAGCAAGGAACTGGCGCGGACGTTCAAAAAGCGTGGCATCGATATTAATGTGGGCGCGAAAGTCGAGAAGGTCGAAAAGACGAAGACCGGCGCAAAGGTGACATTCACGGCCTCCGATGGCAAGCAGGTCGTTAAGGAAGCTGAAAAAGTGCTGGTCGCCGTGGGCCGCGCGCCGCGCACCGAGAACATCGGCCTCGAAACCACGAAGATCAAGCCAGAGCGCGGCTTCATCAAGGTGAACGAGTGGATGCAGACCGAGGAACCGGGCATCTACGCCATCGGCGACATCGTGGCCGGGCTGCCGCAACTGGCTCACGTGGGAGCGATGGCGGGGATGGTGGTGGCGGCAAAAATCGCCGGCAAGTACGCGCGGCCCGTGCGGCGCGAGCGCATTCCGGCGTGCACTTATACCGAGCCGCAGATCGGCAGCGTCGGCCTGACAGAAGCGCAGGCCAAAGAGAGGGGCTACACGGTGAAGGCCGGGAAGTTTCCGTTCTCTGCGAACTCGAAAGCGTCGATTGTGAATTCGCACGAGGGCTTCGTCAAAGTCGTTGCCGACTCGAAATACGGCGAGATCCTCGGCGTCCACATCATCGGCCCCCAGGCAACAGAGCTCATCGCCGAAGCGGTGACGGCGATGGAGCTGGAAGCGACGGTGGACGAAATGATGTTCACCATCCATGCTCACCCCACGCTGGCGGAAGCGATGCTGGACGGCTTCGGCAGCGTTGAAGGGCTGGCGATTAACGTTTAGTGATTTGAACTCTTGTCGTCAGGGAGGAATGAGGTATGCGAAACGAATTCACGGCCGTCATTGAGCAAGACGGCGATTGGTTTGTGGCGTGGTCGCCTGAGATTCCCGGCGCAAATGGCCAGGGGCGCACTTTGGAAGAATGCCGAGGGAATCTGGCTTCGGCCATTCAACTCATTCTTGAGGACCGCCGTGAGGACGGGTTACGCGGCATTCCGGACACTGCGGTCCGTGACATCGTAACTGTTCAGTGAGACGCGAAAGTCTCCTCCGGCATCTTCGTCTCCACGGTTGCTACCTGAAGCGAGAAGGCGGTTCGCATTCGCTCTGGGTCAATCCGCAGACTGGGCAGATGGAAGCCATCCCGCGTCACACGGAGATAGCTGACCTCTTAGCCCGAAAGATTTGCCGCGGACTATCGCTTCCTTCTCCAGGTAAAAAACAATGATCCTCAACCTGCTCCAGCTCGGCCGAGTCGGTTATGGCGAAGGCCTCGATCTGCAAAGGCAGCTCGTAGAAGCCCGGCACGAAGCCCGCATCGGCAACACCCTCATCCTGCTGGAGCACCCGCCGGTCCTGACGCTTGGCCGCAACGCCAGCCGCGCCAACATTCTTGCCAACGATGAGTTCCTTGCATATCGCGGGGTCGAGATTCACGAGATCAATCGCGGCGGCGATGTCACGTATCACGGGCCCGGCCAGCTGGTCGGCTATCCGATCTTCGATCTCCGCAGTTTCACTCCCAGGCTGGGAGCGGTCCAGTTCGTGCGGCTGCTGGAAGAGGCGCTGATCCGCACCTGCGGCGATTTTGGCGTTCAGGCCACCCGCGTGGGTGGACGCACCGGTGTATGGACCGTGGCTGGCGGTTCAATCCGCGAAAAGAAGATTGCCGCCCTCGGCGTCCATATCGCGCGCGGCATCACGTCGCATGGCTTCGCCCTGAACGTGAATCCCGATCTTCGCGACTTTGAGCTGATCGTGCCTTGCGGAATTGCCGACCGCGAAGTGACCAGCCTCGAGCGCGAGGCAGATCCGCCGCCGGGGATGGACCCCGTGCGGAATGCTGTAGCGCGGCAGTTTGGGCATGTCTTCAAGTCACAGGTGCTGTGGCTCGAGTCGTTGACGGATTTGATCCCGGAACCTCCTCCAGCAGCGAGCATTGCCGCTGCTCAAGCGGATTTATAATCGGACTTTGCGAGAGCTTCGCGGATTTTCAAACGATCAGCATCGCCTATGACCCATCTGTAGCGGAGAAAACTATCCATGCCAACCGACGTACTGATGCCCCAGATGGGCGAGTCAATTTTCGAGGGCACGATCACGAAATGGCTGAAGAAGCCGGGCGACAGCGTGCAGCGCGACGAGCCGCTCTTTGAAATCTCCACGGACAAGGTGGACGCCGAGATTCCGTCACCAGCCGCCGGCGTGCTGACGGAGATTCGCGTGGGCGAAGGTTCAACGGTGCAGGTGAATGCCGTGGTTGGCGTCATCGGCGATGGCAAGGCTGCGGCTGCCAGTGCTTCCGCTGCTCCGCCGGCGCCCGCAAAAGTTGAAACACCCCCGGCGGATGGCAGCAAAGCTTCAACCGCGCCGGCAAAAGAGGAGAAGCCAGCAGCCCAGAGCAAGCCGGCAGCGGGGCCACGCCAGGACGTAATCATGCCGCAGATGGGCGAGTCCATCTTTGAAGGCACAATCACGAAATGGCTGAAGCAGGTGGGCGACTCGGTGCAGCGCGATGAGCCGCTGTTTGAAATCTCGACAGACAAGGTCGACGCGGAGATTCCTTCGCCGGCCGCCGGTGTTCTCACAGAAATCAAGATTCCCGCTGGGCAGACGGCGCAGATCAACACTGTCGTCGCCGTAATTGGCGGTTCCGGCGAAACAGCGACTGAGACGTCTTCCGCTCCCGTGGTTGTCACACCGAAAGAGCAAGCTTCGACAGCCAGCGTTTCCGAACCCGAATCCGCTGGTGCGACCGAAGCAGAGCACGTGCGCTCATCTCCGCTGGTGCGTAAGATTGCGCGCGAGAACAATGTAAACCTCAGCTCGGTCCAGGGCACGGGCGCGGGTGGCCGCATCACAAAAGAAGATATTCTGGCGTACGTGGATAAAGGTCCGGAGAAGGGCCCGTCCGCCACGGCTCAGCCTGCTCCTGCTGCCGCGCCCCCGGAGTCCAAACCCGCCGCTCCGCCAGCATCCAAAGCTGCTGCGCCAGCATCGGCTCCTATTCCAGGCGAGCTGGTGCCCCTGACACGGATGCGCTCCATCATCGCGCAGCGCATGACGGAATCGAAGCGCACGAGCCCCCACGTCCACACCGTCTTCAAAATCGACTTCACACGCATCGTCAAGCTGCGCGAGAAAGAGAAGAACAAGTACGAGCAGCGCAACGGCGTCAAGCTCACCTATATGCCGTTCATCGCCCGGGCGGTGGTCGCGACGCTGCGGAAGATGCCCATCGTGAACGCCTCGATGGAAGGCGAGGCGATCCGCTATCACCAGCACATCAACATCGGCATTGCCGTGGCGCTCGAGTGGGGACTGATCGTTCCGGTAATCAAGGAGGCCGAAGAGAAGAACTTCCTCGGCATCGCCCGCGCGATCGCGGACCTCGCGGAACGCGCGCGCGGCAAGAAGCTGAAGCCCGACGAGGTCGGCTCCGGGACCTTCACCATCACCAACCCCGGCATCTTCGGCGAGCAGTTCGGCATGCCGATCATCAATCAGCCGGAGAGTGCAATCCTCGGCGTCGGCGGCCTGTTGAAGGAACCAGCGGTCGTGACCAGCGAGGACGGAACCGACTCCATCGCCATCCGCCACTTCCTCCATCTGACGCTCGGCTTCGACCACCGCATCATCGATGGGGCCGACGCAGGCAAGTTCATGGCTGAGGTCAAGAAGTACCTCGAAGGCTGGAACGAAGACATCGGCTAAGGAGGGGTACCCCCCTCCCCCATCGTATTTGCGTTCGCAATTGATAAATCGACACTTAGCGATGTTATCGAGCTTGATAACATCGGGTGGCCCTCCTACAGCCGGGACTGCGCTTCCAGCACGCGTTCGACGGCTTCTTCAGGCGTAGAACCGACGGCGGAAAGGTGCCCCATCTTGCGGCCCTTGCGCGGCTGGTGCTTTTCGTACAGATGGACACGAACGCCCGGAATCGCCAGGGCCCGGTCGAAATGCGGAGCGAGACTACCCCCTTGAGCTTCGCTCTCCGGGGGCCCCGGGTGATCGAGCCAGAGATCGCCCAGTAGGTTGGCGATGGCGGCTGGCTGCACTACCGAGACATCGCCCAGGGGCAGATCGCAAACGGCGCGCACGCATTGCTC
Source organism: uncultured Acidobacterium sp. (assembly GCA_964610635.1). Lineage (GTDB taxonomy): Bacteria > Acidobacteriota > Terriglobia > Terriglobales > Acidobacteriaceae > Palsa-343. The sequence goes on from CAZSWI010000106.1 coordinate 5,061, forward strand.
GAACTGGCTGGTGACGCAGGCACGCTCGCTGGCGTGATAGCTGTTGTGCGGGCGAGGTGCGAGCTCGTTGACCAGTAATTCACCGTCGATGGTCAGAAACATCTCGACAGCGAGCAGGCCTTCGAGCGTGAAGGAATCGGCGATTTCGCAGGCCAGCTTTTGCGCGCGAGCCTCGATCTCGGGGGGGACAAGGGAGGGGATCACGCTCCAGGCGAGAATCTGGTTCTCATGATGATTCGTGGCGGAGGGAAAACTCTTCGTTTCGCCACGCGGTGAGCGCGCGACCATGACGGAAATTTCGCGGTCGAGGTCGAGAGCCTGCTCGACGACGCACGGCTGGCGGCCGAGGAGAAGCCAGGCATCGGATGCGGTTGTGTCATCACCGAACCCGGACGAGCTTCCAAACCCAATGCGGACCTGACTGCGGCCGTCGTATCCGCCCTCGGCGCTCTTAATGAAGCAGCGGCCACCCAGCCTCGAAACCGCTTCGGCTAATTCGTGTTCCGATCGAGCCGCATGCCAGGGACCGAGGGGGAATCCTCGTTCGCGGAGCCACTCCTTTTGCCGAATGCGGTTCTGGATCACGTACAGCAGCTCGGCGGAGGGCCGCACAGGCGCATATTTCGCTGCCGCCTCAAGACAGGCTATTGAAACCTGCTCGATTTCGAGCGTCACCACATCGGAACCGCGCGCCAAATCGGCTGCCGCGCGCGCGTCGTCCCACGACCCCTCGAAACAAGCATCCACGACGAAGCGGGCGGGACAGGAGGGATCGGGATCCATCACATGAATGCGATAGCCGAGAGAGCGCGCGGCCATTGCGACCATGCGCCCCAGCTGCCCGCCGCCGAGAATGCCGATCGTCGCGCCGGGAAGAATGGCACTCATTCCGGCAATTCCTGCGCGAGGACTTCTTTGGTGCGGGCATCGCGCCAGGTGCGCAACCGCTCGCGCAGATCGGGATCGGTGGTGGCGAGAATCTCGACTGCAAGCAGGGCAGCGTTGGCCGCGCCCGGACGCCCGATGGCCAAGGTTCCCACCGGGACGCCCTTTGGCATTTGCACGATGGAGAGCAGCGAATCGATGCCCTGCAACATGGTGGCGGGGATGGGAACGCCCAGTACCGGCACCAGAGTCCTGGATGCCAGCATGCCGGGCAGGTGCGCCGCACCGCCAGCGCCTGCGATGATCACACGCAGGCCGCGCGATTCGGCCTGCGAGGCGTACTCGAAGAGAAGATCGGGTGTCCGGTGGGCGGATACCACGCGCGCTTCATAAGGAACGGCGAACTCGCGGAGAATCTCGACGGCTGGCGCCAGAGTTTCGTAATCGCTCTTCGATCCCATCACCACAGCGACGAGAGGCGTCTGTTTCATCGAGGTCGATTTTATCGCTTTAGCTCCGCCGGCATTTGATCCAGACCTCACTTCCGCCGCAGAAAATCCACGATGAACTGAATCAGGGTTACGAGGCCGCCGATTGCGATGGCAAATCCTCTCGCGCTTTGAAAGCGCTCTTCATGTTTCGTGACGCGCTGCTCAATCGAACCGATGCGTCCCGTATTGCCGTCGCCGACGAGTGTTGTCATCTGGTTTTTCAGTACGGACAGGTCGGCGAGTACCTGCGCTTCAAAGTCGGTCATGGTAAAGGATTCCTATAGGTAAAAGAATTTTCACAGCCGGGAGCCGGGAGCCGGCAAAGGGGGAGTTCGCGCCCGCTCCCGGCGAAATGCTAAAGCGGCAGATTCACGAACACGGCGCTTGAAAAGCGTGAGTAGTTCGGTGGCGTCGCTCCGTCATACATGCGGATGTAGTACTGTTCCATGGCCTGCTGGCGCGGGATCGTGAAGTTAGGCACGGGGGAGCGCAGGACAAGATCCGGGCCGGGACCTGGAGTGAAGGACCAGTCACGGCGCCGCACCTCGAAGCCGCCGCCACTGGGAGACGCTGCTCCTGCAGCGATTTGAATCGCGCTGCCGGTGAGAGAAGTGACTGCGAGCGAGTTCAGGCTTGCGAGAGGCGTTGACGTCTCGGGCTGCTGCGGCAGCCACGCGTCGGCGGGCACATTGGTGGACGTCTTAATAGCGAGATCGTTGGCCCAGTCGTTGGCGAAGGAGATGGTGTATTTCGCAAGGTTGGGCCTGGTATTTGCCAGGTCCACCTGAACTGAGCGCACGACAAGACTGGCGGTGATGCCGGCCGATGCCGATGCAATCGCGAGCACGTCACCCGGCCAGACATCGCCCTGCCGATCGGCATTCCACTCGGTATACTTGCCGGACCATGCGGCAGCGCGGCTGGTGGAGGCGGCGAGTATGGCACTGGCGGCGTTTTCACAGTCCGTGGAACTGCGCGGCGCGGGGCTGGTAACGGAGCCAATCCAGCAGGCGGTTCCGGGCAGCTTGCCGCCATTGCTTTCCGCGGCGATGCTGCTGGCGCTGGCCAGGCGAGCAACGGAGCGGCGGCTGGTCCGGTAGGATACCGCGATCAGTTCGCCGGCCTGCGGCGTACTGGCAGGATAAAAGCGCAGCTTGCCGGTGCGTTCCATCGTGCAGTCCGCGCCCTGCGCAGTCGTTCCCATGCGCCGCACAATGGCCGAGCTGTTCGGCGGCGTGCTGATCACCCAAACCGGCCCTTGCTGCTCCACGGCGATGTTTCCGATGCTGCATTGCAGATAACCGCCGTTCAGCGGCGCAAAGAGACAATACGGGCTGGGCGAAGCGGTGAAGATGCCGGAGTAGAGCACGGTGGGCGCGACGGCGATTCCGTTCGTAGTGTCCTGCACCTCGAAGACGATGCTGGCGACGGCCGGGAGCAGATTTGAACCGAACAATTCCAGTACATTGTTCGCGCCGACGACATAGTAGGATTGCAGGATTCGCTGCATATCGTTCGCGTAGAAACGTAACCGTAACGTGTACAAATGGCCCGCTGCAGCTGTGAAACTACTGCCGGCAACGGTTCCGTTGATGAGCGGAGCGATGGTTGTGGCCGAGTTGACCTGGCTGATCTGAAAACCGGCGACACAGGCGGAAAGGCCGGTTTCGCCTGCGCCAAAGAGGCCATTGACGATGCCGGATGTGTTCTGGCCAAATTGAACGCCTCCGGCCTCAATAATCAATCCGCCGCCCAACTCGAGGTTCGAGATGGCGGACAGCACTACGCTGCCGATATCGCCGCCGCCGCCGCCGCAGGTGAGGCCGGCAGAGGTGAGCGTGAGCGCGTCGCCGGGATCCTGGACGTTCCAGATTTGCGTGTCGATGGAAGGCCCCTGAAAGCTGTCGGTCAGCGGCTTCGTCTTCGACGAAGGAGGCATCCAGGGATCCTCGGTCAGATCGAAGAGAACAGACGTGCCATCGCCCTGGAAGAATTCGGTGACGTAGGCGCTGGGTTCCACTTCGCCGCAGACGGTGACGTCGTTGGCCAGGGCCTTGATCATCGAGGCGTGGAGAGCGCTGAGGGAAAGCGTGCCCTGAGACTCACTCAGCGAATGCGTGACAGCGCCGACCGGAGTCATGGTGAGCGTGCCATTCATGAGCAAATACGCGCTGCGGGCGGCAGCAGCGAGCGATCCTGCATTCTCGGCCCAGCTGCGATTGCTGTCCGCCTGAAACTCCGATACGTTCGCCGTGGCTGCGGAAACCGATGTAGCGATGTTCTGGATGCCGGTTCGCGCCAGCATTGCCTCGAGCGCCTCTCCGGCGGAAGCGCCATAGATGGGGCCGCTTTGGGGAATGATCTGGCGGTCGAGCAGGATTTCGTCGCTGATCGCAGAGACGACTGCCAGGTACACGGGGCCCATGGTTCCCTGGCCGGCCAGCTCAAGCGCGGGTTCCGCAGCGACGTAACCAGTGAACAGAATGTTGCCGCTGTCGTCGGCGACGATCATGCGGCCGCTGCGCGCAGGGGTGGCAAGGCCCTGAGCGGGCAGCAGAGTCACGGCGCAAGTGACCGGTTCGTTGATCCTGCGCAGAATGCGAAAGGGCCGTCCGGCAACAACAGAACTGGTGTAGTCCACCGGGCCATTGCCGTCGTAGTTGTCGATGGTAAGTTTCAATTCGGCCTCCTCGGGTCAGACCAGCGTCGCAGGGCTGGGCAAAAAGCTGCGGAAACAGACGACCTGTTCACCGTCATTGGCGTCGATGACAGGCAGCGCTCGAAAACAGGCGCTGAGGGCGATGCGCTCGATGGGCGCAACCAGCGCACAGGCGCTCTCGGCTGGTCCAGCCATCGATTGCAGACGGGGGTAATGAAAAAGAATGCGCTCGCCTTGTTCGCCATCAATGAGGAAGAGCGCGGACCATTCCTGGAAAAAGCTGCCGCCTTCACGATCGACAAAGCCGGAAATCGGCTGTACGCGCATGGTTGCGGCGGGAACGCCGGCGATGAGCGGCTGGGCGAGCTGGAGTCCGGTCGCCGTGCCGGTCGATGAAACCGACGCGACGCGCGCAACATTGAATGAGACGCGGCGGATGTAGTCGGGGTCGCTGTTCACCGCACTCGCGCTGGTTATGTAAGCGGCGCAGACACCGCTGCCCACGTATCCGGTTTGACCTGCATAGTCGACGTCGACGGTGACGAGCGAGCCAGCGGAAAATCCCGCGGCATCGGAGGCGGCGAGCGATAGAAACGTGGCAGTCGAGCCTGTGGCGAGGTTGACGGGCGCCACGCCTTTGCTGCCGGAGCCGTTCGCGGGTTCGCCTGTTGCGGGCACTATGAGGTTCATGTGCAGCGAGCCAGCGGCGAGCGCCATGGAAAGCTTGCTCCAGGCCTTGAAGCGAAACGAAACTGTAGCATCGACGGTCTCGCGGACCTGGAACTGCGTTGTGCCGGGGCTGCCGGTCACCAACTCGCCAAACTTGCTGGTGGATTTGCGCGCGAAGTCCTCGATCCAGCCGAGTTCAATCCACGGCGCCGGGGGCGTGCCGGCTGCAAATCGCCCATCGATCGAAGGGTCGAAAAACGTTGGCAATCCGTGGACGCGATCCACAGGCGCAAAATAGGCGCGCACAGATCTTCCCGTGGGCGGCAGTGCGGGCATGGGGGTGACGGCGGGTGTGGTCATTGTTCTCCCTGCTCCTGATAAGCGAAGACGGTAACTTTGGCTGTCCGGGTGAGACGATCGCGCAGAGCGACGACCGGACCGAACTCGGGCTCGGACCAGAAGACCATGGTCTCCATGGGCGCTGCGGGATTCCGGGTGTAGTTCATCTTTTGTGCCGAGTACGGATACAAAAGCTTCAGCACCTCGTAGTCCATTTCTTCAAGCGCCCGGCCGCGATCGAGGCCGGCGATGGTTTGGGTGCCCGCGGTGCTGTAGTGAATTTCGCAGCCCATCCGCGCCAGGATCGCAGGCATCTGCAGATCGGCTTCGAGGCCCGTCCAGTTCAACGCGAACGCGTCGAGCGTGGGTTGTGGCATGGGAGCCTCGGCTTCCTGAACCAGGATGCCAGGACGCGTAACCGCTCGCAGCACCATGGTGCGAGAGGGATTCACCGTCGACAGACGGTTGCGCAGCGCGATGTAGAAAGTATCTTTTGCATTTTGCATAATAGGTCACTCACTCGGTTACATATTCCAGAAAACCCAGGGAAGCTCCGATCAGAAAGCTTCGAGAACTATCCCTCAGGGGGTAAAGCCCATCTTTCGCCGATCTTTACGGCACGGCTGAAGCCGGGCCCCTTCACAACGGCGGCTTAATCAGAGCTTCCTGAGGTCAGAAATGGCGCCGTCGCGCAACGCCAAGGACCAAGAAAAGCTGGCCCGGATCACATGGGCCATTCGCCACAGGCTTCCTGTAACAGAAGCCGGTACAAATACACCTGCCCCTGGCTCTGCGAAGTCGAGGTCGCCTCAATAAGGAAGAGCTTTCCGGCAATGACGACTCCGCTGGCCATGGAAAACAGCGTCTGCGCGGAGCTGAGCTTCAGCTGCGTCACCTGGGCTGCGATCGCATCCGCGGAAACGAGCAACTCGTATTTCGGAAGTTGTCCATCTTCCACGGCAACGCGGGCTTTGCGGAACAGCGCAGGCGAAAGCGGCAGCGAAAGAAAGCCGGGGGGGTCGAGACCGAGCTGGCCGGCGTTTGTCGAGTCCCCGGCAAGCGGCGGCATCTGCAGACAGGCGGTTGTGCCGCCACTGGCGCGCAACAGCGCGGTGGCCACGCGTTGCGCCAGGCCGCATGGATTCTGGGTGCTGAGATCGGCCATGGCTTATCCCATCCTCACGGAAACCCAGGGCTTGAGCATCGACTCGACGGTCGGATCGATGAGCGATCCGGAGAAAT
>CAZSWI010000107.1:0-11235 GCA_964610635.1 uncultured Acidobacterium sp.
AGTATGGGGACTTCTTCGCGGCGTGCATGAACTCCGATCTGGCGGATCAGCTGGGAGACAAGCCGATTCTGCCTCTGTTTGCGCGCATTGACGCGATCAGGGAAAAGAAGGAGATCGCCGCGGTCGATGCTTATCTCGACTCGAAGACTCCGACTGGCGTCTTCTTTGGGTTTGGGGTAGAGCAGGATCAGAAGGATTCGACGAAGCAGATTGAAGCTGTATACCAGGGCGGCCTGACGTTGCCGGATCGCGATTACTATCTGCAGCAGGATCCGCACATGCAGCAGATTCGCGATCAGTATCGCGAGTACATCGTGACCGTCCTCAAGCTTACGGGGGAGAGCGAGGAGCAGGCGAAAACCGAAGCGGGGCAGGTGCTTGAGATTGAAACGGGCCTGGCGAAGGGGGCGATGCCTCGGGTCGACCTACGCGATCCGGACAAGACTTATCACATCAAGACACTGGCGGAGCTCGATCAGCTGGAGCCGAATTTCGACTGGGTGGCATATTTCAAAGGGGTTGATGCTCCGAGAGTGAGCGATCTGAATGTGGGGATGCCGGACTTTTTCAAGGCGGAAAACCAGGTGATCGCGGATGAGAGCCTCGATGCGCTGAAGGCCTATCTGAAGTTTCACGCGATCAGCGGAGTGGCGGCATGGCTTTCGAAGCCATATGCGGATGCGAGCTTCAACTTCTTCCAGAAGACGCTGCAGGGGCAGGCAGAACAGACAGCTCGGTGGAAGCGGTGCACGGCGGCAACGGATCGGGCGCTGGGCGAGGCGGTGGGGCAGGACTGGGTGAAGGAGAATTTCCCGCCGCAGGCAAAGCAGAATATGGAGCAGCTGGTAGCGGCGCTCAAGAAGGCGCTGGCCGACGATATTCAGGCGTTGCCGTGGATGACGGACGACACGAAAAAGCAGGCGGAAGAGAAGCTGGACGAATTCCGGCAGAAGATCGGCTATCCGGAGAAGTGGAAGGACTACTCAAAGTTCCAGGTGACGCGCACTGACTTCGTGGAAGACCTGGACCACTCGGCTGAGTTCCAGTTCAACTACGAGCTGAACAAGGTGGGCAAGCCGGTGGACGAGAAGGAATGGGGAATGACGCCGCCGACGGTGAACGCGTACTACGATCCGCCGATGAACGACATCAACTTCCCCGCTGGAATCCTGCAGCCACCTTTTTATGATTTCAGCAAGGATCCGGCGGTGAACTTCGGGGGAATTGGGGTGGTGATCGGCCACGAGATGACGCATGGATTCGACGACGAGGGAAGCAAGTACGACGGGCACGGAAACGTGAAGCCGTGGTGGACGGATGCGGATCAAAAGGCGTTCGACCAGCGCCTGGACTGCGAGATCAACGAGTATCACGGGTTCGAGCCGGTTGCCGGCGTAAACCTGGACGGAAAGCTCACCCTTGGCGAGAACACAGCAGACAACGGGGGCATCCGCATCGCGTGGCAGGCGTTGCTGAGCACGCTGGCGCAGCAGGGCAAGAGCATCGACGACAAGATCGATAACTACACGGAGGCTCAGCGGTACTTCATCGGGTTCGCGCAGATTTGGTGCGAGAACCGCAGCGAGCAATACTCACGGATGGCGGCCAAGGTGGACCCGCATTCTCCTGGGCAGTTCCGGGTGGACGGGGTGGTACGGAATTTCGACGAATTCGGGAAAGCGTTTGGGTGCCACAAAGGCCAGCCAATGATGCCGGAAGACGCTTGCCGAGTTTGGTGATCTTACGTCTAACGTGCAGGACTTCGGGCCGCCGTTTCTCCCCTGGCCGGCCCGGCTCTCCCTGATCGCAACGCAAGACCCCCGTTCCATTTACAATGGTTCGGGATTATCCCTACAGCTTGTCGCGGTCGTCCTGCGGGGCGGCTCGGCGTGAAGGAAGCGCATGAAGTTCAGGAAATTCGGCCGGATTGCTCTGGCTCTCGCGGCATCTCTGGTCATCGGATTTGGGACTCAATCCTGCCATTATGACTACACCGAGGCCTACGTGTTCGTCACTGGCTCTCAGTACAACCAGATCCAGTCCTACAAGGAAGACAACGAGACCGGGGTGCTGAGTCCGGCGCCAGGAGGCGCGATTAGCACGGTCGGAAGCAACCCCATCCGCGCCGTGCTGCTTACCGGCGGGCGGTACGTTTATGTGCTGAACGAGGGCAGCCCCAGCAAGGCCGCCGATGGAACCATCACCTGGACGGGCGGCAATATCGCGTTGTTCAGCGTTGGCGGGGATGGTTCTTTGTCCTATCAGCTTACGTATCCAAGCCAGGGGCTTGGATCGATCCGTTTGGCGCTTGGGCCGGGAGGCAATCTTCTTTACGTCCTCGACGAATATCAGCCCGGAACGACGCCCAACACAACACCAGCGTCGAGCAGCATCAGCTCGGCCACGCCGTGCTATGACTCGACGAGCGGAGTCTATCGGCCTGCTGGAGATGTCACTGTATACAACATCGATTCTTCGACCGGCCGGCTCTTCCTGGTACAGAATCAGCAGCAACAAAATGCGCTGGGCACGCCGCTGTCGTATTTCCCGGTCGGGTGTGGCCCGATCGACTTCCATCTGGCGGCCGGGTATTTGTACACAGCTGAAGCCAGCGATCCGGCGAGCGGCAACACGCAGGTGGTTTACGCGTACTCTGCGAACACCAGCGGGCAGCTGATTCAGGTTCCGGGCGGGGCGCAGCCTATCACGGGGGCCACGAACATCAGCTATATCGGGGCCAGCGCTTCGGGCAGCTATATCTACATTCTCGATAACGGCACAAACCAGATCTTTACCTTTACACAGGGTGGAAACGGTCTGCTGTCGGCCATTTCGGGCGGGGCTTTTCCGAATTTCTCCGGGGCGGCCGGCATGACTGCGCTGACGACAGATAGTAGTTCGAAGTTCCTTTACGTAACGAATACACAGTCGCCCGCGCTTTATCAATCCGGCAGTGTGATTACTGCTTTCAATATCACCACCAGCACGGGAGATCTGACTACGCTGGCGCCGGGATACTTCGGCACGGGAGCGACGCCGGTCTGTATCTTCGAGGATCCTTCGCACCAGTACCTCTATACCGCCGATGCGGGATCGAGTTTGGTGACGGGTTCGCTGATCGATCCTAATACTGGCATTCTCAGGAACCTCAACAAGGGTTCTTCATTCGCCACCGTAGGCACTCCGACCTGGTGCCTGTACAGTTCCAACACCGACTGATGCGAGCAGGATCTCGGCGTACGATGTTTAAGCAATGGGGCGGGCGGCTGCTGGCGGCCGCATCGACAGCGGGCTTGTCGATGTTCATGCTCTCGTGCGGGGCGAGCAACACGGTCGACTATCTCTATGTGACGAGCAATCTGCAGAATCCTGGGCAGATCAATGTCTATAAGGTCGATTCCGAGTCCGGCGCGCTGCACCAGATTGCCGATTCGCCTTATCCTTCGGGCGGAAGGAATCCTGTCTCCGAGGTTGCGTCGCCGAATGGCAAGAACCTCTACGTCGCCAATCACGACGACAACACGATTGTGCAGTTCGCCATCGGGACGGATGGGAAGCTGTATCCGCTGACGACGACGAATACTCCGGGCACGGAGCCGGTGGCGCTGGCGATCAATGCCACGGGGACTGCGCTGTACGTGCTGGATTACTACGAGCCGGCGGCGCCGGGGCAACCGTCATTCACCGATCTCAATCCTGGTCCGGGCGCGCTGATCGTCTTTCCGATTAATACCGATGGATCATTAGGAACGGCATTGAGCGTGGGAGCTGCGAACTATTTTTCGGTGCAGTGCTTCCCCACTAATCTAACCATCACGCCGAACGGCAATTTTGTTTACGTAACTAATACAAATGCGGTGGTGGTGACGACGTCGCCTCCGGTCACGGGAACCGTGCCTATCTTACCGGCTTCGTGCCCGGCCTACGGGACGGTCTCGGCTTTCTCGGTCAGCTCGTCCGGTGTCACGCCGGTTACGGGGAGCCCGTTCTCAACCGGGGCCAGATCCGAACCAACGGGGATAATCGCCGATCCGGGCAATGGCTCGATTTACGTGACTGACAGCAGCTTGAACCAGCTTTATACATTCTCAGTGGGGGCGGGCGGTGGGCTGTCATTGGCGTCGACGGTGGGTGCCGGGACCATGCCAATGGGAGGCACGGTGGTGACGAATTCCGCGTCCAGCAAGTATCTCTACATTACCAATTTTAAAGACGGCTCCCTCAGCATTTACACGCTCAGTTCAGGAGTGCCGTCTCAGGTCGCGACCAGCAATGCCGGGTCTTCGGGACCGCTCTGTGTTCTTGCTGACCCGGATACTCTGCGATTCCTTTACACTTCGGATTACATCGGCGGATCGATTGGCGGGGCTGAACTGGATCCGTCCACCGGAATGCTGATTACCAATCAGGGCGCTCCCTACGCGTCGTCAGGACAGCCTACCTGCGTGGCGGCTGTGCCCCATGCAGGCGGCAATAAGAATGGGACTTAGGCCGCGGCACCGTTGGCCGCGGGGGATTTCTCAGGCGAGCGTGCCGGAATTTAAAATGTTACGTGGTTCCCGCGAGGGACGAAGGATAAGCATGAAGTTGACGAGAATCGGTCAGGGTTTGCTGGCCGTTGCAGCGTGTCTGGCACTGGGGTTGGGTATAACCTCGTGCAGCCCCAGCGACACGATCGATTATCTCTTTGTTACCTCGAACAGCAGCGCTGCCGGCAGCAGCGGGAACGGCCAGATCAACTCGTATCACGTCGATTCCCAGTCGGGGGCGATCAGCCCGGTCGCCGGCTCGCCGGTTTCGTCGCAGGGCGCGAATCCTGTCGCCGAGGTTGCGTCCCCCAACGGGCAGCATTTGTACGTTGCGAATCACGGGAGCAATAACATTGCGGAGTTCGCCATAGGCACCGACGGCCAGCTGGTGTTTGCCAAGTCATACTCGACACCGGGATCTGAGCCGGTGGCGCTGGCCCTCAATAATGCCGGGACGCTGCTCTTTGTTCTCGACTACTACCAGGCTGGATTTTCGGACACTACGCCCGGTCCTGGCGCTCTGGTCGTGTTTCCGGTCAACGCCGATGGCACGCTCGGTTCGCCGGTGGCGAGCGGCGGCTTGAGCTACACGGCTCTTCAGTGCTTCCCCGGCGGCGTGGCGGTTGCTCCCAATGGCAGTTACGTCTTCGTCTCGAACACTAACTCTGTGGTTGTGACCACCTCCCCGCCCAGCACGGCGACACCGCCTCCGACACCGGCCGGCTGCCCGGCGCAGGGCACGATTTCGGAATTCTCGGTGAGCTCGTCCGGCGTACTCACGAGCGTTCCTGGAAGTCCATTCGCCGCCGGAACCACGCCGACGGGCATCGCGGTCGATCAAACCAGCCGCTTCCTCTACACGACGGATAGCGTGCAGAACCAGCTCATCGTGTACGACATCCTCGCCGGTGGAACGCTGCAACCGCTGACGAATGGACCGTTCGCGACGGGGACTTTTCCGGTTAATCTGGTGGTCGATCCGCGCGATGAGTATCTGTACGTGACGAATTACAACGCATCGACGTTGAGCGAATTTACGATTTCGCAATCGAACGGCGCGCCTTCGGCGCTGGCATCGAATACGTTCTCTACGGGCGACCCAGGGCCGACTTGCATTCTGGTCGATCCGGCGCTCGGGCGTTACGTTTACGCTTCTCTTTCGCAGTTCAACGCGGTAGCTGCGGCCCAGCTGAATCCAAATACGGGAGAGCTGACCGGCGTGCAGAATTCGCCGTACTCGGTGACTGGCACCGCGACTTGCGTGGCGGCTGTTCCGCATGGCAACCATGCCAGCCAGTATGTGTCGTCAACCGCTGGGGATTAGCAGTTCTTCGATTCGTGAAGAGGCCGCCCATGGAGGCGGCCTTTGTTGTTGCCGGCGGGTCACAGACCCTTGCGGCTGCGAAATTCACGGACCACATCCGCGGGATCGCGATGGCGGCCGTCGACTGCCTCGTTCATGGCACGCATCTCGTCGGCATCGATTTGACCGGCAAGGGCACCGAGAGCCGTTGCGATCTGCGGCCAGTGCCGGAGGGCTTCGTCGCGAAAGAGCGGTACTGCCTGGTAGGGCGGGAAGTAGTGCTTGTCGTCCTCGAGGGGGGTGAGGCCCAGGGCCTGGATGGGGCCGTCGGTTGAGTTGCCGGCGATCATGTCGACCTGGTGCACATCGAGCGCACGGTAAAGCAGGCCAAGATCCATGGTTCGGGGCGGCCCGTTGAACCTGAGACCATAGGCCACGCTCAAGCCTGGCAGGCCATCGGGACGTTGCTCGAATTCGTAGCCTACACCGAGGCGCCATTGTGGCGTAAACAGTGCGGCCTGGCTGAGAGTGGTCAGGTGCAGGCGCTTCGCGTCGTCTCCGCGGATGACCATGGCAAAGGTGTTTTCGAAACCGAGCGGGGGCCCGACGGTAATTTGATACTTTGACTGATACATTTGGCGAACGGTCTTCAGGACCGACTGCGGATCGCGGTCGACGGGCTGCTTGAGGATCGCTGTGAGCGCCGTGCCCGTGTATTCCGGGTAGCCATCGATGCGACCGGCGAGCATGGCTTGCTGGCAAATGTAACTGCCGGCGAGATAAAAGCGGCGTTCGACTTTGAGGTGGGACCTGGCTTCGATTTCCTGGGCCAGGAGCTCCCCGAGCACTACCTGCTCGGTGAAATTTTTTGCTCCGATGACGGGGTGGCCGGGGCGGGGCGGGGCGCATCCCGCCGGAACCAGACAAAAAGCCACCGCAACGGTGACGAATTCCCTTCTCATCGCGCCGCGTCCGCACTCGCACCAGGGCCCGGCACGCGAAACCACCGTTCCAGCAGGCCCAGCGCGCTATCGCATGCAAGGGCCAGAAGGGCGGCGGGAATCGCACCCGCGAGTACCAGGCGATTGTCGACCGAGGCTACGCCGCGAAAGATCAGCTCACCCAGGCCGCCCGCGCCCACGGCAGCGGCAATCGTGGCGATCCCCACGCAGGCTACCGTCGCCGTCCTAAGCCCTGCCAGGATGAAAGAGGCAGCAAGGGGCAGTTCCACTTTAAAGAAACGCTGCGCGCCGGTGAGGCCAAGCGCGCGGGCTACCTCAATCAGCGCGTGGTCGATGCCCCGTATGCCTGCATAGGTATTACGCAGAATCGGCAAGAGCGCGTAGGCCGTGAGCGCGATGATGGCCACGCGGGCGGCGCGCTCGCCCAGCCATGGCAGGGGCAGCAGGAATCCAAACATTGCCAGCGAAGGAATCGTCTGCAGAACATTGGCTGCGCCGATCACGGGCTTTGCCCAGCCGGGGCGCCGCGTGAGCCACACGCCAACCGGAACTGCGATTGCCGTGGCGAAGAACATCGCCGCGCCGGTGAGCCAGAGGTGCTCGACGGTGAGCTCGGCGATTTCGCCACCGTACTCGGTGAGGAAGCCGCTCACGCCCGCTTTTCCCCGACGCTGGCCGCGCTTTGTTCACCGCGATGAAAGGCCCGGATGTAGGCTTCGATCTGCGGATCGCGCGAGCGGAGGAATTCTTCCGGCTCGAGATTCGCGACCAGCTTTCCTTCGCTGAGGAGGACGATTCTGTCGCCGAGGTAGAGTGCTTCATCCAGATCGTGGGTCACGAGCAGGACTGTTTTCTTCAGCCGCGCGAGCAAGGCGCGCAGCATGTCCTGCATCTCAGAGCGGGTGAGAGGATCGAGTGCGCCGAAAGGCTCGTCCATCAGGAGGACGCTCGGCTCCGCGGCCAGAGCGCGCGCCAATCCAACACGCTGGCGCTGGCCGCCTGACAACTGATAAGGATAGCGGCGCGCGAATTGCTTCGGATCGAGTCCCACGGCTTCGAGCAACTCGTGACTCCGGCGGAGCCGCTCGGCGCGCGGGCGGGCCTGCGCCTCCAGCACCAGCGTGGCATCACGCTCCGCGGTCATGTGGGGGAAGAGGCCGGTTTCCTGGATGACGTAGCCCACGCTGCGGCGGAGACGAATCAGGTCGGCGTCGCAGACGCTTCTTCCGTCGACCAGCACTTCGCCGCTGGTGGGCTCGACCATGCGGTTGACGGTTCGCAACAGGGTTGTTTTGCCGGAACCGCTGCGGCCAAGGACGGCAGTGGTCGTGCCTTCTTCGACTTCAAGCCAAATTCTGTCGAGAAGCAGCCGGCCGCCGGTTGTCGCGAAGCAGACGTTGCGGAATTCGATGGCTGCATTCATGGTGATTCGGCGGAGCGAGCCTGCCTTCGGCGCCTGATCCAGTGTAGGGTCTGACCGCTGTTCCGGAAAATCGCATCGCTGCGGCCGGGAACTTTACGGCGAGGCTGAGACGCGTGCGGCTTCAGGACCGCAATTTCTTCCGCAAGCTGCGAAGCCGCGCCCCAGTCAGCCGCTATCTTCCGATCACGATCACTTCGAAGCTTCCGGGTATCAACGGCGGCCGCGCGCGCGGGTTATCGGCTGTTGGCGCGGGGCGGGGGCCAAACTCCGCGGTAACGACATAGATACGGCTGCCGTCGGGATCCATGGCCAGAGTGCGTGCTCCTCGCTTCGTGGTTAGGTTCTGGACCACAGTGTAATGATCGGGATCGTCTTCATGGACTACGGTCAGCGTGCCGCTCTGGCCATTGGAGCTGAAGGCAAACTGACCCGTTGCCGAGAAGCGCGCGGCGTCGGGGCCATCGCCGATGGCCGGGGTTGCCACGACCTTGCCGGTTTCCGCATCCACCACCGCCATCTTGCCGCCATCGCAGACCGCGAACAACCGATGGTGCGCCCCATCGATTGCCAGTCCCGACGGGCTCTCGCAGGGGGCCACCGGCCATGTCGCCGTGAGCGTGTGCGTCCTCGCATCGATACTCACGATTTCGCTCTTGTCCTCGATGTTGTCGTAGACGAATCCGTTTCCGTCGGTCACTGGAAACTCGGGTCTGCCTGGAAGCGCGACGGTGGCCACTACCGCATTTGTCGCAGTGTCAATTACGGATACGTCATGGCTGCGCCCGTTGAAGGCCCAGACCGTTTTCGTGACTGGCTCGAAGACTGCGGCGTCGGGGCCTGTGCCGACGGGAATTGTCTTCTCGATGGTGTTGGTCTGGCGATTGAACTCCGCGACCTGGTTGGCGCCGCCGTCGGTGATGTATCCATGAATGCCGTCTGACGAGAAAACCACAGCATGCGTGCCGTGGAGGCCGGCGATGTCGGCGACCTGCTTGCCGGCATTTGTATCAATGGCGATTACGTGACTGCCGCGAGTGACGTAGAGCAACTTCGACTGCGGATCGACGGAGAGGTAATCCCAGCCGCCATCTCCGCCGATCTTCCAGTCGTTGACTATATGAAAGGGACCGGCGGCCGGGGTGGTGGCCTGGGCGTGCGCAACCGCGTTAACGCAATAGAGCGCGTACAGAGCAGCGACGGGTGCTCGGAACCGGAGAAGCCTGGAGTTGATTCTTGGTGTTCGCGTGGGCATTTCTCTCCTTAAGAAAGTCCCAGACTACTCCAGGTTGCTGAATTTTCGCTGAAAAGGGGCTATTTCAGTCGTCCGCAATGTAGTGGCGAAGAGCGTCTGGCAGCTTTGTCGCGCTGCGCGGCAGGACCGCATCGCCGGTGAGTCCGCTGGTTTCGAGGATTGGGTCGGCAAGGTAGCCGACAAACTGCCGGGCGTCTACGCGCTTGACACGCAACGCAGCGGCTACGGCCGGCTCGACGGCGTGTTCGCCGGTCACTTCGAGCAGTACGACGTCGTATTTCTGTTGGTTGAGGCGAGCGTCGAGCTGAGAATAGTCACCTGCATAATCAATGGAAAATCCATGCTGCTGCAAGGCACGGTGAATAGTGGCGCCGTGCCGCTCGGAATCGCTGACCAGCAGGATCGATCGATCCCCAAAAGGCTGGTCAGACTGCTTACTGGATTGTCCTGTCGTCGTGGGCATGCTTGCTCCTCTTTTGTTTTCCCTGGGTGGGTCGGAAACATTCAGCGAGTGGCCAACGGGGGCTTTCCGACTACCGTGGGTTGGGAAGGGGCAAGGGCATGGCCAAAGCGGATATTTGCCGGAAAAATGGGAGCTAAACGGCTCAAAGAGGGAGGGTTGTGGGAAAATCTGGAGCTGGACAACCAATGTTGGAGGGTAAGGAAGTTGTGGGGAAGGTGGCAAAATCTCCCGATTGGGCTTGCGCCGGGACCCTGGGCCGTACCTGGCGCATCGAAAGCGTTGGGGTAGCCTGAAAGAATGCACGCCGAAGGTCAATTCATTCAGTGGGTTGCGGGACCGGTTGGGGCGGCGATCATGTCGCCGGCCAGCGCGGCTGAGGAGGCGCTGAACTCGACCTATGTCCGTTTTTCACTGTTGGCGCTCAGTTCGATCTTTTTCCTGGTGGATCCGTTTGCGGCGATTCCCTCCTTTATTGCAATCACGGCGGGCGTGGAACCGGCGCGGCGGCGGCGGATGGCGTGGAAGGCCGCGCTCACCTGCTTTATTGTTCTGATTTCATTTGCACTGGCGGGGCAGTTCATTTTCTCGCTGTTCGGGATCAAGCTTCCGGCGTTTGAGATTGCGGGAGGGCTGATCCTGATGCTAATCGGGATCGACATGATGGAGGCGAAGCGCTCGCCTACGCAGGAGTCGCAGCATGAGACCGAGGAGGCTGCGGCGAAAGAGGACGCCGGGATCGTGCCTCTGGGGATTCCGATGTTGGCGGGGCCGGGGGCAATTTCGAGCGTGATGGTGCTGGTGGGGCAGGCGCCGAACCACTGGCAGATGATGGCGATTCTGGGATCGATCACGATTACGGCGCTGGTGAGCTTCTTTGTGCTGAGCGGGGCGGACCGGATTCGGCTGATTCTGGGGGAAACGGGTATTCGGATCCTGGTGCGGATCATGGGGCTGCTGCTGGTGGCTTTGGCGATGCAGTTCTTTGTGAACGGACTGACGGATTTGGGGGTCATCCACGGAAAGTGAGGGGCCCCCCCGATATCGGTAAACAGCAAGTTGTTGCAGCGACGAAACTTGCTGATGTTATCGAATTTGATATCCCCCTCGGTTGCCCGGGCTGCTCGTACTGATTTGAGAATTCGGGGGTTGCGCGCTCGAATTTCATTCGACGGAGTTTGCATTGGAGTTTTGGGTGCAAATGAAAAGGACCGTCCCGTGGACGGTCCTTTGGCTACTGTATCTATGGTTGCAGGGTGGGAGTTGGAGTGCAAGGGAAATCGGTGGGTGCGGGGTTACGTAGGTA
>CAZSWI010000108.1:0-11221 GCA_964610635.1 uncultured Acidobacterium sp.
CGCCCAGCGGGCTTCCAGGGCGTCTGTGGCGCAGGTGAGCTCCTGGTCCGGAACATCGTGTGCCGTCCCGAGCTGGTCCGCTTCTGCCCCGGCCACGACGCGGCACAGAAAATCGATAAGCACATAGTGGTAACGTACCCGACCTTCGTTGTCGCGGGTGATGCTATCAAACGCCTTGACGACGTCGATGGTCTTGACGAAGAGGCCGGTTTCCTCGAGAACTTCACGGCAGATGGCTTCTTCGAGGGTCTCGCCCAGTTCAACCGCCCCGCCAGGCAGCGACCATTCGCCCTTGAGCGGCTCCTGGGCGCGACGGATCAGCAGTACCTGCTTGTTTCCATCGGGGCCGTCGCGAACAATGACAGCGCCCACTCCGGCAATGGGAGCGTCAGGATATTCCCTTTTCACAGGTAACAGGGTACAGGGTACAGCTTGATTCACCTGTAACCTGCCATCTGTACCGCGCACCCTGCACCTGTACCCTGCTCCGCCTACAGCTTGATTGGCTTGCCGTACTCGCCATCGAAAACGGTTCGCGCCATGGCGAAGCGCCCGCCGTTGTACTTGTCGGGCCCCTTAAGATGCCCGATCCCAAGCAGCGATACGACCTCGTAGCTGATGGGCAGATTGAGCACATCGCAAACCTTGTCCGCCTCATACCCTTCCATGGGGGCCGTATCGTAGCCGAGCGCTTCCGCCATCAGCATCATCCCGGAGAAGGCGAGCATGACGTGACGGTTGAGCCATGCCGTGAGGTTGGGATGATTGCCAAGGTAGGCGGGGATATTGACGCGGGCCTGTTCGGCGTAGTTCTCGGTCATGCCGGCATCGCGTCCCATGCGGATCATCTCATCCATGTCCGAGCGCCAGCCATCTTTGTCTCCACAGGCAACGATGACGGCGGATGCTTCCTCGACTTTTGCCTGGTTGAAGCTGGCGCCCCTGAGGCGGCGGCGCTGTTCCGGCGTGCGCACAACGACGAAACGCCAGGGCTGGAGATTGTAGCCGCTGGGCATGTTGAGCCCAGCTTCGAGAATGGTCTTCAGATCGTGATCGGGGATAGGTACACCATCGAAACTCGGCGTCGCGCGGCGCTGTTCGATCACTTCGCTGAGAGGTTTTTCCGTTTGACTTGCCATGCGGAGGTCTGTCCTGCCTGCTTTCCCTGGTTGTTGAATCCGTCGTTGGTAAGAGGTTAACTGCGTTGTCCGGGGGATGGAGCGGAATTCTCGATCTGATCCATGGGAAGTTCGAGGGCGAAAGGGCTTGGATTTCCTGGCGTCGCTGCGTAGACCCATAGCCCATGAAAAGCGCTCTGCAGTTCGGGATGCTGCTGGAGGAGCGCGCGCATTACGGCGGTCACCTGCGCGCGAGCGGCCACAAGGTCCTGGTTGGGTGTGGCGTTGTATGTGATCACCAGGTCGAGCTGGTCGGAGAGTTCGCCCGTGCGCAGGCTGGTGATGTCAAAGGATTGCGCGCCGGCGCTTATGTGCAACGGATCGGAGCCGGGGAGGCTTTCCGGACGGGTGTGTTCGGCCTCGCGTTGCAGCTTCTGGAGGTTCGGGCTGGAGAGGAAGTCCACGGGATTGAGGAGATACTGCGCTGTCTGGTAATAAAACCAGGCATCCCACAATTGCTTCTTCGCCGCGTAGTCGCGGGCCTGGCGCCAAAACCAACTGCCATCGTGGCCACCCATGGTCATGGGCCGGGTGAAGAAACCAGCCAGCTTCCAGATGGGGCTCCCTGCAGGGTCGTTTTGCAGGACCAGGGAAATCTGCTGGGGCTGTTTCACGCCGGTGGCGTGGAGGATGGCCAGCGCGTATTTGCCGGGGGGGAGGCCGGGGATCGTAATTTCGACGGTGAGGGGCGAACCCGCCACGCCGCAGAAAAACTGGGTTTCTTCGGCGGCCTTGAGGTCGCTCGCGTCCAGCAGGTACAACGCGTCGACGGTGAGGGTGGCGTGCTGAATGGACGAGTCGACGGACTGGATGGATCCGGCGATGCCGTCAAACTGAGCCGCCACGGCGGAGATCGTTTGAGAACGGACGGCGGCTGCGTTACCCGACTGGACATTGGCTCCGAGCATCTGCGCCGACTGTTCAAGAACTGTGCGCTGGGCGGCGGTCATCTGCGACTGGGTCATGCAGGAAACGCCGAACGCCGGCAGAGTGGAGGTGAACGGCAGGAGGAGGAAGGCCATGGCCGAGGCCCTCGACCAGCTTTTGAACGAGTCTTTGACCCTGGTTGTGACCGGGGATGGAGCCCGATTGACCGAAGAGTGGCAATGCATCAGGAGACTTCCCTTCAATTCGCGCTGGGAGCGAATTCGAATCACTGCTAGTCTAGTACAGAGGAGCAGGGGCTTAACCGCAGCGCGGAACCTCTGCCAATCTATGACTACGATGCGGTTTTCACACCTTACACGACGCCTGCCCTGGGTTGCCTCCGCGGCTTTGGCGATTTCGTGTTCCGCGCAGGTGATGCAGCCTTCCGGAACGATGCCGGATGGACGCCAGATGCACTTTCCTCCCGGGATGGGACCGCGGCCTGGCGTTGTGCGGCCAATGTCCCCAACGTCCCCGGGGATTCCTCCGGCGGCAACACCCCAGCCGGGAACGGCAACAAATGCAGGTACGCCTCAGGTCGCGCCTCCGATTGCGCCGGTGGTAAGCGCGGCGCCCCTGCTGCCGCCCTCCCTCCAGGACAAGCCTGCGCAGGTGGCTCGCGTCACGCTGAGCGGAGGTTCGCTGTCGGTTGAGGCAAATAATTCAAGCTTGTCTCAGATTCTCGATCAGCTGGAATCGTCCAGCGGCATGACCGTCGACGGACTTGGCCAGAAGGATCAGCGTGTGTTTGGGATTTATGGACCCGGCAATCCGCGCGACATTCTTTCTTCGCTCCTCGACGGGGCCGGCTATAACTTTTTGATGGTCGGAACCACGGAAAAGGGCACTCCGCGGGAGATTGTGCTGACTGCACGCAGCAATGTGCCGCTTTCCACCGCCCAGAACAACGCGCCCTCGGCGCCCGATGCGGAAGACGAGGAGCCCCCGCCGAATAACTACCCGGCTGAGGATGCGACCCCTCCGGCGCATATGCCCCCTCCAACGACGCCCAATGGGCAACAACCGAGGTCGCCAGCTGAAATGCTTCAGGAGATGCAGCGGATTCGCCAGCAGCAGCAACAGCAGCAACCACCTCAATAAC
Source organism: uncultured Acidobacterium sp. (assembly GCA_964610635.1). Lineage (GTDB taxonomy): Bacteria > Acidobacteriota > Terriglobia > Terriglobales > Acidobacteriaceae > Palsa-343. The sequence continues at coordinate 3,208 of CAZSWI010000108.1, forward strand.
GGGGTGCGTGTGCAATCGGGTTTTTCCTGTCGCGGTTGGGCGACTGCATCATTTCGAGTGCAATATCGCGCTCATCACTCTGGTAATGCCTCTTTCGTAGGTTATTGCCCCTTTCGTGGTCTGGCTTCTTCAAAAACAGCCGTTTATCTTCTGGATACCTCCCCTGAGGTAAAGGGCTCCCGTCATGCGCACACGCAGTACTGCACGTTTCCTGGCCATCGCTTCCGGCCTTGTAGTTTCTCTTCTGTCTGGCTCTCTCGTTGTTGGATGCGGTCTTGCAAACACGCCCCTGCAGGTTGGCACCTCGCTGTCGGGAAACTGGTCGTTTGCCCCTAACGCATCCGCTGTGGCTTTGAATCTCGGTTTCACGCAGGGCGCCTATGAAACCGTCAGCGCCGTCGCTCATCTCAACGGGGCGAACTGCATCAGCCCGACTACGAACATTCTGCTGACCGGTTCGGTTGGCGGCACCAACCAGATGTTGCTGATCTCGTCGCCTTTTAACGGCACAACCCTGACGCTGAAGGGACAGGTCACTCCGGATGGAAAAGAAATCGCCAATGCCAGCTGGAGCTTCGCCGGGGGGAATTGCGCTTCGATGGGCACAGCCGAGGTGACGGCGACGGACTACTCGGAAATCAGCGGCACTTACAACGGGAATTTCCTCGACGCGGGCGGCAATCAGCTTCCGGTATCGGCATTTGTCGAGCAGACCACACAACCGGACCAGAATGGGCAGTTTTCTCTCTCCGGGACCGCTACGTTCCCCAGCAACAGTTGTTTCTCGCAGCAGCCGACGCTCACCACATCGCTGGTCACGGGAAGCAACTTGTCGATGACTTACACCGATTTCGGGAGCGGAGCCACTCTGACCGCTTCGGGCACGTTCAACAGCGCAGCCACGCAACTGACGATCGCGAACTGGTCGATTGCGGGCGGTTCCTGCAATGGAGATTCGGGAACCGGCTTGTTGACGGAGCAATAGGCTGAGGGATCGCCGAGCCGTTCATTCCGATTCTTGTGATTTCGAATCGGGGATCGGTCTGGGCCAGCGGGCTTCGATCGTGGTGGAGATTCCGCCGCGAGGGCGAAAATCGCCCTTCACCACGGCCCACAGCGGGTGGCAGGCGCGGACGACATCTTCAAGGATGCGGTTGACGGCGTTTTCCTGGAAGATGCCAAGATTGCGATAGCAGAAGAGATATTCCTTCCAGGACTTGAGCTCGAGGCACTGTTCGCGCGGCATGTAGCGCAGGGTGATGGTGCCAAAATCGGGCAGTCCAGTCTTCGGGCACACCGAGGTGAACTCGGGATCGTCGATGAGAATCTCATAACCGGGAAACTGGTTTTGCCAGGTCTCAATTGGCGGAAAGTCGAAGTCGAGCCCAGCGTGGGCGTGCTCATCGGTGTAACGGGTTGCGGTTGCCATGATTTGATTTTATGGCAGCCTATTACGTCATGAGCCACAGGGGCCGTTCCGACGCGGTGGATCCGCAATGAATACTCGGGCGCAATTTCCGAACCCTAAAGCCTGCAAAGTGTGTCTTATATACTGACTCACGGTTTTTACTGAATGGCAAACAGGCAGGCAACACGAACGGCCCGTGTCTGGATCACTACGGCCGTCGCGCTCGTTCTTGTTTTTTACCTCGTGCACCTCATGACACGAGGGAGTTTACCCATCCGTGTCGCTGCGGCAACCATAGGCGATCTGAAGAGCGAAGTGGCGACCAACGGAAAGGTCGAACCGCAGCCTCAGGTGAATTATGAGGCGCACGCTCCCTTCGCGGGGGTCATTCAGACAGTCGATGCGCATGAGGGCGAGAAGGTCCCGGCCGGAAAGCTGCTGGTGGCCATGGACGACACAGAGGCGCGGGCCCGCGTAGCGACGGCTCTGGCTGCGCTCAAGGGAGCGCAGGCGGCTGAACAGGCTGAGGAACGCGGTGGAACCCAGGAAGAGCGGCTTTCCCTGGGTGGCGAGTTACAGAAAGCGCGGATCGACCGGGATCAGGCGCAGCGCGACATTGACGCTCTGGAAAAGCTGCAATCATCGGGCGCGGCGTCTCCCAACGAGGTCAGCGCAGCGCAGTCCCGGCTCTCCGCGGACAATAGCTCCATCCAGGTGCTTCAGGAGAAGCAGACCGCGCGTTACGACTCCGCCGATCTGGCTCACACCAGGGCCACTCTCGACGACGCGCAGGCCGCCTACGACGCGGCCCTCGATGCGCTCCGCCATGCCGTCGTCCACGCGCCGTTTGCGGGAACTGTTTATTCGCTGCCGGTTTCGCGAACGGAGTATGTCAACCAGGGAGACCGGCTCCTGTCGATGGCCGATCTTTCGAAGCTGCAGGTAAACGCTTACTTCGATGAGCCGGAACTGGGAAAGCTGGCCGTTGGGCAACCGGCAACGATTGTGTGGGACGCCCGTCCTGACGAGGTTTGGCACGGGGTGATCAGCCGCATGCCCTCGACCATCATCACCGTTGGGACGCGCAACGTCGGTGACGTGCTCGTTTCCATCTCCGATGCCGATGGCTCGCTGCTTCCCGAGACCAATGTTCGCGTGACCGCTCTGGTAGCGAACGAATCTAACGTCCTGATTGTGCCGCGCGACGCGCTGCATATCGAGCAGGGCTCGACCCTCGTCTATCGAAAGCAGGGCGATTCCCTGCACCGCGTTAAGGTCTCGGTGGGCAAGCTGAACCTGACGAGCGTGGAAATTACCGGAGGGCTCAAAGCCGGTGACATCGTGGCGCTGGGAACGACGAATGCTCAACCGCTGAGCGACGGCGTCCCCGTCAAAGTGGTTCAGTAGGGGGAAATCTTGCGGAGACGAATCCTGCCGCTGGCGAGCTTCTTTTTCCTCTTGGTGGGGGTATGGGCGACGCCCGCAGGCGCGGGGAACCCCGCTGAGCAGACCCTGGTCCGCAAGGACCTGGATCAGGGTCGCGCCGATCGGGCTCTGGATATTCTGGCGACGACGCTCGGGCAGAATCCCAAAGACGCGGAAGCTCACAATCTGCGCTGCCGCGTTTATTACCAGGAAGAGCAATGGGACCAGGCGATAACCGATTGCGAGGCGGCGGTTCAAGTCGCTCCAGGCGAGAGCAGCTTCCATCTGTGGCTGGGTCGCGCATACGGCAAGAAGGCTGAGCACGCATCGGTTTTGAGTGCTTACCAGCTGGCGCGCAGGGTGCGCGCTGAATTCGACCAGGCCGTTCAGCTTGATGCGCGCAATGCTGAAGCGCTGGCCGATCTCGGCGAGTTCGAGGTCATGGCGCCTGTGGTGGTGGGCGGAAGTATGGCTCGCGCGGAAGCCGTAGTACAGCAACTCCGCGGCGTCGACCCAGCCAGAGCCCTGGACCTTCAGGCGCGCATCGCCGAAGCAAAGAAGGACTATGCATCGGCAGAGGCGGATTTCAGGAGAGCCATTCAGCAGTCATCTTATCCGCCGAACGCGTGGATGGATCTTGCGGCGTTTTATCGGCGGCGCGGGCGACTGGACGAGATGGTGATGGCGGCGCACACCGGAGCATCGCTCGATCTGAATCATGGTCCCGCGCTGGTCGATGGAGCGAGCAATCTGGCGCGCGCTGGACGCGAGCCGCAAATCGCGATCCAGTGGCTCGATCAGTATCTGAACTCGGATGCGCAGTCGGAAGTCGCGCCCGCCTTCGTGGTCCGCGCGCAATTGGCGGGTCTGCTGCAAACCCAGGGTGACATGAAGGGGGCACAGCAACAGCTGGCGGAGGTTCATGTTCTGGCCTCCGCTTATCGGGTTCCGACGCCCACCAATGCATTCGCAAGGAGCGGTCTGTAAACTCGAAACGATGCGAGAGCCAGGGCCGGTCCGAATCAAGACGAACTTTGCGATCGCGGTAAGAATCGCGGCGGCGATGATGCTGCTGGCGCCGCCGACCGCCGGCGCGCAGATTTCTCTATCGACGGCGATCGATCTTGCGGAGAAGAACAGTCCATCGGTGCGCGGGGCCGCGGCGAACGTGCAGAAGGCGACTGCGGCATGGCAGGAAGCGAAGGATGCCTACATTCCCAATCTGGTGATGGGCGGCAACCCCGGGTACGTCTACGGCTATCCGCTTGGCTATCCTTCGCTGTTCACGGCAACTTCGCAGTCGATACTTCTCTCGGGCTCGCAGCGTGACTACATTCGGGCCGCGCACGCGGGAGTGGAAAGCGCGGCGCTGAGCCTGAAGGACGCGCAACAACAAGTGGCGCTCGACATCGCCCTGGATTATGTGGAGCTGGATCATGATCTGAAGGAGATCGCGGCGCTCGAAGAAGAGAATGGCTACGCGGAATCCCTGGTGCGGATCGAACAGGACCGGGTGCAGGCGGGGGTCGACCCTCGCATCAGCGAGTTGCAGGCGGAGCTGACAGCGGCCCAGATCGATGAGAAACGAATTCATCTTGAGAACGATGCCGATGCGATGCGCCAGAAGATCGGGCACCTCACCGGCCTCCCCGCGACTGGACTGACCACGCTTAGTTCCAGCATTCCGCCAGCGCCCTCGGTCAGCGCGTTAGAGAATATCGACGCTCAGACAGCGCCGAACAGCCCGGGGGTTTCTGCTGCCTATGCGAACGCAAAGTCCAAGCTGTATACCGCGTTTGGCGACGCGCGGCAGAACTACCGGCCGCTGGTCACCTTTGGAGCGCAGTACAGCCTCTTTGAGAAATTCGCTAATTACACGCAGTACTATCCGAATGGACTCCAATATAACAACGCTGCCCTCGGTGTCGTCGTCACATTTCCCTTTTTCGACTTTACGCGCCGTGCCAAGGCGCGCGAGTCCGCGGCGGATGCGGCTCACGCGCGGGCTGACGCCGATGCGTCGCTGAATATTCTTAGCGAGCAAACAGCCGCGATGCGCGGCTCGGTTCGCGAATTGACTGCGCAGCAACGGGTGGCGCAGGTGAATGGCGAGCTGGCGCAGGAGCAACTAAGAACCGTCGAGACGGAGCTGACGAATGGCACGGGAACGCAGAATGGTCCTCCGGTGTCTCCGACTCAGGCGCAGAAAGCGCACATCGAAGAGCGGGAGCGCTACGAAGAGGTTCTCGGCTCTGATTTTTCCCTGATGAAGGTGGAGCTGAATCTGCTGCGAGTGACGGGCCAGCTTGATGCGTGGGTGCGGTCTTCGCTTAGGTAGCGGGACGCGCTCTTATCGCACGCTAAACCGCTAATTTCCTGAGGCAGTAAATGTCTGGCGCCGCAGCCCTGAACCCGGCGCTGGATGGTAAACTGAAGGGAGTGCCTATGCCGCTGAAAACACTATTTCTAAACCCGCCCTCCTTTGAGAATTTTGACGGCGGCGCCAGCTCGCGCTGGCCCGCTACTCGCGAAATCGAGTCCTACTGGTACCCGGTCTGGCTGGCTTATCCCGCCGGCATGCTCGAAGGCGCGCGCCTGCTCGACGCCAACCCGCACCACATCACATGGCCGCAGGTTGTCGAAATCCTGAAGGACTACGAGTTTCTGGTCCTGTTCACCAGCACCATTGCCTGGAGCGGCGATCAGCGCTGGGCAGAGAAGATCAAGGACACCTACCCCAACATCAAAATTTGTTTTGTCGGGCCGCCGGTGACAACCGATCCGGACAAGGCGCTGAACGAGTGCAAAGCGATCGACTTTGTGTGCCGTCGCGAGTTCGACTACTCCGTGGTCGAGTACGCCAACGGCAAGCGGCTGGACGAAATCCTCGCCATCAGCTACCGGAAGAACGGCCAGGTGATGCACAATCCCGACCGTCCGCAGATTGAGAACCTCGACGCGCTGCCCTGGGTAACCGATGTCTACAAGCGCGACCTGGACGTGACGAAGTACAACGTGCCGTTCCTTCTGCATCCGTTCGTCGCGCTCTACTCGACGCGGGGCTGCCCGGCGCAGTGCACCTTCTGCCTCTGGCCGCAGACCACCAGCGGGCATGCCTGGCGGAAGCGATCGACCGATGATGTAGCGGCCGAAATGGCGCACGCGAAGGAACTTTGGCCGAACGTGAAGGAGTTTTTCTTCGACGACGACACCTTCAACATCCAGAAGGCGCGCACCGTGGAGCTGTGCGCGAAGCTGAAGCCGCTGAAGCTGACGTGGTCCTCGACATCGCGGGTAACCACTGACTACGAGACGCTCAAGGCCATGCGAGACGCGGGCTGCCGCCTGCTGATCGTCGGTTTCGAGTCGGGCGATCCACAAATCCTGAAGAACATCAAGAAGGGCGCGACGGTGGAGCGGGCGCGGGACTTTGCGCGCGACTGCCATAAGCTCGGGCTGACCATCCACGGAGACTTTATCCTCGGCCTTCCCGGCGAGACGAAGGAGTCCATCCGCAACACGATCGATTTCGCCAAGCAGCTCGATGTTGAGACCATCCAGGTGTCGATGGCCCATGCGTTCCCGGGCACCGAGTTTTACGAATACGCGCGAACGAATGGGTTCATCACCAACGAAAACAAAATGACCGATGAAGGCGGCCATCAGTTGGCGCACATCGAGTACCCTGGCTTGCCGGCCGACTACGTCCTCGAAATGGTGCACCGCTTCTACGACGAGTACTTCTTCCGCCCAAAAGCAGCGTGGCGGGTGGTGAGCAAGGCCATCGCGAACGGCGATCTGAAGCGGCTCTACCAGGAATCGAAGTCGTTTTTGAAGCTGCGTTCTCAGCGCAACAAGCTGGTCCAGGAGGCTCGGACGCAGAAGCCCGCCGAAGCCGCGGGCGCATAAGACTGGTTTTTCTTTCGATCGGCGGCTGGGCCCAGGCCTCGCCGCTTTTCGTTTCTCCGGAGTCTGCCGCGTGACGCGATCGACGATGACATTCCGCCGCTATGTGGTGCTGGGGGTCATCACGATCACCGCATCGTGTGGAGACACGTTTCTTTCGCGCGGTATGAAATCGCTGGGTCCGGTTTCCCTCGCTGATCCCGCGGCTCTGATCCACGCCATCTTTTCTCCCTGGGTCGCGGCAGGCATCGTGCTGCTGATCGGGTTCTTTGCCTCTTATCTGACTGCATTGTCCTGGGCAGATCTGACTTACGTTTTGCCGGCGAGCTCGCTGGGCTACGTCATCATGACGCTGCTGGCGAAGTTCTGGCTGCACGAGCACGTGTCGCCGATGCGTTGGCTCGGTGTGGTCTTCATCACAGCGGGTGTTGGATTTGTGACGCAGGGACCTTCGTACACGGACCATGGCGCGGCACCCGCATGCACCGTGGACGAAAAGCACCTGGAGCAGGCGGAGGAGGCCCGGCCATGAGTCATCCGGATGAGGTTCTGGCAACCGCAGCGATGATCGGGAACATCGTGGTGTGGGCGACGGCGGGCGATATTCTCACCGCTTCCGCCATGCGCCAGCTTGGCGATCTCGATGTAATCCGCGAGCGGTCCGGGATATGGGGCGCCGCTGCCGCGGTTGTCACGAACGGCCGATTCGGCCTGGGCGTCATTTGCCTCGCGCTCAGCTTCTTCTCCCTGCTGTTCGCCTTCAGCCACCGCGACCTCAGCCTGATCGGCCCCGCGGCGACTTCCCTCACCTTTGTGACAAATGCCCTCGCCGCAAAATTCTTTCTGCACGAAAACGTCGACCGCCGACGCTGGACCGCCGCGATCTTTGTCTGCGTGGGCGTGGCTCTGCTGGCGTTCTGAAACAAACCACTTGCGAAACGGCGCCCTTACTGCCGTGCCGTCACCCGTAATTCCATCCCCAGGGCGTGCAGAACCGACGAAAGCGTCTCCAGAGTCGGGTTTCCATCTTCAGAAAGGGACCGATACAGGGTTTCCCGCTGGACACCCGCCTCTTTGGCCACCTTCGTCATCTGACGGGCCTGCGCAACCTTCTTCAGCCCCTTCAGGAAAAGATCCGGACCCTCCTCGAGACACGCATTCAGATATCCCTCCGCAATCTGCGGATCGGCGAGCCTTTCCATCTGCCAGTCGTGATACGAGACCCTGGTCTTAGCCATTGTATTGACTCCAGTAACCCTTCGCTGTCTCGATGTC
>CAZSWI010000109.1:0-11214 GCA_964610635.1 uncultured Acidobacterium sp.
GCTTCGTGGAGGTCGAGGAGTTTGGCGCGCTGGCGGTGTTCGGCGGCTTCTTCAGGGGAGGCGAAGTCGCGTTTGGGGAGGGGAATGCCGCATTTTTGGGCGACGGAGCGGACGGCTTCGGGGAAGCTGAGGTTTTCGATTTTCTGGATGAAGGTGAAGACGTCTCCATGCTCGTGGCAGCCGAAGCAGTAGAAGTGCTGGCGGCCGACGTGGACGCTGAAGGAGGGGGTTTTTTCTTTGTGGAAGGGGCAGAGGCCGCTGTAGTTTTGGGCGCCGGATTTTTTGAGGCGGACGTAGTCGTTGATGATTTTTACTATGTCGGCTTGTTGCTTTACCTGCTGGGCGAAGTCGGGGGGCATGGGATTGAGGTTCGGTAACAGGGTACAGCGGGGTGGGTGGTGGGGTGGGTTGAATGGCTGGGTTGGAGCTGAGGCCTTTTTCCAAAAATGGCTAGAGAGGCTCAATCGGGGATGCGTTAGCTGGTCTGGGAGGCGCTGCTCCAAAAGGCGTGGGTACGCGCGGGGATGCGGTCGGGGAATTCGCGATAGATGGAGTTGAGGGCGTGGAAGAGGGCTTTCGATTCGGGTTCGAGTCCGAGGATGAGAGTGGAGCGCAGGATGCGGGTGATGCGCAGATGATTATGGTTCATGGGCCTGAGCCAGATCTGGGCGCGGTTTGCGAAGTTGGGAACGCGTTCGATGGCGATGCCGGATGGGCTTGAGAGCTGGCGTAATCCATAGAAGCGGAGCATGCGTTCGAAGGATTGGCGCAGGCGATTTTGCATGGCGAGCGAGGCGTGGAAAGTGCGGATCGTGCAGGGATCGAGGATGGGCGCGTTCGGGTTGGCGCCGCTGGGCTCGGGGAGGGGAAAGAGCCACTGGATGTAGTTGTGCACGGCTTCGAGGCGGTCGTCGTCCCAGGCGAGGATCTCGGCGAGGGTGCGGCCTTCGTCGTCAGGGGCGCCATCGCGATAGAAGGCGACGAGGGGATGCGGCTTAGTCGTTGCCATCGGAGGTGCATGGTCCTTTCCGGGAAGGATTCTCGATCGGGTCGGGCACAGTGGGGCCTGTAGAATCGAGCCAGTCAGCATGGCCCCCACGACCGACGACGGCGAATCCACACCGCTCGCTCCCTTAACCTCTCGTCCATCTAAACCTGGTTTGATCACGGATTCCAGTGGCAAGTCGACTCGGGCGCACTCCGCCGCGGTTGCCGCCGGAATTTTGCTGAGCCGGCTGGTGGGGTTGGTGCGGGACCGTGTTTTCGCGCACTATTTTGGCGCCTCCGACGCAGCGGATGCTTTTCGGGCCGCGTTCCGGATTCCGAATATTCTGCAAAATCTGTTTGGCGAGGGTGTGCTGTCGGCGTCGTTCATCCCGGTTTATGCGCGGCTGAAGGCGGAAGAGCGGCATGAGGAGGCATCGCAGCTGGCCGAGGCCATCTTCGCGCTGCTGTTCGTGGTCACTACGGTCCTTGTGGTGGCGGGAGTGTTCGCCACGCCGTGGCTGATCGATGCCATCGCGCCCGGATTTCATGGCGACAAGCGGCTGCTGACGATACGGCTGGTGCAGATTCTGTTTCCTGGGGCGGCGCTGCTGGTGTTTTCGGCGTGGTGCCTGGGGATTCTGAACAGTCACCGCAAATTCTTCCTCTCCTACGCGGCTCCGGTGGTGTGGAACCTTGCCATGATCGCGACGCTGCTGTGGGGAGGGCGGCATCATAGCGAATCGCGGCTGGCGGTGCTGCTGGCGATTGGATCGGTGGTGGGCAGCGGGTTGCAGTTTGCGGTGCAACTTCCGACTGTACTGCGGTTTCTGTGGCCGCTGCGGCTGCATCTGAGTTTCGCCGGTCTGCATGTGCGCACGGTCAGCAAAAATTTCTTCCCGGTATTTCTCAGCCGCGGGGTCGTGCAGATCAGCGCTTATGTGGATTCGTGGCTGGGGAGTTTTCTGGGTACGGGAGCTGTGGCCGCGCTGGCGTATGCGCAGACGCTATATACGCTGCCGGTGAGCCTGTTCGGCATGGCGGTTTCAGCGGCGGAATTGCCGGCGATGTCGAGCGCGTTGGGAACGCCGGAGGAGATCGCCGGAGCGCTGCGAGGGCGGCTAACGGCGGGGCTGCAGCAGATAGCGTTTTTCGTGATCCCTTCGGCGGCGGCTTTCGTTCTGCTCGGCGATGTTGTTGTCGCATTTATTTATCACACAGGACACTTCCAGCACGGCGATGTGATGTTTGTGTGGGCGGTGCTGGCGGGATCGTCGGTAGGGTTGCTGGCGTCTACGTCGGGGCGGCTGTATTCTTCGGCTTTCTACGCCTTGCGGGATACGCGGACGCCGCTGAAGTTTGCGGTGTTGCGGGTTGCGCTTACTTTGGGGCTGGGTTATTTGTGCGCCTTACCGCTGCCACGGATGCTGGGGCTGGACCAGCGGTGGGGGACGGCGGGGCTGACTTTCTCAGCGGGCGTGGCTGGGTGGCTGGAGTTTGTGCTGCTGCGGCGCGCGATGCAGGGCCGCATCGGGGCGGTGCCTTCGGGGGCGTCGCGCATTCTCAAGTTATGGTTCGTGGCGGTGTTGGCAGCGGGCGTGGGATATGGGATTAAAAGGATTTTGCCGTTTCATCGGCCGCTGCTGGTTGGGCCGTGCGTGCTGATTCCTTATGCGGGGGTGTATCTGGCCGTGGCGCAGTGGATGGGGATTGCGAGCATGGGTGCGGTGAGGCGGTTGTTCGGGCGCGGGCGATAGACGGCGCCACACACTTCTGCGGTGCGGATCCAACCTCGCACGAGATCCAGGATGAATCGCGTGATTTTGACGCTGAAGCAAAAGGCTCCTGTTCGCGAATTCTGGCCAACGTGTTCGCCAGAATTCGCTGCGGGAGCCTCTGTTTCGTCCGGTTTCGTCCGGCTAGACGGCTAGACCTGCGCCACTACCGGCCGTTCGGAGTTGGCGTTGGCCACGGGTTTCGCTTCACTCGCACTGGCCTTCTCGTTCGAGCCCGGCTTGCGGATGTCGATACCGCCTTTGAAGAAGGCGCCGTCTTCGATGGAGATGCGCTGAGCGGTGACATCGCCGGTAAGCGAGCCTTCGCTGCGAATGTCGACCCGATCGCTGGCGGTGACATTGCCGCGCACCTTGCCGAGCACGACGATCTCGCGGGCGGAGATGTTGGCGGCGACCTGGCCGTTACGGCCGACGGTCACGCGGTTGCCGGGCAGGCTGATGGAGCCTTCAACCTTGCCGTCGACGTAGAGCGACTCGGAGCCGGTGACTTCACCTTTGACGACGAGGCTCTTGCCGATGGTGGCCTGTTCGCCGGAGTTCTGCGCGGGCAGAGGGGCTGGGCGAGCACTGGCTTCGAAACCTGGGGTTGCCGGGGTCGCCGGACGGGCTGGTTCGGGGCCTTGCGATCCGCTACCGGTGCCGGGCTGATTGGGTTTCCACATAATAAAAATTCCTTCCTTCTTAAAGATGTTTGTGTTTGGCGCCCTGCAACTGGCCAGCTGGATGGTTCGGTTGGGCCCATGCAGAACTGTGCAGCGCCGACCCTCATGCCTTTGGAGAACGATCTCCCTCCGCGCAATCGCCGCCGTTATCTGCATATTAAACACCTTCGGGGTAAATTGGCATCCCCTGGGGCGTCTCTTTTAGGAATGGGTCGCTCTTTTGTGAACATCCGGGGACGTAGCCGGTAGCCAGGAGCCGGGAGCGAGGATCCGGAACCTGGAGCGAGGAGCCCGCCGGGGCCGGTAGCCTGGGTCGCGTACCATCGAGCCATGAACGACCCTGAATTGCTGCGGCATATCGAGCGGTTGCCCAATGGGCGCGCGGGCTATAAGCAACTGGTGCGCGAGCTGGGGCTGGGGGGCGGGCAGGAGCGCCGCGAACTGCGGGAGCAGTTGGGACGGCTGACTGGGTCGCGGCAGCTGATGCAGATCGACGGCGAGCATTGGGCGATTCCCAAGGCGCCTGCGGTTCCGGGTGGTGACCGTGGGCGCGTGGGTAGTGCGGGGCGACCCGATGCGCGCAATGCCGGAATTCGAAGCGAGAATCTGGTAGCGGGGCGGCTTGATCTGCATCGCGATGGATTTGGATTTGTGCGGCCTGGACCGGCTCGGGCTGGGGAGAAGGCCGCGATCGAACAGGACGTTTTCATTCCGCCGGGTGAGATGGGCGAGGCCATGCAGGGCGATGAGGTTCTGGTCGAGCTGGCGCCGCCGCGGTATGGGGGGCGGTTTGGGCGGTCAGGGCCTGGACCTTCCCGGCCTGGAGACTTCGGGCAGCGCAGGTCGGGGCGAGTTGTGCGGGTGCTGACGCGCCGCAATGCGACGGTGGTGGGAATTTTTCATTACGCGCGGAGCGAGTCGCAGAGGGGCGGAAACTTCGTTGTGCCCTTCGATGAGCGGATGAGGCAGCCGGTGGCGATCCCGTTTGGGGCGGAACTGGCGGCTGAGGGCGAGTCGCTGTCCGCGCATCGTGTTCTGGGGGCTGAGGCGCGGGCGGTTCGTCAACACACAGACCTTGAGGGTCTGGTGGTGGATGTGGAGATCACGGACTGGCCCACGCCGACGCGCGGGGCACGGGGGCGGGTGATCGAGGTGCTCGGCGCGGAGAATGACTTTGGAGTGGACGTGGAGATGGTGATCCGCAAGCACCATCTGCCTCGGGTCTTTCCGGATGCGGTTCTGGCGGAAGCGCGGGAGGTGGCGCGGTTCGATCCGGCCATTGCGGCGAGGCGGCGTGATTTTCGCGAGCTGCCGATTGTGACGATCGATGGCGAGACGGCGCGGGACTTCGATGACGCGGTGTTGGTGCGACGGGGCGAGGACGGCGTCTGGGAGCTGCAGGTACATATCGCCGATGTGGCGGAATATGTCCGGCCTGGCACGGTGCTCGATCTGGAGGCGCGGCTGCGTGGGACTTCTGTTTATTTTCCGGACCGGGCGATTCCGATGCTGCCGCAGGAACTTTCGACGGACATCTGCAGCCTGCGGCCCAACGAAGACCGGCTGGTGCTCTCATGCCTGATGCGGATCGATCCGCAGGGGGAGATTTTAGGGTATGAGATTTGCGAGGGCGTGATCCGGTCGGCGCGGCGGATGACGTATACGCAGGTGGCGGCGGTTCTGAATGGCGACGTGGAGGCGCGAGCGGAGTTTGCGCCACTGGTGGCGGGATTTGAACGGATGCATGAGCTGGCGCAGATTCTGAACCGTAAGCGGGACCGCCGGGGGTCGATCGATTTCGATTTGCCGGAGCCGTTGATCGAGTTCGACGAGTTTGGTGCGATGAAGGCTGTGACGCGGGCGGAGCGGAACTGGGCGCACCGGCTGATCGAGGAGTTTATGCTGTCGGCGAATGAATGCGTGGCGTCGTGGATCGAGAATTTGGGCGTGCCTTCGCTTTATCGGATTCACGAAAAGCCGGAGCCGAGGCGGGTGGTGGAATTTGAGGAGGTTGCGGCGGCGTTCGGTTATTCGCTGGGGATGGGGAGCCTGCCGGTGCGCACCTTCACTATGAAGAGCGAGCGCCGCGAGCAACGGCAAGGTGGGGGGCGTGCTCCACGAAGCTATGAGGTGCCGGGCGATATTCCCATTACACCGCGGATGTATCAAAAACTGACGGAGAAGATCGCGGGGAAGCCGGAGGAGCGGATTCTTTCTTACTTAATGTTGCGGTCGCTCAAGCAGGCGCGGTACAGCGAGAAGAACGAGGGGCACTTTGCGCTGGCCGCGCCGTGCTATACGCATTTCACTTCGCCGATCCGGCGGTATCCGGATTTGATTGTGCACCGGATTACGAAGGCGCTGCTGGCTGCCGGGGACTTTGCGTCCAGCGGTACGCGCTTCGCGCAAATGCAACAGGTTGCCGGAGCGAAAAACCGGCCTCGTTTCGAACAAGCCGGAGAGGGTGAGCTGGCGGCGATTGCTCAGGAGTCGAGCGAGAGCGAGAGGCGGGCGGCGGACGCGGAGCGGGAGCTGGTGGAGTGGAAAAAGATCAAGTTCATGCGAGACCGCGTTGGAGAGGCGTTCGACGGGATGATCCTGAACGCGACGAAGTATGGCTTGTTTGTGGAACTGGACGATTTGTTCGTCGAGGGATTGGTGCCGACCCAAAGCCTGGGACTTTTTGACAACGATCGCTACACGTATCGGGAAAACACGCGGCAGATTATTGGGGACCGCTGGGGGCGGAAGTTTTCTGTGGGCGAGCGGGTGCGGGTGGTGCTTGACCGGGTGGATGCGGTGGAGAAGCGGCTGCAGTTTTCGATTCTGGAGGAGGAGGAATCTGGGCCGGCGAGGCGCGCCGGGGCGGCACGGGCGAAAAAGAAGAAGGCCGGAGGCGAAGCGGCGCACGCGGTCGATTTGCCGAGTCTTCCGCACCCGGAAGCGAAACGGCCCGGCTATCGTCCGCCCAGGGCCAGGCAGTTGCGGAAGAAGAAGCGGCGGTAAGAACAATTATCCGGCGGGGTCGGGCTGGGGCATATGTCGAATCCCATGGCAGCCATCGACTTCATCAGCCGGGTGCTTCGCGGGCCGGCACACAGTCTGCGAGGTGGTGGCAATCACGCAGCCCCCGGGCGGGCGTTACATCGTAGATGGGAGCGATCTGGCCGGAGGGCGCTATCTTGCTGAACATACAGGACTCAGCGGCCTCTTCAGGTACTCGCGGGCGGAGTCTGCTCGTCTTGTCTCGTTCTTAATGTTGCCGGGCGCCGACTTCCCCCGTATACTGCACGCAAAGAGGGGCGGGCCGCCGTTCCTCCGAAACGAGGTGTGTCTTCAGTCAGAGTCTCTCCCTGACGAACGAAGTTCCGCCATCCGACGTATCGTCCTGGCGCGCGGTAGTTCGCGTGCTTCGAAGTACCGGGGCGGTGATTCTCGACAGCCTCTCTTCCGTACTATTGCCCTCCGACTGCCGCGTCTGCGGCCTCCCACTTGCTGGTTTCACCCTCCTGCCCGTTTGCTCCTCCTGCTGGAACGATTTGCCCGCACAGGCTGGGGCGCTTTGCGCCTGCTGTGGCGAGGCGTTGCCGTCTACGCCGGCTTCAGAGTCCGAGTCTGACGGTGAGATTGTGTGCCGTCCCTGTCGCGTAGCGCCGCCGGATTTTGAGAAGGCCGTTGCTCACGGAGTTTATCAGGGCAAGCTCAGGACCCTGCTGCACCTGCTCAAATACGACGGGATGCAGCCGCTGGCGAAGCGCCTTGGCGCGATGCTGGCCGAGCAGGTGAATGCCATACCGAATCTTCCGGCGGAGCTCGTGGCGGTCCCGGTTCCGCTGTTCGGGAAGAAGCGCGGAAGCCGGGGGTTCAATCAATCCGATCTGCTGGCACGCGGGCTGCTGACGGCGCTCCGCCACCGTCGGCCGGATTTGCGGGTCAAACTTGCCGCAGGGCTGCTGGTGAGGCGGCGTGAGACGAAAAGTCAGGCGGGGCTGAACCCGCACGAGCGCCGCGCGAATGTTCGTGGCGCTTTTTTTGTGCCCCGGCCCGCATTCGTCAAGGGACGGAACGTGCTCCTGATCGACGACATCTACACGACCGGGGCGACGGCACGCGCCTGTTCGGCGGCACTGCGGCGTGCTGGAGCCGAATCGGTTTGGGTGGCTACGGTAGCACGGGCGCAGATTGAATTTGCGCATGAACCCGAAGAGCTGGGTCTGCGAGAGCCCGATCGGCCCGAGCTTCCCATGGAAGAAGACTTTACGTTCTGGGAGGAAGGACCTCCTCGTCCCATCACGCCGACAACGGGCGCAATGGGAGCGCTGGACCCTCCGGTTTCGACCGGCGGGATTGTACGATAGCTGCCCGGACTGGCAAACCGGGCGTACCTGAGACGGAGGCGCTATGTCGTTAGGGAAAGCTGGAGTTCACGCTCGCAGACAAAGCCTGGGCAAATCCCAGGGACTGGCCCATGCCAAGGCGGAGGGCTCGTACGCTGGCGCCCATAGCGGTGAGGGCCTGCGCTCTGTCAAGACGGCGCAGGTGTTGCAGACGCCGGTGCTGGTGCTGAACGCCTCCTATGAGCCTATTAATATTTGCGGGGCGCGGCGGGCGCTGGTGCTGGTGCTAAAGGGAGTGGCGCGGACCGAAGAGGAGCAGGGGCTCGAGCTGCACTCGGCGAGGGTGCGCATGGCGATGCCGTCCGTTATCCGGCTGCTCGAATACCGCCGCATCCCACACCAGACGCGGGCGCTTTCGCGGAAGAACATCCTGCTGCGGGATCGCAACACCTGCCAATATTGCGGAGTGATTCTGCCGTCGGCGGAACTGACGCTGGATCACGTGGTCCCGCGTTCGCGCGGCGGCTTATCGACCTGGGAAAACCTGGTTGCGGCGTGCCACTCCTGCAATCGGCGCAAGGGGAATCACCTGCTCCACGAGCAGGAGCACATGAAGCTGCAGAGGGAGCCTCGGCCATTCACGCTGCATACGAGCCGGCATATCATGCGGATGATCGGGCACTCGGATTCGAAGTGGCGGAAGTATTTGTATTACTGAAAGGTAGGTAAGGAGTGGTCGGCTAAGACACGCCGGGTGTGTGTTTCTGCGCTCGTTCACGCAAGTGCCGGCTCGACTACCTTTCGCTTTGCGGGCAGAAGCGCGAGCAAGACCCCGCCGAGCACAAGGAATACGATCACATCGGTAAAATTCCTGTGGACACCGTGAATCCAGGCTTCGACGCTTTGAATCGCCATGACTGTGCCATGGGAGATGTGCAACCAGGCGGCCAGAGCAATCATCGAGCGATACTCCGATGGTCTCCTTATGGCCACGAGGAGAGAGACCCCGACCGGAATAAAGAAGCTCAGAAACATCGGTTCGATCTCGGTCTTCTGCCGCAGCCAGCTGGAATGCCAGAGGTCCATAAAAAGCGGATAAAGGATCGCCAGATTCAAAAGTCCCACGATCAGGAGGACGATCTGGGTCAGGCGTTCTCTCTTCACACAGACCTCATTTGAACGAATCTTGTCGCGAGTGTAGCAACTCGCGCAAGGATTCACAAACAAGCGGCATTGGGACCCCCGTCAATGCTCCAGAACGGTGAGCCCCGAGTCCTGCGCACGGTCGCGCAGAAAGGCTGGAGCCGTGTAGCCCGGCCCCCATGAGGGCGACCGCAACTCCGGCATTGGCCTGGCCTGGAACAGCCTCTTGCATTGCCTGGCGGTCCAGCGCGCCCACTTCCTTGACTTCTTCCGCCGGGCGCTGTCGCTTGAAATGCCGGTGCCCGCGTACATCTGCCGGTAGAGCTTCGAAAGGAAGATAAAGGCGATGCGCGAGGTGATGTTCGGGCAGCAGGCGGACCGCTCCCAGATGGCGGGCCAGTTGTAAAAGCGGTCCCAGACCTTTTGGGTTCGGTCGCGAATCTCATCCGCGCTCATGGAAGGGTGGGGGGTAAACATCTTCGGCCGCGACTCCCAGGGAATCAGCCAGTAGCGCGTGATGGGCACGCCATCGACCATGGCGGGATTGACGGATTGCTGCTTTTCCCAGCGCGTGAAATCCACGGTGCCAGGGAATGGCGTCATCATCACGAACTGGGCAAAGGTGACACCGGCCTTTATCGCCATATTGACTGTGGCGTCGAACGTCGCCGGCTTGTCGGTGGGCAGGCCGAAGATGAATGAGCCGAGCACGTGCACTCCGTGCGACTTGAATTTCTGCAGCTGCGTGGCCAGCGCCTCGCCGGAATAGTTCCAGTCCTTATAGACCGCTTTCAGTCCTTCGGGGGTGACAGCTTCGACACCCACAAGCGCACCTTTGATGTTGGCCTTGCGCATGGCGTCGAGGTAGTCGCCATCTTCACCGGCTTCCATGGTGATCTGGGTGAAGAAAACCATGTCCTGGGGGAGCTTGGCCAGCTCTTCCATCAGCTGCAGGCGCTCGGTGCGGATGGCGGTCAGCTCTTCCACCTTCGCGAGATTGTTCTGCTCCCGCGCGAGGCGCAGGTCGGTCTTCGTTACCGGATAAAAATTGTCATCCGCGAGGGCGATGAACTTAAAGCCGAGGCGGCGCAGGTTCACGATCTCGTCGATCACGCTCTGAAAGCGCCGTTGCCGCGGTTGCTGTCCATCGGTGCGCCATACACTGCAAAAGGAGCAATGCTTGGGGCAGCCGCGAATGGTCTGCACGGAAGCCCACATGTACTTTTCGGGCTGCATCAGGTCCCAGCGCGCAGCGAGGAAGTCGGTACCGGAGATGCGGCCGCCATCGTAGACGCGATCCGGATGCCCGGCGAGGCAATCCATTACAACCTTGCTCCACACCAGGTCTCCGTCACCTTTGACCACCGCGTGCGCTTCGCCCTGCTCCAGGGCTTCCTCGGGATAGAGGGTGGCATGAATGCCGCCATAGACCACCCATGCGCCACGCTCGCGCGCCATTTTGCCAACCTGATATCCGCGCAGGGCGTTGCCGGTATGCACGCTGATGCCGACGATGTCGCCAGCATGAATACGGTCGGGAACGATTGGCTCCAGAGATTCGTCAACCAGGATTGGGTCCCCAACGCATGAGGGCGTGGCAGCCGCCAGAACAAAGAGCCACCTGGGCGTGATGACGGCCGTGCCAAAAGAATTGTCGCTGGGATTCACGAGAAAAACGCTCATCGTGCCTGACCTTTCCTGGTGCGGCGGGGCCTCTTCGAGCGTCTCGCAGGTTGTAGTCAAAGTTGGCTGGAGTCGGACCTGGGGGTCCGGGCGAAGCTTTCCCGGCCAAGCTTTTCCCGATGATACGCGCCAAATTACGCCATCGGGGATGGCCAAGAGTAAGAATTTTGCAATTTGTAATGGAATTGCCGGGGTGGAGCCCGGGGAGACAGAGGAATGGGGGGCTGAATGAGCTGTTTTACCGCTTCGGTTTGTTCCGTTCCGCCAGCATTTTGAGGCACTTTACGATCCGCGCGGCTCGCGTCTCCGGCTTCTTCGCTTGTTCGATCCAGTCGACGAGTTCTTTCCTGTGGGAATAGGACAAAGCGGCGAAGACTTTGTCCTGGCGGGCGGCTTTCAGGGCTTTCTTCACATCCGCCGGAACCGCAACCGTCCGCTCGGCCGTGTCCAGTTCCATCACGACCTTGACCACGTCGCCCATGCCGGCTCTGGCGGCAGCCCGGAGGGTTTGATTCACGGCCATGTAGTGGGTGCCGTCGCCGCGCGGCAGAATCGAGCTTCGATACGCGGCCCCATTGACCGTTCCGCGCACAGCGACGCGACCCTTTG
>CAZSWI010000110.1:0-11028 GCA_964610635.1 uncultured Acidobacterium sp.
CCAGCGCCCCTCCACCCCTCCTCCCAGGGTAAAGCCCAGGCGCCTCCCGCCGACGAAGAGCCCGACCTCGAGGGCCCGCCAGAAAGCCTCGCCCCTGTCCACGAAGCCGCCGCCCACAAAGCCGCCGCCTCCCAGGCCAAAGCCGGTCAAGTAAAAGCTCCCCAGGTTCCCGCGGAGCCCATCGGCACCCTCGCGGCCGCTGCCAAAACCGAAGAAGAACCCGCGGCCGCCGGCAATCTCGTCCTTGAAACCCAGCCCGAATCTCTCGGCACGCCTCCGCCTGAGGCTGTGCAGGGAACTGCCAAAGGAGCGCGCGGCTTCGTCGTACTCACCATCGGCCTGCCCGGCTCCGGCAAAACCACCTGGTTCAAGCGCCGAGGCGTCACTCCGCTCTCAAGCGACCTGCTCCGCTCCCTGCTCTTCGACGACATTACCGAGCAGCGCTGGCAGGGCCTCGTCTTCTCCACCCTCCGCTCTCTCCTGCGTGCCCGCCTCATCGCCAAAATGCCCTGGAACTACGTCGACGCCACCAACCTCTCCCCCCACGAACGCCGCCAGTGGATCAA
Source organism: uncultured Acidobacterium sp. (assembly GCA_964610635.1). Classification (GTDB taxonomy): domain Bacteria; phylum Acidobacteriota; class Terriglobia; order Terriglobales; family Acidobacteriaceae; genus Palsa-343. Next base: position 567 of record CAZSWI010000110.1, read on the forward strand.
AATGGCCAAAAGCTTCGGCTACGACGTCCAGGCCGTCTTCTTCGACGTCCCCCTCGAAGTCTGCATGGACCGCAACCGCCGCCGCGAGCGCACCGTCTCCGACGACGTCATGAAGAAAATGGCCGAACGCCTCCGCGCCCCCGACTTCAAAGAAGGCTTCTCGAAAATCACCGTAGTGCGCGTAAAAGGCGCGCCAGGCTCAGGCACCCCGGCCGCTGGCGAAGACGAATAGCCGCAAATTTGCGTATGAAGAAAGCGACGATCATCATCATCATCGTCGAGATCGGGATAGTCGCAGGCATCATCTTGGCGGCAGTCATACTTCCGCGTAGCACTCCGCTGTGGCATTTCGTGACCGTGAGTGCAGCGACGTTGGCTTTTGGAAATTACCTTCTGTTCAGAAAGCTGAACCGAGCTCGTTCAGGACCGAGCGATTCTGGCGGACTACGCCGATCCGGTTCGTCCCGGTTGCTTCTGGCCGCAGCAGCCATACTCCTGCTCCTTTATCTGGCAAATAAGCTCTGAGTGGAGAATCGCCAACCTATTTCTGCGCCCCGCTCCCCCGGATGAACTCCTCTTTCGAGACCATCCTCCACGACCGCGTCCCCGGCAGCGGAGGCAGAGCATATTGCCCAGCGGACCAGCGTGAACCATCCGCAAAATAAAACGTCTCAAAGGTGAGCATGGCCTGATGAATGCGCCCGCTGGCAAGAGTCGTGTCGGTATCCTGGCCGCAACTCGTAAACGTGAGCCGGATCGCCGCCCCCGGAGCCAGCTCGAGCGGCTTCTGGCGCTCCCAGCCAGGCGGCAGATGATACACACCGTCACGCCCCAGCCAGACAAGCTTCGGCACCTGCCCCTGCTGTACCGGCCAGCAGGCCGCGCGCGGATGCGCGGCGGTGCCGTCGCCCGGTTCCGGGAAGACCAGGACAATGCCGCCGCTAACGATCGTTTTGGGTGACACGTTCCGCAGCGTGATCGTCGCCGTGGGCACCCAGCCGTTCTGCACGCGGACCGGACTACCCAGCCGGATGGGTCTCCCACCGATCGCGACTTCCCGGACCGCGACTGGCCAGTCTGCACTGCGATCCGCGTCGGGAAGAGTGAAAGTGATCGCCGAGGCAGGAGATTGCGCCTGCGAAAAAGCCGCCGACGGCATCGTCAGCAAAAACGCGCCAAGCGCGAGCCATAATGAAGCCAACCTGTCCATATGCTTCGTTCTCCCTTGTCCTCTGACTCTGAGCGCTTTGGTCTACAGCGACTCGTAAACCAAAGCCGCAAAAGTGTTCGGCTTGATGTTCCCCTTCGCCCACGCCGAGTCCAGATCGGCCGTAGGTTTCGCCGCCACGGCCTGATCCACCGTATCGCCCGCAGCCTTCAGCTTCTCCACCCGATCCGCCACCGTCACCAGCATCTCCCGATATCTCTGCAGCCCGCCCTTGTCCCCCAGCGGCCCATGCCCCGGCACAATCTTCGTCCGCTCATCGGCCAGCGCCAGCACCTGATCCACCCCGCGAATCATCCCGTTGATCGTCCCCCCGCTCGACAAATCGATCAGCGGATACATCCCGTTGAACCACAAATCCCCGGTGTGAATCACATTGCCCCGATTGAAGTGAATAAAAATATCGGAGTCCGTGTGCGCCTCCGGCGTATGCACCAGGTCCGTCTGGTCGTTGTTCACCCACAGCGTCTCCGTCTCCGAAAACGTCTCCTGCGGCACCGCCGCGTCCGGCGCGGCAGGAAAGTGCACGTCATACACAGTCAGGTATTGCGGCTTCGATAGCCTCACCCGCGTGTTGTCCTGCGCGAGGATGAACGCCCCTTCGTTGTGCATCTCCGCATTGCCGTCGGTGTGGTCGAAGTGCCAGTGTGTGTTGATCAGCAGCTTCAGCTTGTGCTCATCGAGTTTCGCCAGCGCATCCACAAGATGATGGCTCCCCGTCGAAATCCCCGAATCGATCAGCAGCTTCCCGTCCGGCCCGATCTGGCAGACGACGTTCCCACCCACTCCCTGCAGCAGGAAAATCGTATCCGTCAGCTTCGTCGTTTTGATCGTCTCGTTCGCCGCCGCCGTCCGCAGTTGCTGCGGCAGCTCGGGATTCGGCTGCACCGCGGGATCGGAAACGGGGTTCCCCGCAGACCCCGCCGGAGTCTGCCCCCCACCCACCTGCGACAGCGCCTTACCCTGCGCCAGCCACGCGCCCGTCGCCATGCCGGAACTGATCAGGAATTCGCGGCGAGTTCTCATTGATCCTGTCCGCCTACAGCAGCCCCGATGGCAGGTTCAGGCCGCCCAGCATGCCCTGCACGTTCGACTTGATAATCTCATCGGCGCGTCGCCCCGCTTCGTTCACCGCCGCCACCACCAGGTCTTCCAGCATCTCTACATCGGCGTTGGGACCTGTGAGGCTGGTCACCGCCGCCGGATCGATGCTCACCTTCAGGACTTCTTTCTTGCCGTTCATCTTCACCGTGACCGCGCCGCCTCCCGACGACGCTTCCACAACCGTTGTGGCCAGCTTCTGCTGGATTTGCTCCTGCATCTGCTTCGCCTGTCCCAGCATTTCCTGAAGTTTCAGAGGATTCAGCATCGTTCCTTCAATGGATTGAGATTCACTGCATGGCCCCTCTTCGCCCCGCGAAGCTTTTCTGTCCCTAATTCTTTTCCCTGAGATCGAGTACGCTGCGGATGTCCGCATTGAAGAGGTCCTTTGTCTTTTTCACCAGGGGATTCTCGAGCGCCGCCGACTGCGCGCTGCCCGTTATAGGAGCCGGGCCCGCCGTCGCTGCTCCCGCCACGGCTTGTCCCGTCCGCCCCGCTCCGTTCCCATTCTCTCCCGGCACAAACGCGATCCTCTGCGTCGCTCCCATCGCCCGCATCGTCTTCCGGCAGATCGCCTCTGCCTCGGCATTCACCGTCAGCGCCAACATTGCCTTCCGCACCGCCAGCGCCACCTGAATCGCGTTCCCCTGTTCACTCCACGCCCCCTGATGGATCAGGTTCGCCGCCGTCTCATGCCCTTCGCCCATGAGCGCCGCACAAACCGCTTCGCGGATCTGACCCAAATCCGGAGACACTGCGGGAGCCGGTTCCGCAGCTGAGGCCAGAGCCAGCGAACCCTCCGTTGCTTCGGTTATCGGCTCCGCCAATCCCACAGCCGCAACCGGCTTCGCTTCCGCAGCCGCTCGTCCCACAGTCTCCGCCGGGGACAACGCCCGCGCGGCCGCAACCGCACTCCCGGAACCACCGTCGACCGCCTTGCGCTCCCGATCCGCCTCGAAAGGCGAAGGCCGAGCGACCGGAGCCGCCGCCCGCACCTGTCCCGCAACCGGAACCGTGGCGCCCGGCGCCCTTTGCCCTGTACCCGGTCCTGCTCCCGCTCCACCTGTACCCTGTACCCTGTACCCTGTACCCTGCCCTGTTGCCTGCGCTGAACTCAGCAGCTCCTCCACGGGCAGCAGTCGCTGCAGATGCACCAGCTTCACCAGTCCCAACTCCAGATGAAACCGCTGCTCCTGCCGATAATTCAGATCGTCAAAGGTCCGCAGCATCACCTGCAGAAACCGCGTCAGGTCCTCTTCTGAAAACAGCATCGCCGATCGCGCCGCCCGCGCCCGCTCGTCCGCCGAAATCTGCAGCAGATCGGTATTCTCGCCGCCCACTCGCGCCATCAGCGCATTTCTCAGATACCGCACAAACTGCCGTGCCAGAGCCGACGGGCTGTTCCCCGCATTCAGCAGCGTGTTCAGCTCCGTCACTACCGCCGCCGTCTGCCCCGCGCTGATCTCCTCCATCAACCGCTCGAAAACCGTATTCGGCACCGACCCCATCAGTTCCCGAATCTGATCCGGCTCCAGATGCGCCTTGCCCGCGACAACTGGCGCGGACGCGATCGCCTGGTCCATGATCGACAGCGCATCCCGCATCGAACCATCCCCAGCCTCCGCCAGCAGCGCCAGCGCCGCGTCCTCCGCGTCAATCTCCTCAGCGGCCGCAATCGTCTTCAGCTGCGCCAGGATGTCGTCGTACTTCACTGCATGAAAGCTGAAATGCTGGCACCGCGACCGTATCGTCTGCGGAATGTCCTCCGGCTGCGTCGTCGCCATCATGAAAATCACATGATCCGGCGGTTCCTCCAGCGTCTTCAGCAGCGCGTTAAACGCCGCATCCGTAATCTGGTGCGCCTCATCCAGAATCCAGATCTTGTACTTGTCCCGCGCCGGCCGGTACCGCGCCGCCTCCCGCAACTCGCGCACCTCGTCGATCCCGCGATTCGTCGCCGCGTCGATCTCCAGCACATCCACCGAGTTCCCCGCCCGAATCTCTGTGCACGAATCGCAAACTCCGCAAGGCTCCTGCGTCGGCCGCTCTTTCGTCCCCACTGCCGTTCGGCAGTTCAGCGCCTGCGCCAGGATCCGCGCGATCGTCGTCTTCCCAATTCCGCGATGCCCCGAAAAAATATATCCGTGCGCGATCCGCCCCTGCTCCAGCGCATTCACCAGCGTGCGCGTGACATGCTCCTGCCCCGCCACATCGGCAAATTTCTGCGGGCGATATTTCCGAGCCAGAACCTGATAAGCCATCGATTGCTGATTGTATCGCCTGAATGCCGCCCCGATTTTCCAGAACCGGAAACGCGGAAAAGCAGGACTCGCAACAATTAGTTCTGCGAAGTTCTGCCCAGAAGGTCGATGACCCGAGTGGAGCCACGAGCTGCAGCTGGAGCCAGTGTCGCTATCCCACCGTCGAGCGTCACCAGATGAGCCTTGTGCCGGATCGCAAGTCCCAGCAGGTACGCATCCGTGATCTGCCGGTATCCCTGGATCCGCCCGCTGCATGGGGAAATCGAGGTCAGCAACTCGACGTCGTCAGGCCAGAAGACGTGGCCCGGCTGCTTGAGATTGGTCGCCAGTACGTGCAGAGCTTCGCTAACGCGCAGCGCCCCCGGTGTAGAGCTCGGATTCGATAACAAACGAACGCATCCCGCTTCAGTCATCGGGCTGGTTGCCCAGTGTTTCCTGCCGGTTGTCAAAAACCAGGTCTCGACGACGGAATGATGTTCTTGAAACGGCCACATCAGCGCCAGCAGCGCATTCACGTCGAGAAGGAACGCGGGGCCTACCATTCATCGTCCGCTTCGAGCAGGCGCTTCGTGGTCAGAATCGGGGTATCTTCCGGCAGAACCGGCAAATAAAGGCCGTCGACGCACTTGAGCGTCAGAGGCCGCGAGATTCCGCGTCGAATCAGATCGCTCGCCGCTTTGCCCACGCTCATTTTGCGGCTCTCTGCATACTCCTTTACCTGTTCCAACACATCGTCATCAATCGCCAGTGTGGTGCGCATGATGTTACTATGATGTCATGATCCTAAAGTGATGTCAATGTAGCTGTCGCGACATCACCTGCTGCAAATTGATGACCGACCCTCTCCGCTACCGCCTCGCCACCCCAGCCGACATCCCCCACCTCGAGCGCCTCATCGAAGCCTCCATCCGCGGCCTGCAGACCAACGATTACTCGCCCTCCCAGATCGACCAGGCCATCGGCACCTGGCTCGGCCTCGACACTCAACTCATCGCCGACCAGACCTATTTCACTGTCGAAGCAATTGAAAATCCCGCCAACTTCCCGACCATCGCCGGCCTCGCAGCCTGCGGTGGCTGGTCCCGCCGCAAAACTCCCTACGGCAGCGACCATCGCCCCAACCGCGACAACTCCTTCCTCGACCCCCGCATCGCTGCCGCCAAAATTCGCGCCTTCTTCGTCCACCCCGCCTGGGCGCGCCGCGGCATCGGCTCCCGCATTCTCGCCCTCTGCGAGCAAGCCGCGCAGTCCGAAGGCTTCACCCGCTTTGAAATGGGAGCCACCCTCACCGGCGTCCCGCTCTACCGCCGTCACGGCTACCTGGAAGGCGAACGCATCCTCCTGCCTCTCGCCAACGGAGAAACTTTGCCCATCGTGAAAATGGCGAAGAGCATTTAATCCGCGGGCAAAACCCCAACCGATCGGGCTGCTGTATGATGGCCGCGCCCCAGAAGCCCCGAGAAAAATCCCCCACGAAAATCGAACTGGAGGAAGATCGAGATGAAATTCATGACCACCTGGTCCTTTCCCACCGGAAACCTTCCTGAAGCCGCCGAGCGATTTCTCGCCGGCGAGGCCGTACCCCCTGAGGGCGTGAAGCTGCTCGGGCGTTGGCACAACACCGACTGCAGTGGTGGTTTCGTGCTCGTCGAGACCAACGATCCGGTGGCACTCTACGCCGATGCCGCAAAGTGGGCGGATTTGCTGGAACTCAACACTGTCCCCGTGATCGAAGATGGCGATGCTGCACCTGTGCTGTCCAACCGCTTCAGGAAATAATCTCGCCGCCACCCTCCCCCTCGACCACCGCGACGGCTATGCATAAGGGCGAGCGCATCCAACTCGGCCCTCGCCAGGGGCGAAGTCCTGCCCATCGTGAAACGTCAAAGCGGCTATGAGTTCCGTCGTGGCTGCTTCCGTTTTCTGCCCTTAGCGAAGTTTGACCTCTATCGGCCGCACTTCCGGTACACCGCCGCGGCAGCTGATCTGGATAGTCTGATCGTCGGGGCCGCGACTGACCACAGTATCGTTGAGTCCATCGTCGTTTCCGCACGGAGAAGCTCCCCGCGCCACCTCTTTTTCGATCACAGGAAACCAGTGCGGATTGGTATAGATGATATAGCCGTAATACGGCGTTGCGCCCCAAAGACTATGCCGCAGGAAGATTCGATAGGTCGTCGTCGGTGTAACGCGGCCTTCCGCCGCGGGAAATATTTTGCTCGTTCCCATCACCAGCGGCGCAACCGGGAGGATGTCGGGCGCGATCAAAACCAGCCCGGCGATTCCGGCGGCCAGCCCAAGAACGCTCGTCAGCCGATTCTTTCGCCACACCACGATGAAGATCGCCCCGTAGGCAACGCACGCGATTCCATAAACGATAAGTGGCGCCAGGACACTGGCAAAGGAGTATCCGGTCCCAAACTGAACCGCAGCAAGCAGCACCGCAAACAGCGCCAGCCCCGCCAAAACGGCATCCTGGCGGGAGCATTTGCGCATCAGCAGCCACACCGCCCACAGGAAAACAACAAGAATCGCCGCAGATAATGAATTGACCAGCATCCGCGCGCCCCTTCCTTCATCCGAGCCTGACAAACCCCGATCGCAGGCTAAAGTCGTCCTGGGCTACCTCTTCGCCTTCCTGCTCTTCCCGCTCCGATTCCCACGTGCGCCGGCCCTTCCCGCCCCCTTCGCCGCCCGAGCCCTCCGCCTTATCTCCTCTGGCGAATACATGCTCTTCCGGCAATGCACCGATCCGCAGTTACACCGAGCTTCATCCTCATCGCCGTCGTAGAGGTAGTAATCATAAGTCAGCTCCTCGCCCGCCGCGATGTTGCGGATCGCCATGATCCACACCCGCCCGTCCATCTCCTCGGTCTCGCAGTTCGGTTCGCAGGAGTGGTTAATGAACATCGCGGTCCCGTGCCCATCGATCACCGTCTTTCCATCCCCTACTCCAAACAGATAAGTCGTCGGCGAATTCTCGTACTTCTCATCGGCTTCGTCCTTCGATACGCGTGGCCCCGTGTACTCCACCACCCGCGCACCCTTGCGAATAGGAGCCATCGTGTAACAACCCGCCGCATGAATCGCCGAAGAGCGAATAATCAATCTCATACCCACCACGATAGCAACTCTCCCCACCCACTCTCCGCGCCTCGGCGTCTAAAATAAGAGGAAATGTTGCGCCCCCTTGCCATCGCGGCAGCCGCCCTTCTGCTGACCCTGCCCTTCGCACCCCGCGCGCAGGACAACTCCACGCCGCCGCAACAGGAGCAGCCCGCTGCGCCACCCCCGAAATCTGCTGCGCCCGCCTCAAACAAGGACCAGAAGAAAACCGCCGCTCCCAACCCCTTCCCGGAAGCCCAATCCGAGCAGGCTGCGCACCAGCCCGACGCTCCCGCTCCACAAAATCCCGGGCAGACGACCAGGCCCTCCACCGCCGACCAGAACCCCTTTCCCGAAGAACAATCCGAGAAGGCCGCGCACCAGGCGCAGCAGTCGGATAAATCATCCCCCAACACGCCCGCAGACTCCGGCGATCCGAGCTACAGCTCCAGCCGCGTGAAAGGCCTCGATCTGCCCAGCGCCGACAGCGCGGCCTCCCCTGAGGCTGCAACTCCGATGACCTTCAACCCCAGGCTCGCCCGCAAAGACGCCCAGATTGGTGATTTCTATCTCGAGTCCGGCAACTACAAAGGTGCCTACGATCGCTTTCTCGAAGCCAATCGTTCCGATCCAGGTAACGCCGAGGCGGTCTTCGGCCTCGCCGAGTCGGCCCGCCGCCTGCAGCATCGCGACGAAGCCCTCCGCAACTACCGCCTCTACCTCAGCGCGCTGCCCAACGGCCCCAGAGCGAAAGAAGTCCGCAAAGCCCTCAGGGAAATGGGCGCAGCACCCCCCGCCTGATCCCCAGGCCGGTGGTATAGTTCCCCCAAACTGATTTCATCCCGTGGCTCCCATGCATCCCGTTCTGCAGCAGGTTCATGAATCCTATCGCGCCCAACTGGCCGCCCGGCCAACGGAGTGGTGTCAGCTGCATCCTTACCAGGACGAGCGCCTCTGGAACGCCCAGAATCTCATCGAGCATCTCGTTCTCACCTGCCGCAGCAGCAGCCGCGTGCTTGAGAAACGTCTCGAACGCGACCGTCCCGCTGCCGGCCACAGCACCCCCGTCCAGTGGCTTTTGCAGATGATGATCCTCTCCTTCGGCCACATGCCCCGCGGCTCGCCCGCCCCCATTTTTGCGCGCCCCCACCAGTTGCGCTGGCCTCCCATGAACGGCGCGGAGCTCTCTGACCTCCTCCGCCAGGAACTCGATCGCATGGACTCCCTCATCGACCGCTCCCGCAAGCGCTTCGGCCTCCAGCGCGTGGCCATACACTTTCTCCTTGGCCCCCTCCGCCCCGATCAGTGGCGGCGCTTCCACGTCATCCACATGCGCCACCATCTCGATCAGCTCCACCGCATCGAAAAATCCGTCGGCCGTCCGATCGCGTTCGAGGTTTCCTCTGCTCCGGTCTGAGGCCAGCTGCAAGCTACCGGCTACCGGCTACTGGCCCCCTCAGTACTTTGACTTGAACGCGTAAGTCAATCCCATCGTGAACTGGAACGAATTCCGCTTCGTCGGCGGTTCCGTCGACGGTGGATCGTTCAGGTAGCTGTCCAGCGTCCCCAGCGATAGCGAGAAGTTCTTGTATGCAGGAAATGCAAAGGTATCCGTCTCCTGCGCCGAATACGCCCGCTCGTTGTTGTATGCCGGCACAAACTGCAATTCCTGCGTAAACGTCACCAGCTTCAGCTTCAGCAGGTAGTCCGCCGAAAACGTAGACCCAATCAGACTCTGGTTTGCAGACGCCGCCCCGCTGATGAACGACTGCTTCTCGTACTGCACCGTCGCCTTTAGATCCGCTTCGTGGTCCGGCTTCTTGAGCGCCGTCCAGCCCAGTCCGCCGCCGTAGATTTGCTGCAGGCTCAGATCCTGCCCGTAATTGTGATCGAACGCCGTCTGCCCCAGAGCAAAAAAACGCGGCGAAAGGTACTCGTCGCGCTCCGCGTCAAAATGCGAAATCGCCGACTTCGTCACGCTCGCCGGCGTAAACACCCCGCCGCTCGTGTAAGCCGGCTGCGTGATCTTCCCATACGAACCGCTGAAGTCCGCCGACGTCCGGTTCCGGGAATCCAGCCACGGAACTGTCGGTACCATGCGCACCAGCCCGATACTCCCCGCCACCGTGTATTGGTTCTGCGTCGCGCTCACCAGCGTCGCGCCCCCTGTCGCTGCTCCATTCCATCCTTTGAAGAAATTCGGCTCGTGATTCAGCTGCTTGTCCAGCTCCGCCTTGTCCATAATCACCGCCGCGTCCTTTACCGGAATCGGCGCCGCCGCCCCAGCCGCGTGTACCGCCACGGCGCCATTCGCCACATCGATCTTTCCCGCCGGCAAATTCCCCGCGGTCTTCTTGCTCCGGCTCTGCATCTCGGCGTTCAGCACCGCGAAGCTCTCGCCCGCATGCAGTTCTTTGATCTTGTCCCACTTGATCGTGATATCGCCCAGCGGATGGCTGTGGAACGTCACCACCCCATCGGCCTCCTGCATTAATTTCCCATGCAGCGTGTCGCCGTTGCTCAGCACCAGCGTGTCCGTCTCCGGCGTGGTGTCGACATCGGGTTTCTTGCCCTTTCCCGCGCCGTGCAGATACAACGGCGCAATCAGTAGAATCAGAGGCAGCATAAAGAAATGAAGACGCAAACCTTGGAGCCGTCTCATAACGCAGGGTCCTCCTGAATATTGAAACCTGAAATTGAAAAATTGATCTCTGCACTTCCGATGCAGCCCGGGCCCGCCTGCGTTGCAGCCAGCGCTGGACGCGCCGCC
>CAZSWI010000111.1:0-10997 GCA_964610635.1 uncultured Acidobacterium sp.
GGCCCGATCCGCTGACCGAGCGCGAGCGGCAAATTCTGTGGCGGGCCGGGGAGGGGAAGTCGAGCGGGGAGATTGCGGAGGAGCTGCATTTGTCCGAGGGGACGGTGCGGAACTATCTTTCCGAGGCGATCAGCAAGCTGGGGGCGTCGAACCGGGTGGAGGCGGCGCGGCTGGCGCGGGCCAGGGGATGGCTCTGAAGCACAACGTTTTTCACCGCAGAGAGCGCAGAGCGCAGAGTGCAGAGCACCGGGCACAGAGCACAGAGCGCAGGGCACAGGGAGCGATCGGGGGACTTCGGGTTTCTGTCAAACGAACTGCTCGATTGAGCATCGCCCGAGGTGTTGAGGACGAGACTTGTGACTCGGACGCCAGGGCCTGAAGTCGTCCCACTTAAGTCACCGCCCATGTCGACCCGATGGGGAGCTTCCGGCTGCCTCTTTTGGTGAATTTCGGCTCCGTTCGTCACGGTGCTAAAGTCTTGCAACGTTCGCGGGTACCGCGAGGGCCGACGAAATTTTGGCAGCGCTCGGGGTTTCCGGCCTCGAATCAATGTCATCAGCTCACACAGATCGTGGAACCTGCGAGACCATCGCTACAGTTCTGGTGGTCGAGGACGATCGCGCGGTGCGCCTGCTTTTCACGAAGGTGCTGGAGAGCGCGGGGTACGATGTGATCGCATGCGAAAACGGTAGCCTTGGTCTGGAAGCGGCGCGTGCGCAGATCGATAAGATCGACGCGATTGTGACGGATGCCAGAATGCCGGGGATGCACGGGCCGAGGCTGATCGCTCGTATTCGGTCGATGCGCCCGGAGATGCCCGCGATCCTGGTGAGCGGCAACCTGACGGAAGCCGAGACTGACTCAACGACGGTCTTTCTGAGCAAGCCGATTTCACCCGGTATCCTGACCCGCGAACTGCGACGCCTTCTTCGCGCCAGGATGTAGAATCTGGATTCCGCAGTCCGATGTGGGGAGCGGAGTGGGGGCGCGCGAGGAAGATGATTATCGGTGTTCCGAAGGAAGTAAAGGACCACGAAAGCCGGGTCGGCATAACGCCTGCCGGAGTAAAAGCCCTCAGCGAAACCGGACATAAGGTTCTGGTCGAGACCCGGGCGGGCGATTTATCGGCCTTTAGCGACGACGAATATCAGACCGCGGGCGCGGAGATCGTGGGATCGGCGCACAATGTGTGGGGCTACGCCGATCTGGTGGTCAAGGTCAAGGAACCGGTCGAGAAGGAGTATGTTTTTTTTCGCGAGGGGCTGGTTCTGTTCACGTACCTGCATCTCGCGCCCCTTCCGGACCTGACGGACAAGCTGTTACAGAAAAAAGTCATCGGCATCGCCTATGAAACGATCCGCGATCGGGCGGGAACGCTGCCGCTGCTGACGCCGATGTCGGAGGTGGCGGGGCGCATGTCGGTGCAGGTGGGCGCGGCGTATCTGGAAAAGGAGAAAGGCGGGCGCGGGGTTCTGCTGGGCGGCGTGCCGGGCGTACCGCCGGCCAGCGTCTGCGTGATTGGGGGCGGGATTGTTGGGACGAATGCCGCGAAGATCGCGCTGGGGATGGGTGCGCGGGTCACGCTGGTGGATGTGAACCTGAACCGGCTGCGCGAGCTGGACGATATTTTCAACGGGAGAATCTTCACACTGGCTTCGAATTCGTGGAACGTGTCACGAGCGGTGCAGGAGGCCGATCTGGTGATCGGCGGGGTGTTGATTCCAGGGGCGGCGGCGCCGAAGATTGTGACCCGGGAGATGGTGATGAGGATGAAGAAGGGCGCGGTAATTGTGGACGTCGCCATCGACCAGGGGGGCTGCGTGGAAACGGCGCGTCCGACGACGCACAGCGATCCGGCGTACGAGGTGAATGGGGTTGTTCATTACTGTGTGACGAATATGCCGGCGGCGGTGCCGAATACTTCTACGCTGGCGTTGACAAACGCGACCTTCCCCTATGTTTTGCGGCTGGCGCGGGAGGGCGCGAAGAAGGCGATCCTGGGGGACGACGGGATACGCGACGGCGTGAACACTTACGAGGGAACGCTGACCTGCGAGCCTGTTGGCCTCTCGCAGAAGAAGCCGTGGAAGGCTGTGCGCGATCTGCTGGCCGGCTGAATGACAAGCAGCAGCCCTGGGGCGTGCGGTCGCCCTACTGCTCGGTAATGTGCACGGGGCGCTCCAACTGGAAGGTGAGCAGGGTTTCGGCGGGCAGGAAGATTTCGCGGTTGCCGGTCATGGCGCTGCCGGCGGTTCCTGCGCCTGCTCCGGCGAGCGCGCCGATGGCTGCGCCTTTGCCGCCGCCGGCTAAGCCGCCAACGATCGCCCCAAAAGCTCCGCCGCCGCCGATGAATCCGGCAGTCCGTTTGCCTTTACCTTTCTCAACTTGTTCCATCGTGCTGGTGGCGACGGGGTAGCTGCCCCACTTCGTCCTGACACGCTCGAGGCGCAGCTCAAGCAGAGCGCCGCCTTTGAAGTGGCCGAGCGCTTTGGCGTCAATGACGGTTCCTTCGGCGCGGGCTCCGCGGGGGATTACCGTTTGTCCGTCGACTACAACGTCATCGGCAACCGTAGCGCCGAAGGATTGACCCGGCTGGCTGATCTTCGATCCCAGGTCCTCATCGAGGCGGACGCGGATGCGCCTATTGGCGGGAATGACGACGGTGGTGGGGGCGGGGGGCGTCGCGGCCGCCGGCGCATTTGTGGAGGGGGAGGCCGCGGGCGTTCCAGTTTGATCGGGAGGGGGAGAGGGAGGGTTGTTGGCCTGCGCGGGTTGGGATTGCGAGGGTGCCGGGCTTTCTGTGCCGGTCGCCTGCTGACCGTTGTTTTTGCCGCAGCCGCTGAAGAGCAAAGTGGCGAGGCCGAGGGTCGCGAAGGATAGCGGTATACGCAGGGATTTCATAACGAAGAGGATGCTCCTATTCGGATCGAGGTTGGGCGGGCGGCGAGACCGCAACAGGCGGCGCGGCCCATCCGTCTGAAGAGATGGCAATTCACGCGCCTATAATCATCGCGTAACCGGAGGCGGGAAGTCACCTTTGACCGAATTGAGACATCGACGGGCGACCATGATCCTGCTGGCAGCGGTGGTCTTTGTGCTGCTGCTGTCGCTGATTGCGCTGAACGCTTTTAACGTTCGCTCGCTGAATCCGCACACCACGGGCGAGATCTTTCTGCTGACGTCGCTTTCTGTGCTGGTTTTTCTTCTTTTTGTAACGGTGCTGGTTCTGTTGCTCAGGAACCTGATCAAGCTGCTGGCGGAGCAGCGCAGCCAGGTGCTGGGGGCGCGGCTGCGAACGCGGATGTTCATCGGGGCGCTACTGCTTTCTTTCGTGCCCGCGCTGTTCATGTTTTTGTTCAGTTTTTTGCTGATGAATCGTTCCATCGACAGGTGGTTCTCGGAGCCGGCGTCGGAAGTGCGAGACGACTCGGCAAAAATTGCGATGGAGCTATCGCACTATGCGTCGCTGAACGCGCGGGCGGAAGCGGAGAGCATGGCTCGTTCACAGAAGTTGGCCACCGCGCTCGGTTCCGATGACCGCCAGGGGATTCTCGATGAGATGCGGGCGCACCACATCACGCTGCAGGGGGGATTCGCCGCCCTCTATCGGGATTCGGCCACAGTGGCGACGTACGATCTTCCCGAGGGGGCGGTTCGGGCGGAGGTTCGTTCGTGGCTCAACGACGGTGAGCCGCAGCAGGTGGATGCGGGGCAGACGCTGGCGAGCGCGATCCTGAAAGCGGCGCAGCGTTCGGATGAACCGATGCTGGCGGTGGGCGGGTCGGAATACGCCCTGGGATCGGCGAGCCTGCCGGGCGGAGGAGTGATCGTCGCGGGGCTGCCGATGCCGGCCGGATTGAGCACGACGATGGCCGACCTGAGCACCGGAACCAACCAGTACTGGGCGCTCTATCGACAGCGGCGCATTATTCGTATGACTTACTTTCTGCTGCTGTTGATGCTGACGGCGCTGGTTTTCTTTGCCAGCAGCTGGCTGGCTCTGAATGTTTCGCGGCAGATGACGGGCCCGCTGGAGGCGTTGGCGGACGCGATGGACGAGATTGGGAAGGGCCACTACAGCCATCGCGTGACCGCGGAGGCGACTGCGGAAATGGCGGAGCTGGTGCGCTCATTCAATCACATGGCCGGCGACCTGGAGGAGAGCCGGCGGCTGGCGGAAACGTCGGCGCGGGAGCTTTCCGCGGCGAATCTGGCCATCGAGGCGCGGCGCCAGGAACTGGAAACGATTCTCGAGACCATCCCGTCGGGAGTGGTGACACTGGATGCGACCCGTCACATTGTTATCGGCAATCGCGCGTTCACCGAGCTGCTTCGTCTCGAAGGGCAGCCGAATCTTTCCGGGGTTGCGCTGGAATCGCTGCTGCCTGCGGAGTTCACGGAGCGGCTGGTTCGGCTGGATCGGCGGGCTCGCCGGATGGGGACAGCTTCCTCGGAGTTCGACCTGCACACTCCTCGGGGAGTGGTCAGTCTTTCGGTCACACTGGCGGCGCTCGATGCACGCAATGGGCAAAGCCGGGGGTCGATTCTGGTGCTTGAGGATCTGTCGGAATTCCTGCATGCGCAGAGGCAGGCGGCGTGGAAAGAAGTGGCGCAGCGGGTTGCGCACGAGATCAGGAATCCGCTGACGCCGATCACTCTTTCGGCCGAGCGCATTCGCCGGCACGTCGACCGCGGACTGCCGGAATCGCCGGGTGTGATTCGCAAGTGCTGCGACGTGATTTTGGGCTCGGTGGAGTCGTTGCGCACGCTGGTGGGCCAGTTCGCGGCGCTGGCGGAGTTTCCCGTTGCGCATCCCCGCTCGTCCGATTTGAATGAGATAGTGGAGAATGCCGTGATGCTTTTTGAGGGGCGGATCCACAACATCCGCGTGGAGAGGCGGCTGGATCGGAAGCTACCGCCGGTGATGGCCGATCCGGAGGCGTTGCGCCGTGCGCTGGCGAATCTGATCGACAATGCAGCTGAGGCCATGCAGGAGAGTCTGCTGCGGGTGCTCACCATGGAAACCGGCGCGGGGGAGCGGCCTGGGGTGGCGGAGATCGTGGTATCGGATACGGGCCCGGGCCTGACCGACGACATGCGTGAGCGGCTTTTCCTGCCGTGGTTCTCGACGCGGCAGCGGGGAACGGGGCTGGGGTTGTCGATTGTGGCGAAGATCGTTCAGGACCATGGCGGGTCGATCCGCGCGGAGAACAACGTGCCCGCAGGGGCGCGCTTTATCATCGAATTGCCGCTGGCGGAGGCGAATGGCGGTGAGAGCACGCCGGCCGTGACGCTGATCAGAGCGGTCTGAAATCCGGAACGTCTGAAGCTAATCCCGATGAAACAGGCTCAATGAATCACATTCTCATCGTGGACGATGAAGCCGAGATCCGCGAGTCGCTGGAAGAAATTCTGCGTGAGGAAGGGTATTCGGTGGGGACGGCGGCGACAGCCGGTGAGGCGCTCGCCCAGGCGCGGGATCCGGTGTACGACGTTCTGCTGCTGGATATCTGGCTGCCGGACCGGGATGGGCTCGAAGTGCTGACGGAGCTGCGCTCGCTGGATGCCGAAACGCGACCAGAAGTGATTGTGATTTCCGGCCACGCGACCATTGAGACGGCGGTAAAGGCTACCAAGCTCGGTGCGTTCGATCTGCTGGAGAAGCCGCTGATGCTGGAGCGCACGCTGATCGTGGTGAAGAACGCGATCGAGGCGAAGCGGCTGCGGACTGAGAACCTGGAGTTCCGACGCCAGCTTTCGCTCGAACGGCAGATCACCGGGGAAAGCGTGCAGGCGCGGGCGCTGCGGCAGCAGATCAAGCTGATGGCGCCGACAAACGGGCGCGTGCTGATCTATGGCGAATCGGGTTCAGGGAAGGAATTGATCGCGCGGGCGATCCACGCGGAGAGCCTGCGCAGGGACCGGGTTTTTATCGAGCTCAACTGCGCGGCGATCCCGGAGGATTACATCGAGAGCGAGCTTTTCGGCTACCGCAACGGCGCGATTGCCGGAGGACCGGCGGAGAAGCGGGGGACGTTCGAACGGGCGAACGGCGGGACGCTGTTCCTGGACGAAGTGGGCGACATGAGCCTGAAGACTCAGGCCAAGGTGTTGCGCGCGCTCGACGAGCAGCGGTTCGTACCGGTCGGGGCCATGCTCCCGATCTCGGTGGATGTGCGGCTGATCGCCGCGACGAACAAGGAGCTGGAAGGGGAGATTGCGAAGGGCAATTTCCGCGAGGACTTTTTCTATCGGCTAAACGTGATTCCGTTTTATGTGCCGCCGCTTCGCGACCGGCGGGAGGACATTCCATTGCTGGTGCGCGAATTTCTGCGCGGCTTTGGGCGGGAATATGGACGCCCGCGGGTGGAGATCGCCGATGATGCGATCGAGCTGCTTCGGCAGTATCACTGGCCGGGCAATGTGCGGGAGCTGAAGAACATCATCGAGCGGGTGCTGATCCTGAATCCGCATGCGCAGCGGATCGAGCGGCGTCATTTGCCCATGCTTGTACATCGGAGCGCGGCGGGCCGGACCGGGGACTTCGACACGTTACAGCAGGCGCGCGACGCCTACGAGCGCGAGTACATCCTGAAGAAGATCGACGATTGCAACGGGAACATGAGCCGCGCGGCAGAAACGCTGGGACTGGAGCGGAGCCACCTTTACCGCAAGATGAAGGCTCTCGGGATCACCGCCCGCGAATCGTCGCAATAGGGGGTTAACGGGGCGGGCTGAATCGCTCAGGCCAGGGTGATTACGGTGATCTCCGGAGGGCAGCGGAGGCGGAAGGGGACTCCGGTAGTTCCAATTCCGCGATTGACGTAAAGTTGCGTGGGGCCGCAGCGGAACCACCCCTCGACATATTTCTTCCCGTATACCGGCAGGTGGAGGGGCGGGACGAAGGGCAGGCGAACCTGGCCGCCGTGGGTGTGACCGGAGAGCATGAGGTCGACGTTATAGCGAGCGATATCGGGCAGGATATCCGGCTCGTGGGCGAGTAAGATCACGGGCTCCTTTGCAACGGCGGGGGGAATGGCGCGGGCGGGATCGGACCTATGCTCGCAGGCACTGCCCAGACCCGCGAGCCACAGACGCTGACCTTCCCTCTCGAGCGCAATGGCTCTGTTCGTCAGGACAGGGAAACCGTGGTCCTGCAGGCAGCCGGTGACGAAATGGGGACCGGCATAGTAATCGTGATTGCCCAGAGTCGCATAACGGAGCGGACAGTGGATAGCGGTGAGAATTTGCGCGCAGTGCGGCATGCAACGGCGCGCGAATGCCTTGGGCATGGGTCCGAAACTGATGAAGTCACCGATCAGCGCGACCATATCGGGGCGCAGTTTATTGATTCTGTCGACGACCTCGCGTATGAAGTATGGCTCGGTGTACTCGGCGTAGTGGAAGTCCGATACCTGGACGATGCGCATGCCACGAAAGGCATCGGGAAGGCGGGGGAGCTGAACCGTATGCTCTTCGACCGTGAGTTCGTGCCGGGATACTTCGCCGGAATAGAGCGCGAGACCTCCAAACGATGCTGCGGAGAGCGTAAGGAACGAACGCCGGGTCAGACTGGGCGGAGGAGGGGAAGTCTCCTGCTGGTTCTCGACCTTTGAGGAGGTAGCCCCGGTGGGGGGCTCGACTGAAGCGGCGGGGGTCACTTTCTTATTGTGACGCGAAAAATGGGGGAATGGATTGAAAAGCCCGGATCACGCGCACCAGGGTTCACCTTTTTATCATCGAGCGCCGGTATAAAAAGGCGGGCCGCCCAATTTGGACGGCCCAGTGCCGGGTTGCAATTATGGCTTACCAGCCGTATACGCGGTAGGGATACGGATATCCGTAGGGGTACGGCGGGGCCATGTAGACGGGACGCCGCTGCAGCTGGGGAACGCTCTGGGCCAGACGCTGCGCTTCCTGCCAGGAGACGGGCTGAACGGTCACAGCGCTGGACAGGTGGAAGTTCAGCAGGCTTTCGGCAGGCAGGTAGAGGCGAGGACCGTTGGTTCCGGCTGAAGCCGCGAGGCCTGCGCCGCCACCGACTGCTGCTCCGATGCCAGCGCCCGCTCCGCGGCCGATGAGCCCGCCGATGATGGCTCCAACGGCCGCGCCTCCGATTGCGTTGCCCGCGGTGTAGCCAGCTTTATTGGGTCCCTTGTTGGACCAGATATCGGTCGCTATCGGATAGGTTCTGCCACCCAGGTTGACGGAGGTGATCTGCAGTTGCAACTCGCCGCTGCCGCCCAGAGCGCCGGGCTTCTTCACGTGAACGACGGTACCCTGAAGCACCGCTCCCCGTGGGATGGCCAGCACGTTGCCTTCAAACACATCGCTGGCAGCCGTGGCCTGAAATACCGAGCCATCCTGCAGCTTCGAGATATCGAGAGGCTCGCTCACGCGAATCTGCAGGAGCGTGCCGGAGGGGATGGTTACCGGTCCACTGTTCTGCTGCGGAGGCGGATAGCTGCCATAGCCGCCCTGGTAGGGGTACTGGCCGTAGGCCCCCTGGGGTGGGTAAGGCGAACGGGGAGCGGGCTGGGCGGGCTGGTCAGGTGGAGGTGGGGGAGGGACTTGCTCTGTTCCCGGAGCGGCTGCGGGTTGCTGATTGTCGGCGGGCGGCGGTGGCGGAGCCTGCTGCGTATCCGCAGGAGGCGGCGGTGTGTTCTGGGCAGATTGGCCGGAGACGGCGATGTTGTTCTGGATGCCGCTGACGCCCTGCACATTGGCGGCTACTGTTTCAGCTTCCTGGCGCTGTTGGCCGGTTTCAACCGTGCCGGTCAGCGTGACGACACCGCCAGAGGTGGACGCCGTCACAGGTTGATTCTTCAGCATGGGGTCGTGGGTAATCGCACTGGAAACCGCGGCCTGCAGGTCGCTGTCCGCGCTTTGCGCGAAGGCCGCGCTTCCCGCGAGAATCCAAAGGCAGGCGGCGAGCATGACGGCGAGCATGGCCGGACCCTGGGGCACTACAAATTTCGGACGAAAGCTGTTCGTATGCATGTTGCAACTCCTTGCTTCAGACTGGACCGAATTGCTGCGCTCGTGGGTGTCAGACGCAGTGCCGTCCGAAGCGTCACTGTTCTATCCCATCAGACACAAGATTAGATGAAAAGTTTTGCGGAAAGGCCGCAGTTATAACGCGATACAATGGACCCGTGAGCGTTGTCGAGGATGTCCGGAAGGCCGTGCAGGATTTTTTGGCTCCCGAACTTCGCGCAGTTGCCGCGCAGCTGGACGCTATCGATAGCCGGCTGGCTGCCCAGGACAAGGTTCTGGCGGCCCATGAGAAGACTGCGGAGGCTCGCCAGAACGAGATGCTTTCGCGAATCGCGGCTCAGGACAAGACCGCCGAGGCTCGCCAGAGCGAGATGCTTTCGCGAATCGCGGCTCAGGACAAGACCGCCGAGGCTCGCCATAATGAAATCCTGGCCAGAATTGAAGGGCTCAAGAACTCATTTGAAATCGACAAACGCATCGAAAAGCTGGAAAACCGCAAGCCTTCCTGAAAGCCTCCTGGCCTAAAGCCTTTGCTTCCTGTAACGCTCAATCAGCGTGGTGGTCGAGCTGTCGTGACTGCCCTGGGCCGGACCGGCGCCTTCTATTTCGCCGATAATCTTCTTCGCCAGAACTTTGCCCAGTTCGACGCCCCACTGGTCGAACGAGTCAATTTGCCAGATCACTCCCTGGGTGAAGACGCTGTGCTCATAGAGGGCCACGAGCTTGCCGAGCGCCTCCGGGGTCAGTTTATCGAGCAGAAAGGTGCTCGATGGACGATTGCCCTCGAAGACGCGATGAGGGACCAGCCAGTCGGGCGTGCCTTCTGCCTTGACCTGTTCGGGAGTCTTGCCGAAAGCCAGGGCCTCGCCTTGTGCGAAAACATTCGCCAGCAGGAAATCATGATGATTACCTAAAGGATTCAGTGTTTTGGAGAATCCAAAGAAATCGCAGGGGATAAGTCGCGTTCCCTGATGAATGAGCTGGTAGAAGGAGTGCTGGCCGTTGGTACCCGGTTCGCCCCAGAATATTGGCCCCGTTTCATAGTTGACGCGGTCGCCTGAAAGCGTGACGTGCTTGCCGTTGCTCTCCATGGTGAGCTGCTGGAGGTAGGCGGGGAAGCGCTTGAGGTACTGCTCGTAGGGCAGAACCGCTACGGTTTCCGCGCCGAAGAAGTCGGTGTACCAAACCGTTAACAGACCCATGAGCACGGGCAGATTCTTCGCGAACGGGGTGGTGCGGAAGTGCTCGTCCATGGAGTGGAAGCCGGCCAGCATGGCGTGGAAATTGTCGGGACCGACGGCCAGCATGGTCGACAGGCCGATGGCGGAGTCCATGGAGTAGCGGCCGCCGACCCAATCCCAGAAGCCGAACATGTTGGCGGTGTCGATGCCGAATTTCGTGACTTCCTTCTCGTTGGTAGACACGGCAACGAAGTGCTTCGCGACGGCTTTGTCGTCCTTGAGCTTCCTGAGCGACCAGTCGCGCGCGGTTTGGGCGTTGGTCATGGTCTCGAGGGTGGTGAAGGTCTTCGAGGAGATGATGAACAGGGTTTCCTCGGGATCGAGATCCTGCGTGGCCTCGGCGAAGTCGGTGCCGTCGACGTTGGAGACGAAGCGGAAGGTCATGTCGCGCTTGCTGTAGTGGCGCAACGCCTCATACGCCATGACCGGGCCGAGGTCCGATCCGCCGATTCCGATGTTGATGACGTTGCGAATGCGCTTGCCGGTGAATCCCGTCCATGCCCCGGTGCGGACGCGGTTGGAGAAGTCGGCCATGCGGTCGAGGACCTCGTGCACGCCGGGCACGACGTTCTCGCCGTCGACTTTGATGACGGCGCCTTTGGGTGCGCGGAGCGCGGTGTGCAGGACGGCTCGCTTCTCCGTAATGTTGATCTTTTCGCCTGAGAACATGGCGTCGATGCGTTCCCGCAAGCCGCTCTGCTCTGCCAGTTCGAGGAGCAGGCGCAGCGTCTCGTCGGTGATGCGGTGCTTCGAGTAGTC
>CAZSWI010000112.1:0-10946 GCA_964610635.1 uncultured Acidobacterium sp.
CTGAGGCGCCTTTCTTGCGGAGGCTTTGCGGGACTACCTGAAAAGGGCGTGCTGTTATTTTTTCTCTTCGTGATATTCCTGCTCGGTATTGATTTCCCAGAGAGCAGATTTATTGATTTTGCCGGCAACGATCTGGTCGACAGCGGTCATGGCGGTCAGCATGGAGTGGTCCTGGTTGTTGTATTTGTGCATGCCGTTGCGGCCAATCAGGAAGAGATTCTGGAATCGGTCCATGTAGCGGACGATCTCGTCGAAGCGATCATAGGTTCCGAAGTACGCGGGGTAGGTCCTGGGGACGCGCACCACATGGGTATCGTGGACATCGGAGCCATGCAGGATGCCGATCTTCTCGACCTCAGCGATGGCGAAACGGGCAATGTCTTCGTCGGGCATGTTCCAGAGGTGGTCGGTGTCGTAGCAGAAATATTCGAGGCCGATCCAGATTTTGGAAGGATCGGCGACCATAAAGGGGCTCCAGTTGTTGAAGATTTGGAGGCGGCCAACGAGGACATCGGGTTCCTGGATGTAGATCCAAGTGTCTTTGAGGGGACCGCCGTCGGGTTCGGTGACAATGAGGCGATCGACGAGGAGGCCGACCGTGATGAAGTCGCGGTACAGCAGGCCGTCGGCGACGGCACGGATTTCGGCGGGAACGTCGGCGTCCAGATTGCGCACCAAATCGCGCACCGGCATTGTCGAGAACACGTAGTCGGCAGGGATGGTGTGGGAAGCGCCATCGGGATCGACAGCCTCGACGGATGCGATGCGATCGGCTTCAACGTGAAGTTTAGCGGCGCGCCAACCCATCCTGACTTCCCCCCCTTTTTGGGTCACAAGGTCAGCCACATATTCCCAGAGCTGGCCGGGGCCGTATTTGGGATAGAGAAATTTCTCGATGAGCGATGTTTCGGTGTCCTTCTGGGCGACGTCGGCGGTTTTTTCGCGGCGGAACGTCTTCCTGAGGAAATGCGCGATGGCGGTACGCAGGGAAAGTCCCTTAATGCGTTGCGCGCCCCATTCGGCGCTGATCCGATTGCAGGGCACGCCCCACACTTTCTCGGTATAGGACTTGAAGAAGGTGAGGTACAGCTCGTTTCCGAAACGATTGATGAGGAAGTCTTCCAGGGTCTTTTCGTTTTTGCGCGGAAAGAGCTTTGCGCGGATGTAGCCTGCGCCGATTTTGATCAAGCGCCAGAGGCCGAGCTGGCGGAGGGTCTGCGCATTGAGAGCGAGCGGGTAATCGAAAAAGCTGCGGAGGAAATAGATGCGGCTCTTGCGCGGGCGGACCAGCATGACCAGGTCGGAGTTGGGCGCGGCATCGTTGCCAGGCCTGCCCGGACTGGCGGACACGAGACGCTCCTTGTTCTGGTATTGGATGGTGTGGAATCCGGAACCATTCTCAGTGGAGGCAATGGGCATGAGTTCCGTCCACCATTCCATGACGCGATCGGCTTTGGAAAAAAAGCGATGGCCGCCGATATCCATACGGTTGCCGTTGTGGCGGATGGTGCAGGAGATGCCGCCGATGCGGTCAGTGGCTTCAAGAACGACAGGGCGGATATCTGAGCGCCGCAGCAGCTCGAGCGCGGCGGTGAGGCCGGCGGGCCCGGCTCCGATGATGAGGGCGGTTTTCATGTGCAGGTTTTGCGGCCCGGTAAGAGGCACGCGTCTCTTTCAGGATTGCCGGAGTCCGGCAGATGGGAAGCACGGGACGCGGGTTCAGGACGAATCATGCCTCAATTATGTTTGTTCCTGGCCGGACGGGGCGGAACGAGGGAATTGCCGATTTTGGTTCGATGCGGCAAGGTGAGAGGGTTCGTTGTCAGCTCGGCGTTGTGATTCTGCCGGAACCACCGCAGACGGTGCATTGTTCGTAGAGTTGAAGACTGCCCTCCCATCCGACGGCCTTAAAGCCAACGCCGTTATCGTTGCGGCTGATTCCGCTTGCTTCGCATGCGGAACACAACCCGTGCGCCCGGCAGAAATTCTCATAAGTGGCCGGCCTGCCGGCTTCGGACTCTTTTGCTCGCCAATCTCGTCCCTCCTTCCATCTCTTCTGAGCCGCCAGATATCTCGAGAGATATTCGCCGGTAAATGGAATGCCTTGTGGCATCGAAAAGGTTTCCTCGCAAAGTTGTTGCTCAACCGCTGACGGCATCGGGGTGGACTGCATTCTCATCTTTCCGGTGCGACGCCGTCCCGGATAAAGTTTCCCAGCCGCGGCGCGAGAGGTCCCACCAGATGAGATATCCGGCGACAGCGGCGGCGCTCAGAAGGACGGACGCCATAAGCCACGATCCGAAAACTAATTTCCCGATTCCGAAAAGGCAGCCATAGACGAGGATACAGCCCATGAGGGTGTCGAAGGCATTGGCGCGGAAGTCGCGTACGGGCGGCAAGTCGGGGGCCAGGCGCGCGATGCGGCGCCATCCATGCACAGTGGGATGAACGCGGCGATAAAAGGCCAAAAGGGTAGCATCGGGCTCCGCGGGGGTGACGAAAGTGGCGAGAATCCAGGCGATGGTTGCGATTCCGGCAGTGATCAGTGTGCTCTTTGCAAAGACCACAACGCCGCTGCCTGCGAAATGAACATAGGCGAGGGAGACGGTCACGGCGGCGGCGACGATCATGGCGGAGATTTCACTCCATGCATTGATGCGCCACCAGAACCATCGAAGCATGTAGACGGCACCCGTCCCCGCTCCCAGGTTGAGGACCAGTTGCCAGCCGGCGCCGATCGAGGTGAGACGGCTGGCCACGTATCCGCTGCACAGAACGAGGAGCACGGTGATGATTTTGCTGACAAGGACGTAGTGGTGCTCCCCCGCGTGGCGGACAAGAAAGCGGCGGTAGAGGTCGCTGACGAGGTACGAAGTTCCCCAGTTCAGCTGGGTTCCCACGGTTGACATGTAAGCGGCGAGGAAGGCGGCAATCATGAGGCCGCGCAGGGCGGGAGGGAGGAAGTCGCGCAGGACCATGACGTATCCCTGCTGGGGATTGGCAGCGTAGGCCGCGCTGGGATGCAGACCGCCGTTGGTGGAATACATGGCAAGTGCGACGAGTCCGGTGACGATCCACGGCCAGGGGCGGAGCGCGTAATGCGCGATGTTGAACCACAGAGTGGCGCCAAGGGAGTGCTTTTCGTTTTTTGCGCTGAACATGCGCTGAGCAACGTAACCGCCGCCGCCGGGCTCGGCACCGGGATACCACGCAGCCCACCACTGCACGCCGATGTACATCATGAAGGTGAGAAGGGGCAGGGTCCACAAATTGGGAGTGGTGAGACCGGCGTGGAAGTCGGGCAAAAAGGAGAGGATGTTCGACGTTGGATGACCCGCGGCGCGGGTGGCGGTATCGACCACAGCCAGGCGCAGGCGCAGCGCCGGCATACCACCGAGGCGGGCAACGGCGATCCAGGCCAGGACGACGATCATCGTCATCTTGAGGACAAACTGGAATAAATCGGTGACCAGAACGCCCCACAACCCACCGAGAAACGTGTAGATGCCGGTAAAGGGAACCAGGATGAAAACGCAGATGAAGAGGGAGGTATGGCGCGGATCGCCAAGGGTGAAATGCAGCAGCGTGTGGCCGGCCATGGAAAATGTGAGGATGCGTCCCTGGGCGATGGCCGGGCCGAGGGTGACGGCGATGATGTCGACCATAGCGCGCGTGACCCAGCCGAGGATGAAGCAGTTCATCAGCAGGCCGAGATAGACAGCTTTGAAGCCCCGGAGGAACGCGGCAGGGCGGCCGCTGTAGCGAATTTCAACGAGTTCGACGTCAGTGAGGATTTCGGCGCGGCGCCAATACCGTGCGAAGAAGAAAACCGTCGTCATGCCCGAGAGGCAGAGACTCCACCAGATCCAGTTGCCGGAGATGCCCTGGGTAGCGACCAGGCCGCAGACGAAGAGCGGCGTGTCCGCGGCGAAGGTAGTGGCGACCATCGAGGTGCCAGCCAGCCACCAGGAAACGTCGCGCCCGGAGACGAAGAAGTCCTCCGTTGATCCGCTGGCTTTACGGCGGTAGTACAAGCCAATGAGCAGGTTGAACAGGAGGTAGGCGGCAATGACGATCCAGTCGAGATAAGTAAGAGGCATGCGGGGTCCGTGCGTCTTTGAACTGGAGTCCAGTATAGACAGCCGGGGACGAGCGACCGGGAAGGTGAGACGAGAAGAGCTGCGTTTGCGGGAGCGGAGCCCGGCGTCGGGGAGGCTTACCTAGGTCGTCAGCGGGTGTTCGGCTCGATCCGGTTCCTGCGCACCAACTGGATGCATCAACCCTCCCCGAGAGAGACGATAACGTCGCCCGCGCCACAGGATGGTGTTGCCGGCGTAACTGGCGGCCCAGCAGACGAAGCCGAGCAAGTCACGAATTGGATAGAGCAGGACGGTCCGGAGCAGATGTGGCTCGCGCACACCCAGAGATCCGACAAGGGCGGCGAGGATCATACGATTCGCAACGCTGTACCCGAGCAACAGGAGGGCGAGGGTGGGGCGATGCAGGGCGAGGGCGGCCAGTCCAGCGAGGAGTCCGAAGGGAATACTGAAGGTCAGGGCGGTGCCAAGATGGCCGAGGGGACGCGAGAAGCGGGTGGATTTCATCCATCGCGTCTGGTGACGCAGCGAGGCGGCGAAGCTGAGGTTGAGGATGATGTGATCGATGACGTGGCGGGACAAGACAACCGTCTGACCCTGCGCGGCGACGGCGGCCCCGAGCAGAAAGTCATCGGAGCAAAAGGGGCCGAGCACGCCAAAGCCGCCCATGGATTCGATGGAGCGGCGGCGCACGGCCATGGTTGGGCCGAGAGCAAATTTCATACCTTCGAGCAGATTGGCAGTGAGCACTCCGGCGGTCATCTCGACCGACATGCCCGTCGCCTCGAGGTTCGACCAGAGGCCGCGGTCGGCAACGCCGCGATAGAGGCAGGTAACCGCCCCCACTCTCTCATCGGCGAAGGGAGCCGCGACTTCACGGATGTAGGCGGGTTCGACGCGGACATCGCTGTCGCTGATGATGAACAGATCGTGGCGGGCGACAGAGTGCATCAGTTCCAGCGAAGATACCTTGGCGTTGATGTAGGTTTGCTGGCCGGTGGAGAGAAATCGCGCGGGAACGTGCGGATAGCGCAACGCAACGCGGCGAGCGATATCGAGGCCGGAATCCGCGGCCGAGCGTGCGCAAAACAGAATCTCGAAGTTGGGGTAGTCCTGGTTGAAGAAGGACTCAATGTGAGCTTCCAGATTCGGCTCGGCCCCGTCGAGAGGTTTCAACAGACTGACAGGCGGGAAAAATCCGGCGGCCGTGGCCGCGTGCCGGCGGCGAAAACGGAAAAGCCCCGCGATCGCGAGAACCGCGAAAACTGTCGAGGTGAGCAGGCCGAAAAGTCCAAGGTCGAACAGGATCCGCATCATAAGATTGAATCCCGGAACCGCCGATTCTTACCAGAATCCGTCCCAAAATTCTTCACAAAGCGCACTGCGCGGGCGCCATGGAAGAGACTATCTTATGGGGGGATCGCATTGCATCAGGCCATGGCGTACTTTGCGTCCTCTCGCGTCCAGAGGGCGAGTTGCCGGAGGAGCCAGACGTTGCGTTCGAACAGAGTCGTGGCGTAGTGCAGCGCGGACACGTTGCCGGCGCTTGCTGTTGCCGCCTGCTGCAGCCCGTGGCGGCTGCGGAGCTCTTCCATCATGCCACTGCGGTCGTCGGTCATGTTGAGGAGGATCTCGATCTCAAGGTCTCCCGGCGATTCGAGCGCGGAGAGCGCGGAGAAAAGAATGGTGTCGAGGGATTCGATGAGAAGTGTCGCCAGTTCTTCGCCGGCGAGGCCGCCGAGGCAGTCGGCGAAGAGGAAGACATTTTCTTCGAGGGCCGCCAGAGTGCTTTGCTTGCGCTGAAAGGAAATGGCGCGCGCTGCCACATCGTTGGCGATGGGGAGCTTGAGCAAAGCCTCCAGGAATTCGGAAATGTGACGGCTGAGCTGAACGGCGGCCGGGTGGAGCACCTTGAGGCCGGAATCGTCGCCCCGGCGCGCCGCGTCGATATAACGGCCCAGCACCCGCACAAGGCGCATCTGTTCGAGGGCGACGAGGTCAAGCGCTGTCTCCGGTGAGTTGAGCGAATTGTGCTGGATGTAGATGGGGCTGGAAAGGTCCTGCTCGGGAGTGGGAGGCCACAATTTTGCCAGTCCGCGGGGAGCCCAGTGCAGTCCGGCAAAGGCCAGGGAGGCCACGGTGATGTTGAGAAAAAGATAGGTATAGGCCATGCGCTGGGAAATCGACGCACCGGATGCGTGCATGGCAGCGATGAGCAGCGGCAGTTGCAGCACTCGTTCCGCGATCAGGAGCACCGCTATGAGAATCCCGCCGATGCCATTGGTCATGGCCTGATACATGGCTATCTGCCGCGGAACACCGCGCAGATTTCCGGAGAGCATCCAGGTGGCCAGGCAAGACCCGACGCCGAGGCCAGCGATTGACAGGGTGGCCGGGAAGTCGCCGAGTTGACCGCCACGATTGATGGTGACAGCAATAGCGGCTACGGCTGAAGAGGAATGGATCAAGGTGCGCAGCGCGGCTCCCATCAGGAATGCGGCGTAGGGCCAATGGGTGAAGAAACGAGAGACGTGACTAAACTGGGCCGAAGAGGCGAGCGGCTGGAACGCCTGCTTCATCATTTCGAGGCCGAGAAAAAGCAGGCCCACCGACATGCCGGTTGCGACGGCGGGCTTCCACCTGGTGGCCAGTTTGAAGGCGAGAACCAGTCCGGTAATTCCGATTAGAAAGAGGATGGATATGTGCAGGTTGGATGCCGCTACAAAGACGAGGAGCGCGGTTCCGATGTTCGCGCAGGCCAGCACGATGAGCGCGCGCGAGATGGGAAGCAGCCCGGTAGAAACCATGCCCGAGAGAATGAAGGCAACGACCGAGGCGCTCTGGGTAACGGCGCCGAGGACCGCACCCACGAGCCCCGCCATGATGGGCCGATGGGTGAGGCGGCCTAGCGCCTGACGGAAGCGCTGGCCGCTCATCTGGCGCAGATTATCGGATACACCGGTGATGCCGGAAAAGAAAAAACTGAGTCCGGCAAGGTAAAGCGCAAGCAGTTCAACCATGGGCGGATGCATGATATCAGCGGATTTGACGATTCTTGATGAAACGGTATCGATCGGGCGCGGCGGAGGCGCCGCACCGATCGTTACGCCGCTCAATCGGACCTTATACTGGCTGGAGCAATGTCCTCCTTTCTTCCTGTCGATGAGCAGCTCGATCTGCTCGAGAAGGGCGCGGCGGAGATCATCCGGGTCTCCGATCTCCGCGAGCGTCTCGAAAAGTCCCGCCAGACGGGGCTGCCGCTGCGTGTGAAGGCCGGGTTCGACCCCACCGCGCCTGACCTGCATCTGGGCCACACCGTGCTGATGCGCAAGCTGAAGCACTTCCAGGACCTGGGGCACCAGGTCATCTTTCTCGTGGGGGACTTCACTTCTCTCATCGGCGACCCCAGCGGCCGCAACGTGACGCGGCAGCGGCTGACCCGCGAACAGATTAATGAAAACGCGAAGACCTACACGGATCAGGTATTTCGCATTCTGGATCGCGACAAGACAGAGGTGCGGTTCAACTCCGAATGGCTGGACAAGCTGGGCTTTGAAGGGATCATCCGGCTCGCGGCGCATTTCACGGTCTCGCAGATGCTGGAGCGCGACGAATTCCACAAGCGCTTCCAGGAAGAGAAGCCCATCGCACTACACGAGCTGCTTTACCCACTCTCCCAGGGATACGACTCCGTTGCTCTGCGGGCCGATGTGGAGCTTGGCGGAACCGATCAGAAATTCAATCTGCTTATTGGTCGCGAGCTGCAGCGCCATTACGATCAGCCCTCGCAGATCGTCCTGATGACGCCGATCATCGAGGGCCTCGATGGGGTGCAGAAGATGTCGAAATCGCTGAATAACGCCATCGGCATTCATGAGGCGCCGCAGGAGATGTATGGCAAGCTGATGTCGATCAACGATGAGCTGATGTGGCGCTATTGGACGCTGCTGACGGATTTGCGGCAGTCGGAGATCGAGAAGATGCGGGCGGACGTGGCCGCCGGCGCGTTGCACCCTATGGAAGCCAAGAAGCGGCTGGCGCGGACGATTGTCGGCGGTTTCTGGGGGGACGAGGCGGCGCAGGCGGCCGATGAGCACTGGGCGCGTCAGTTCCAGCAGAAGAGCAATGATATCGCGGGACTGGAAGAAGTGGCGATTCCTTATGCCGAAATCGCGGGCTCGGCATCGGACGGAAACCGCCAAATCCGCTTGCCCAAGCTGCTGGTGCGAGCTGGACTCGCCGCCTCAGGAGCTGAAGCTGCTCGCAAGTTGGCCGAGAACGCAGTTCGGATCGATGGCGAAACTGTCTCCGCGCCGGTGGTGTCGCTCACTGCGCTTCCCACCCGCATCACGGTTCGGGTGGGAAAGCGGGCGAAGGTCGCCGCGATCGAGTAGGAGTCAGCGAATCACTTTCAGGGCTGCTCGGAAGAGCTCGTCGAAATTTTCGCCCACGGCTTTCTCCTTCATGATTGCCGTTTCCAGGGCTTTTTGGGCTGCGGGGCGCTGGTAGCCGAGGTTGACGAGAGCGGAGAGGACGTCCTCGGCGGCGGGGGCGAGGGGCGTGCGCGCCACAGGAGCGATGGCGAGGTCTTCCAATTTTTCTTTCAGCTCGACCACCAGGCGCTCCGCAAGCTTCTTGCCGACGCCGGGAATCCGGGTGAGGGTGGCATGATCCTGGCCGCGGATGGCCTCTACGGTTCGATCGAGATTCAGGCCGCTGAGGATCGTGATGGCCAGCTTCGGTCCCACGCCGGAGACCGTGATGAGCCGCTCAAACAGGCGCTTCTCGTTGCGTTCCAGGAAGCCAAAGAGAGCCAGCGTGTCTTCCCGCACCTGCGTGTAAATGTGGAGGGCGACTTCGCCACCTTCTCGCGGCAATGCTGTGAACGTGGGCACGCTGATGGTGACGTCATAGCCCACACCGCTGGCTTCGACGATCGCTTGTCCGGGTTGTTTTGAGAACAGGCGGCCGCGCAGGTGAGCAATCATGTCGATCTACAGACTAACGCCAGTGCCAACCCCAGCGGTCACCCACGAGCTGAGGCTACTCATTTCGCGGTCGCGTTCGGGTAAATCGCAATGCGATGCGTTCTCAGCTGCGCCCGCAAGAGCTCCCCGCCCGACTCCGACATAAGGACTGACGATTTTCCGATGGGCATGTGGCATTCGATGCATTTGCCGCGGATGCTTTCGCCCATCTGTTTGAAGCGGCCGCAGGCCTGGACATCGTGGCACCCGAGGCAGTTCTTCGAAAAGGCGTCCGCGTTTTCCTGGGTTCTGTGGACATCGTGACAGGTGGAGCACGTTAGCTTGCCGGATGTAAAACATTTGCTGCTCTCGAGTGCGCCCACCTGGTTTCCATGCACATCCACCGGCGCATTGGCAGGCGGCGCAGCGATCTTGAGAAAGTCGGTAATTACATCTCCCGGCAAATAGGTCAGCGAAGTCCCGATCGGCTCCGCCGCGCCTGCGTGACAGAGTGAGCAAAGGCCCAGTTGCCGATCATGTGGCAGCCGCGCCGGATTCACAATTGCGATTTCTGGTGAGCCCGCCGGTGGGGGATTGGCGCTCCCCTCGCGATCCACATGCTCGCGGCCTGGACCGTGGCATCGTTCGCAGCCGATGCCCAGGACCATGCTGTCCCGCTCGAACCGGTTGAGCGGCGGCGCCAGCGACTTGAACCAGCTCGCATGACACTCCATGCATCGCGGCACAATCGGCCGGTTGAAGTAGACTCCGCCATCGGGATAGCCTGGGCTGTTGATCCATTTGTGGGTCCAGGTCCAGTAGGAGACGGGCAATTCAAAGAGCTGATCGCCCTTCCAGTAAAGATAGGTCTGGCCGTGGCGTCCTGAACCGATGACGATGTCGAACTTTTCCGCTTTTCCGGTGAGATTTTTCGGGTCGCGAATATCGACGGCGCTCTCGTAATATCCGTCGTCGGCCGCGATCATGGCGAAAACCAGGTTGGGATTCGGAGTACGCACCACATTTTGGCCGGGCGTGAAATTCCCCATGATGGTTTTGGAACTGGCCACGGTCGAGTCCAGAGCGTGCGGGGTTGAGGGATAGGCCTTAGCCTCTTTGTCATGGCATTGCGCGCAGACGGCATCGCCGACGTAGGCGTCGGCTGGGGGCGGCTTCCTCGCGCTGACGGATGGCGCGGGTGGCTCCTGCGAGGACGTCGACTGCATCGCCATCGCACCGCTGAAAGCCAGCAGGACGGCGAGTTTGCGCAGGCCGCGTGGGCATTGATTCCGGTAGCGGGGATTCTGGCAGCGAGATTGGGGGATTTCTACTTCCTGGTCCACTGATCCACCCAGTCGTTGACGGTCTTGTACCAGAGCTGGGAGTTCTGCGGCTTGAGCACCCAGTGGCCTTCATCGGGGAAGTAGAGCATCTTAGAGGGGACTTTCATGCGCTGGAGGGTGTCGAAGAGCTGGTAGCCTTCGGAGACGTCGAGCCGGTAGTCGAGCTGGCCGTGGATGACGAGGGTGGGCGTTTTGAAATGCGTCTCCGCGAGCATCGGCGACCACTCGCGATAGAGCGCACGGTTGGTCCACGGCGTCCCCTTGAACTCCCATTCGTTGAACCAGAGTTCTTCTGTCGTACCGTAAGCCGATTCGGTGTTGAACATGCCGTCGTGGGAAACGATGCACTTGAAGCGGTCGGTGTGGCCAAGGATCCAGTTGGCCATGTAGCCGCCGTAGCTCGCGCCGAGGGCGCACTCGCGGGTCTTGTCGATGAAGGGGTAGTGGGCTTCGGCGTAATCGAGGCCGCGCATGAGGTCAATGTAGGGCTTGCCGCCCCAGTCGCCGTTGACGCGGTCGACGAAGGCCTGGCCGTAGCC
>CAZSWI010000113.1:0-10870 GCA_964610635.1 uncultured Acidobacterium sp.
ACTTTTCAGCAACGGTGATCGATGGCGACGCAGGTTCGCATTTCCCTTCAGGAATATCTCGAAACGCCTTACCGTCCCGACCGGGAGTACATCGACGGTGAGGTGCGGGAGCGGAATGTTGGTAAGTGGGAGCACGCGCGATTGCAGGCACTTCTGGCCGCCTGGTTCTTATCGAACGAATCAGCGTGGAAGGTTATGACCTCGACCGAGCAGCGGACGCGGGTTGCCTCTTCCCGGGTCCGCGTGCCGGACCTGGTGATTGTGAAAGCCGAACCCCAGCCAGCTGTGCTCCAGGCGCCTCCCATCCTGATCGTCCAAATTCTATCGCCCGACGATACTTACTCTGACCTCGAAGAGCGCGTGGCCGACTATCGCAACATGGGTGTAGCTGCGATCTGGGCCCTGGATCCCAGAACCCGCAGCGGGCGGATGTGCATCGGAGATGACTGGAAGTCCGCACGACGGCTGGAAGTGCCAGGCACGCCGATCTTCGTCGAGCTGGATGAATTGTTCTCGTTTCTGAATAGCCCGCGACCATAGTTCCCAGACTGACCTCGGAACCGACCCGCTTGCTCGATAGCCTCACGTGAGTCTTTCTGGCAAAATAAACAAGCTGTCTCCAATTGCGCCGCTCGCCGGGAGGCCTGCCTCGTGATCCAGGTTGAAAACCTGACCAAAACCTTTGACCAGTTCACCGCCGTCAAGGACATTTCATTCCAGGTGGACTCGGGGGAGATCTTCGCCTTCCTCGGCCCCAACGGCGCTGGCAAGACCACGACTATCAAGATGCTGACCACGCTGCTGCGCCCCACCAGCGGCCGCATTCATCTGGACGGATTCGATCCATGGGTAAAGCAGCGCGATGCGCGCCAGCGCTTCGGCATTGTCTTCCAGGATCCGAGCCTCGACAACGAGCAGACCGCGCTCGAAAACATGGAGCTGCACGGCATCCTCTACCACATTCCGCGGCGGGTGCGCGGGGAACGGATCGAGCAGTTGCTGCGGCTCTTCGAGCTCTGGGAGCGGCGCAACGATTATGTGAAGACCTTCTCCGGCGGCATGAAGCGGCGTCTGGAGATCGCGCGTGGCTTTCTGCACACGCCGAAGATTCTGTTTCTCGACGAGCCGACGCTGGGCCTCGATCCGCAGAGCCGCAACCAGCTTTGGACCCACGTGAAGAACCTGAACCAGAGCGAGAAGACCACGGTATTTCTGACCACGCATTATATGGACGAAGCGGATCGGGTGGCGCATCGCATCGCCATCATGGATCATGGTGCGATTGTCGCCACCGGCACGTCGGCCGAGTTGAAAGCCAGCACCAACACGGATTCGCTGGAAGCTGCATTTCTTGCGCTCACGGGAACGTCGTTGCGGGATGAGAGCGCCAATTCTACCGACAATCTGCGGCGCTTCGCGCAGATGTGGCAGCAAAAACGGTAAGGGCAGGGTATCAGGACATCCCTCAGGGGCTAAAAGCCCCGACAACTTTGGGGCTTTTGCGGCACGGCTGAAAAGCCGTCCCCTTTCAAAACAGGGGCTCAATCCGACATCTGCAGGAACTCAATCGGGTGTTTCGATGAGGAGAGAGAATGGGTGCGATCTACATCATGTGGCTGCGCGAGGTGAAGCGTTATTTCCGCTCGAAAGCGCAGGTGATCGTCTCGCTCGGGCAGCCCACGCTCTACCTGCTGGCTCTCGGCTTCGGCTTCGGTCCGATCTTCGCCAAAGCCGGAGCCGGCAATTACATTCAGTTTATGGCGCCGGGCGTGATCGGCATGACGGTGTTGTTCAGCTCGATCTTCTCGGGCATGGCCATGCTGTGGGACCGGCAGTTTGGCTTCCTGAAAGAGACGCTGGTCGCACCGGTGCCGCGCATCAACATCATTTTTGGGCGCACCCTCGGCGGCGCAACCGTGGCCACGATGCAGGGGCTGCTGATGCTGGTGGTTTGTCTGATCGCCGGTTTCCGCCCGGTCCACCAGCATGCGCCGGGGACGCCGGCGACTCACAACTGGCTTGCGATCCCTGTCGCGCTGATTTTTATCGCGATGATCGCCCTGGTCTTCGCCGCGCTCGGGGCATCGGTCGGGTCCAGCATCAAGGACATGCAGGGCTTCCAGGTGCTGATGAATTTCATGGTGATGCCCATCTTCTTTCTGTCGGGCGCTCTCTTCCCGCTGAAGAATCTGGGCGCGGTGATGACGTGGATCACCCACGCCGACCCACTGTCGTATGGCATCGATGGGCTGCGCGGCGTTCTGATCGGGAACTGGCAGTTCAACTTTGGCTGGGAATTCAACTTCCTGCTCGATCTGGGTCTGCTGGCGGCGCTCGCGGCGGTTTTTCTGAGCACCAGCGCCTGGTTGTTTTCGCGTATCGAGGTATAACGAGGCAGGTTCGGGCAATGCGTGCAACCCTCCGCGCCATTCCTGCTTCTGGTAACGTGAAAGCAGGCAATGATTAGTCTCATTTCCGCGTTACTTTTCTTTCAAGACACCACTCCCCCCGCTGCTCCCCCGGTGAACAACGGCAGCGCAATCGTGGAGATGTTGCAGAACAGCGGCCCCATCGCCATGACGGTGCTGGGCGTGCTTTTGGTTGCGAGCCTCTTTTCGTGGGCAATTATCATCGGCAAATTCTTTGCGTTCCGGAAGGCTCGCGCGCAGAGCCGGCGGTTTCTGCGCGCGTTTCGGAAGGCAAACCGGCTGCAGGAGATTGCTACTGTCAGTGAGCAGTTCAAGCCCAGCCCGCTGGTGAATGTTTTCGACGAAGTGTATGAGACCTACCGCCGTCAGACGGGCGGCTTTGGCCCGTGCCGCAATATCACAGCACTGGAGCGCGCCGGCCAGACCGCAGCCAGCGAGTCACTGACCGCAATGGAGCAGCGGCTGACATGGCTTGCGAGCATCGGCGCCATCTCGCCGTTCATCGGGCTCTTCGGCACCATTATGGGAATCGTCGATGCATTCCACGGACTCGGTACAGAGGGCACGGCAACGTTGCGCGCCGTTGCTCCGGGAGTCTCCGAAGCGCTGATCACCACGGCGGCGGGTCTGCTGGTCGCGATTCCAGCGGTGATCGCCTATAACCAGTTCACCTCCAGCTGCCGCGATTTTGCCGCGCGCATGGACGACTTTGCCCGGGAGCTGCTGAACAGCATGGAAGAAGCGGCGCTCAAGCCCGATCAGGACGCTCTGGAGACGGCCCGTGGCCTTCACAAGTAGAAGTGGTCACACGCAAACCGCCCTGGCGGAAATTAACATCACGCCGCTCGTCGACGTGGTGCTGGTGCTGCTTGTCATCTTCATGCTCACCGCGCCGGTGTTGCAGTCGGGTATTCAGGTCAACGTTCCCAAAACCAAGGTCGTGCGCGAAATCACCGAGCAGCGCACCGTGCTGACCATCGACAAGGATCAGCAGGTCTTCCTCAACGACAAGCCGGTGAACCTGAACGATCTGCCCAACATTCTGCGCGCGCAGAACACCGATACCACCCACCAGGTCATTTATCTGCGGGCGGACGAGAAGGTTCCCTTCGGTGCGTTTGCCACGCTGATGGATGCGGTGAAGCAGTCGGGCATCACGAACGTGAGCATCGTGACACAGCCGGCCGAATCCACGACGAGGCCCGGGAAATAGCGGGGCCGCGCAATTCCTGTCTTCGATTTCACAACCCGGCTTTTCCCTGACCGGCTGCCGGCGAGAAACAATGATCGATCAATGCGGTGAACCTGGGATCGGTTCGGATCGGGTTCCACTTGGGATCGAACGCGAGGAAGGCCAGGTGAACGTCGTGGGCTTCGACCGCCCGCTCCAGGAACTGGAGCGCACGATTCCTTTCGCCCAGCCCTTCGAGGACCAGCGCAAACGCATAGGGCGGAACGAATTTCTCGCTGGCGACGGTATGGAGCAGGCGCAGCAGTTCGTGCGCGGCCTGGGTATCTCCCTGCCTGGCAAGGACATATCCGCGAAGAGCGATTGCTTTGCTGTTGCCGCCGCTGAGCCTTCCGGCCGTGGTGAGCGCCTCGATAGCTACGTCCGGCCGGTCGAGGCGTTCATAAGCCTGGCCCAGCTGCATGTAGCCGATCCAGAATTGAGGATCAATGGAGATGGCCTGCTGTGCGAGGCGAACGGCCGCCGGATAATCTCCGGCGGCAAAAGCCACCTGCGACGAGAGCGCGTGGTGCCCGGCGTTGAGCGGATCGATTTCCCGAGCGCGCGCCATGGCGGCAACCGATTCCGGGTGTTTGCGCAGGTGCATCTGAACGATGCCGAGCAGCCGATGCGCCAGTCCATAGCTGGGGTTCAGGGCTATCGCTTTCAGGAATGCGGCTTCGGCTTCGACCCATTTCCAGTCCAGCCAGAATTTCACAAACCCTGAAGAGGTTTGCGTCTCCGCCATATCGGGAGCAGCCTGAACGGCGCGCTCCGCCGCCTCGCGCGCTTTTGGCCACACCTGCAGCGGCGGCGCATCGGCATTGATGGGAGAGGCCGTGTAGGTGTCGGCCAGGCCCGACCAGGCCAGCGCATAGCGCTCGTCGATCTCGGTGGCTTGCTGAAAATACTCGATCGCGCGGCCGGCAGTCGCCTGCGAGAGCTGGTTCCAGAAATAGCGCCCACGGAGATACAGGTCGTAAGCCTCAGCGTTTGCCGGCTGCGAGAGAGCCAGTGCGTGGACCCTCTCCGGAGACAGCCGCAATTGAACCTGGTTGGCGATCGCGGTGCCCAGTTCGTCCTGAATGGCGAGTACACCTATGAGGTCGCGATCGTAGGTCGAGGCCCAGAGATGGGTCTGGTCGCTTACACGAATGAGCTGGGATGTAATGCGAACGCGGTTGCTTTCGCGGCGCACGCTGCTTTCGAGCACGTAGTCCACGTTGAGCTCAGCGCCAATGTCGCGAATGCTCTTCGGCGTGCGCTTGTAAGCCATGCTGGTGGTCCGTGCGATCACTCCCATATCCGCGGGACCCATCCGTCCGAGATAGCTGATCGTCTGCTCAGTCAGGCCATCGCTGAAGTATTCCTGATCGGAGTCGTTGGACAGGTTCTCAAAGGGCAGAACCGCCAGCATGATGCGTGGCTTTGCAGACGCAGAAGCGGGGATTACAGCTATTCCCGGCTGGGTTATTGTGCCGATGAAACGGTAGCCTCTTCCGGAGACCGTTTCGATGAACTGAGGGGCATCGGTGGAATCCTGTAGAGCCTGCCGTACCTTGCGGATGGCCGTATTGACCCCGGTCTCGACATCGACGAAGACGTCCGAACCCCACAGCCGAGCCACAATATCGGCGCGCGAAACCAGCTGCCCCCCTCGCTGCGCCAGCAGGATAAGCAGGTCCATGGGCCTGCGCTCCAGGTGCACGGGTTTGCCGCGGTGGCGCAGTTCGCAGGCAGCCAGGTCGAGTTCGAAGTTGCCAAAGGCTAAGGCGCGGTTTTGATCACCGACTGGCATGGCTCACGACGTCCGAAATTCTCCCATGTTCCCGCGCCTACAGGATAACTGCAGATGAACTTCAGGACCTCACCATGGCCAGCGCCCGAGGAGGAATGCCATGATGCGGCTCACTGGTCGAGCGGGACCAGAATCAACCTAAGGGGAGTTTCCCATGAAATCTGGAGGCTTACGGAAATTCGGCGCCATTCCGGTACTGGCTTTGGCGATCACATTTGTCCTGTCGGGCACAGCTCTCGCGGACGACGACGATGGGCATTCGCTGCAAGGGACGTGGCGCGTGCAGGTGACGCAATACAACTGCGCGACGGGCACGCCGCTCCCATCGTTCTGGTCGCTGCTCAGCTTTCACCGCGGCGGTACCGAATCGGAGTCAACAAGCAATCCGGCGCTGCAACCGGGCCAGCGCACGTCGGGCTACGGCTTCTGGAAACCGGCGCACGAGGGCGGCGACTTCTGTTCGACCGACCCAAAGGCAGACTATTTCAGCGCCACAGATGCGTTTATTCTGTCGGACTCGCCGACGAACCCTCCGGGTCTGAAGAAAGGGGTGCAGAAAATTGTGCAGTGCATCACGATGAAGGATTACGACAGCTGGACCTCGAACGCCATCGTAACGTTCTTCAACAATGACGGGACGACAACAGCAGGCTGCGCCAAAGCGGCAGGCGTAAGGCTGTCGGGTTCGACAACCGAACCTTAAGAAGGAGGGCCGGAGCCTTCGGCTCCGGCTCGCACCTGTTGGTCGACACCTTTCACTTACTCCCCGCCCGTCAGCATCCTCACGCAGTCGTGCCAGAACTGCACGCCCTTGTAGAAGGAGCCCACCGGCGGGCGCTCGTCTTTGCCGTGCGCGCGCACATCGTTCGTTTCCAGTTGAACCGGCGCGTTTGCCACGCTGATGAATAAGGTGAAGCAGTCGGGCATCACGAATTTGAGCATTGTGACACAGCCGGCTGCGAGCACACCTGCGGCGCGCTGAAGCCACATCGCCGCTCGCGGCGATTACATTAGAAACATGGAAACCGCACGAACGCGCCCCTTCGGACTCGTCACCGGTCTCGGCGTAGGCGCCGGAATCTTTTATTACAAAGCTCTGGTCGATGCTCATCTTCGTCGCGGTTTGTCGCCCCGCCTTCTCATGGTTCACGCCGACGTACGTTATGTGCTGGCGCGCGCCGCTGCCGGCGAGGCCAGGGAGCTCGCAGAATACCTCGCAGGGCTGCTGCAACAGCTTGCTCGTGGAGGCGCCGAGATTGCCTCCATTCCGGCGTTTACCCCGCAAATCTGCGCTGCCGAACTCGCCTGCATCGCTCCGCTGCCGCTGATCGGCCTTCTTGACGCGATTGCGGCAGAGGTCGAGCGCCGACGCTTCCATCGTGTCGCTCTGTTCGGAGGGCGAGTAACCATGGAAACCCGGATGTTTGGAAGGCTGAGCGGAACAGAGGTGATCCTGCCGACACCGGAGGAAATTGACACCATCGCCGATATCTACGGTCGTGTGGTTGAAGAATCGCGTGCCTCAGACGAAGACTTCAACCGGCTCCGCTACCTGGCGCACACGCTGATCCAGCGTGAGCGGCTGGATGGAATTGTGCTGGCGGGGACAGATCTGGCGTTTGTCTTCAATCCCGGCAACACCGACTTCCCTTCCATCGATGGGGCGCGCGTCCACATCGACGCCATCATGCTCGAACTTGCGCCGTCGACAGTGGCGGGTTAAGCGGGCCTTGCGGAGAAATCAGTCGCCACTGGTCAGCATACGCAGGTAGTCGTACCAGAACTGGACGCCCTTGTAGAAGGAGTTCACCGGCAGCCGCTCGTCTTTGCCGTGAGCACGAACGTCGCTCACCTCCAGCTCGATCGCGGACCAGTTGTAGGTGGGAATGCCGGCGGCGTTGGTGAAGATGCTGTCGGAGGCTCCGGTCGCCATGTCCGGGACGACGGGCGTGCCGGGCCAGTAGACGGCTACCAGCTTTTCAAGCGGCGCCATCACTTCAGGCTCGAGAGCGACGGGGGGCGGACCTTTGGAGTCCGGCGCGCCACTGTGAATGCCTCCACCGTTGTCGACATATTTCACGGTAATTTTGGGATCCGCGAAGACGCGGATCAACTCCTGACGCACCTCTTCTCGCGAATGGCCAGGCAGGATGCGGCAATTCACATTTGCCTGCGCCATCTGCGGAAGGGCGTTGTTCGCGTGGCCGGCGAGCAGACGCGTGGCCACGCACGTCGTGTGCAGAAACGAGTTCCACTCCGGCTGCTGAGAGATGCGCGCGATTGCGGCGGGATCGGGCGGAGTCGCCAGGACCGCTTTAATGTCGGCAGCGGTTGCGGCAGGCTCCAGCGTGGCCAACTTCTCGAAGTACGCGTGCGTGATCGCATTGAGCTCGAATGGGAATTGATAATTCTGCAGCCGCTGCAGCGCGTCGGCCAGGTGGTAAATCGCGTTGTCGGGCACCGGCAGAGAGCTGTGGCCCCCGGGGTTGGTGACCACGAGCTGATAGTCGGCGTAGAGCTTTTCGCTGGCATCGACGTCGGCGGTAACCGCCTTGCCGTTTTCGAGGTCCACGCCCCCGCCATCGGGATTGAAGGCGAAAGCGGCTTTCATCAGCTCCGGGTGATTCTTCAGCAGCCAGTCGACGCCATTCGACTGGCCTCCCTCTTCGTCCGCCGTGAGCGCGAGGATCAGGTCGCGGTCCGGTTTGAACCCTTCTTTGTGCAGGCGCAGGAACGTGGTCACCAGAATGGCGTCGCAGTCTTTCATGTCCTGCGTGCCGCGTCCGTAGTAGTAGCCGTCTTTCTCGATGAACTGAAATGGGTCGGTGGTCCAGTCTTCACGATGCGCTTCGACGACGTCTTCATGCCCGATGAAGAGGATCGGTGGTTTGGCGCCGGTCCCACGATAGCGCACGACCAGGTTTTCTTTGCGGTCGTTGGGACCGCCGAGAAAGATGTCGGCGGCGGGAAAGCCCGCATCGAGAAACCGCTGCTGCATCGCCTTCGAGACGGCAGTGACGCTGCCCACTGAATCCGTCGAGTTGATATTGATGATCTGGCGGAAAATGCTCAGGGCCAGCTCTTTGGTCGCGGGATCGGGTGGCGTCCACGAAGGCGTGTTCTGCGCGATTGCGGCGGATGCCGCCATTATTCCCAATAGCCCCATGGTTGCGAAGCGTTGTCGCATCTGATCGGCTCCTCTTGTATGTGAAGAGACAAGGTAACAGATTTCCGCTGGCGTATCCCGCGCCCCTGGCATCGCAAGGCCTGTTTTGCGTAAGCTGAATGCGCTGAGGTGAACCGTGAACGCGATTGGGCACGTGAATGGAAGCGCGAGTGGGCTCGCACGCAAAGTGAGGCTTGGAATGATCACCGGAGCCGTGTCGGCCGGAGTGGTTTTAACCGGAACAGTGTTGGCCCGAACCGCGCAGGCGCAGCCCCAGGCGAACCAGCTTGAGTTTGTGAACACCCTGATGCCGCAGCCCGCGCAACTCACTGCCGGCACCGGACGCGTGGCCCTGGCTCCAGGATTTTCAGTGAGCGCGGATAAGTTTCACGACGACCGGCTTGACGGCGCGATCGCCTGGGCGCTGGAACGGCTGAGAACGCAGACCGGTGTTCCTCCGGGAGGAAGTCCAGGGCTGGTGGTTTCTGTCGATGGCGCCGGAGAACCGATCCAGGGCCTCGACGAGGACGAGTCGTACTCACTCGACATCACCGGCCAGGGAGCGCATCTGCATGCGGCGACCGATGTGGGCGCGATGCGAGGCCTTGAAACGCTGCTGCAATTGGTACAGTCTGACGGACAGGGCTTCTGGCTCCCCGTCGTCTCCATCCAGGACTCTCCGCGCTTCCGCTGGCGCGGGCTGATGATCGACTGCTCCCGCCACTTCGAGCCGGTCGGCGTGATCGAGCGCATGCTCGACGGGATGGCCGCGGTAAAGATGAACGTTTTTCACTGGCACCTGAGCGACGACCAGGGCTTTCGCATCGAGAGCAGGGTATACCCGAAGCTCGCCGGGATGGGTTCGGAAGGCCAGTACTACACACAAGAGGAAGCAAAAGAAGTGGTCGCCTACGCGCGCGGCCTCGGCATCCGCGTGGTCCCTGAATTCGATATCCCCGGTCACAGCACTTCGTGGGCAGTGGGCTATCCGGATTTGGCCAGCGGTCCCGGGCCATTCGCTGTTGAAACCAAATTTGGTGTCTTCGATCCCGTGATGGATCCGACTCGGGAGAGCACCTACGCGTTTCTCGACAAGTTTGTAGCAGAGATGGCTACGATTTTTCCCGATGCGTATTTGCACATTGGCGGCGACGAGAACAATGGCGTGGAATGGAAGCAGAACGCGAAGATTCAGGCTTTCATGAGCGCCCACAATCTTAAAGACACTGCGGCCCTTCAAGCGTATTTCAACCAGAGGCTGTTACAAATCCTGAAGAAGCACGGGAAAAAGATGATCGGCTGGGACGAGGTCCTCACGCCCGATCTTCCGAAGGATGTCGTGGTGCAGTCGTGGCGCGGGTTTGAATCCCTGGCTGCCGGCGCAAAGCAGGGCTACAGCGGTATTCTCTCGGCCGGCTACTACCTTGACCATATGGATCCCGCCTCAGCGCATTACAGCGTCGATCCTGTTCCCGCGAATAGCGGGCTGACGCCGGAGCAGGCGGCACGGATTCTGGGCGGCGAGGCCTGTATGTGGAGCGAGTACGTGGACCCCCGCACCATCGACTCGAGGATCTGGCCGCGGACTGCGGCTATTGCGGAGCGCTTATGGTCGGCGCAATCCGTCACCAGCGAAGACGATATGTACCGGCGCCTCGCTGTCGAGTCGCTGCGCCTGGAAGAGCTGGGGCTCACACACATCTCGCAGGAAGAAGCCAGCCTGCGCGGGCTGGCCGGGACGCAGGAGATTGGCGCGTTGCGGCCCCTGGCGGCGGTGCTGGAGCCAGTGAACTTCGATAAGCGATCGGAGTGGTCGCAGGCGCATAACGTCACCACCCACACCCCGCTCAACGCTCTGGTGGATGCGCTGCCGCCCGACCCGCCATCGCGGCATGATTTCGGCGACCTGATGAGCACCTATCTGCAGGATCCGATCGCGCACCCCAGCGAGGAAGATGAGCTGAACGACACCTTTCACTCGTGGACCGCGCAGCCGGAGCTGTTCGAGCTGATGTCGGCCTCGCCGCAACTGGCGGCAGCATTGCCGCGCGCGCAGCAGTTGACCGAGCTGGGCACACTGGGTATCGAGGCGCTGTCGTACTTGTCTTCGGGAGTGCCGGCTCCGCCGGGGTGGAAGGCGCAAAAGCTGGCGATTCTGGATGAGGCGGAGGCGCCGGTGGGGCTGACGCGGTTCACGGTGTTGAAGGCTTTGCGGGATTTGGTGAATGAGGTGCGGTAGCTGTTAGCTG
>CAZSWI010000114.1:0-6034 GCA_964610635.1 uncultured Acidobacterium sp.
GTCGTCGGCTTCATCGTCGGCCCACCGATAGCCTTTCTCCGATCGATTCTTCTCTCCTTTTGAGGCAGCCGGCAACCCACGGTTTTGTATCAGGGCACGAGTTCACTCATGCCGTTGCCGTTCTCACGAAACCCGCTTTTCCCGCAGCCGCTTTAGGAGTACAACGAAGAACGAACCGCATCTGGGTGTCGCAGCAAGTTATGAAAAATTCCGCCAGGCTCCTCTTCTTTCCCATCCTCATCGTCAGCGCACTGCTGGCCTTCATCACCCTCC
This sequence comes from uncultured Acidobacterium sp., assembly GCA_964610635.1. Taxonomy (GTDB): domain Bacteria; phylum Acidobacteriota; class Terriglobia; order Terriglobales; family Acidobacteriaceae; genus Palsa-343. Next base: position 274 of record CAZSWI010000114.1, read on the forward strand.
GCCCAGCTTCTTCCCAGCAGCACTCCTTTCGCGCCGACGACGGGCAGTTCCTCCTCGATGGCAAGCCCTTCCGCATCATCTCCGGCGAAATCCACTACGCCCGGGTTCCCCGTGAATACTGGCGCGACCGTCTGCGCATGGCCAAAGCCATGGGCCTGAATGCTGTCACCACCTACGTATTCTGGAACGCCCATGAGCCCCGCCCCGACGTCTACGACTTCACCGGTAACCTCGATGTAGCCGAATTCGTCCGCGAAGCCCAGCAGGAAGGCCTCTACGTAATCCTCCGCCCCGGCCCCTACTCCTGCGCCGAGTGGGAATTCGGCGGCTTTCCGTCGTGGCTCCTGAAAGACCCCAACATCGTCGTTCGCTCTCGCGATCCAAAATTTATCGCTGCCGCCCGCACCTGGCTCCTCCGCCTCGGCCAGGAAGTTGCACCACTCCAGATCGGCAATGGCGGCCCTATCATCGCCGTTCAGGTCGAAAACGAATACGGCAGCTATGGCGACGACCACGAGTACATGGAAGACATCCACCAAATCCTCATCGAAGCCGGCTTTACCCAGGCCCAGCTCTACACCGCCGATGGTGCCGACCAGGTTCCCCGCGGCAGCCTGCCGGAGCTACCCGCCGTCATCAACTTCGGACCCGGCGAAGCGCAACGGGCCTTCACCAAACTAAAAACCCTCCGCTCCACCGGCCCGTACATGAACGGCGAATACTGGGACGGCTGGTTCGATCACTGGGGCGCGCCCCATGCGCGAACCAACGCGAAGCAACAGGCAGCCGATCTCGACTGGATCCTCCGCCAGGGCTACTCCATCAGCATTTACATGTTCCACGGCGGCACCAGCTTCGGCTGGATGAACGGCGCCAACTCCAACGGCAGAAACTACGAGCCCGACGTCACCAGCTACGACTACGACTCCGCGCTCGACGAAAGCGGACATCCCACACCGAAGTATTTCCTCTTCCGCGATATCATCGCGCGCAACACCGGCGTCGCGCCCCCGCCGGTTCCCATCGCCCCCACAGCCGCGGCCATCCCCGCCTTCACTCTGGACCGCGCAGCCTCTCTCTGGGACAACCTCCCCACACCCATCCACTCCGGCCAGCCTCTGACCATGGAAGCCATGGACCAGGCCTACGGCTACGTCCTTTACCGCACCACCGTCGACGGCCCGCTTAGCGGCGATCTCTTCATCGGCGCCCTCCACGACTACGCCCAGGTCTACCTCAACGGCAAACTCGCTGGCACGATCGACCGCCGCCTCAACCAGCACTCTCTGCCGCTCACCATCGACGCGCCTCATACGCGCCTCGACATTCTCCTCGAGAACACCGGCCGTGTGAACTTCGGCTCGTCGATCCCCACCGAGCGCGTAGGCCTTCTCGACGGCGTTACGCTCGCCGGCCATCCCCTCAGCGGCTGGGACAACTTCTCGATTCCCATGCTCAACCCCGGCTCGCTCACCTACGCCAACAAACCCTGCTCCGGCCCCTGCTTCTACAAGGCCTCTTTCCATATCGAGCACCCAGCCGACACCTTCCTCGACACCAGCTCGCTTGGTAAAGGCGAGGTCTGGATCAACAGCAAGCCGCTCGGCCGCGTCTGGCACATCGGCCCGCAGAAAGCGCTGTATCTCCCCGCGCCCTTCCTCAAGCATGGAGATAATCAGGTGATCGTCTTCGATCTCGAAGGCGGACCAGGCCGCAAATCACAGGGCCTCGATCACCCCGTCCTCAACGCGCCCATCGAGAAAGCAAATTAAGAAACACTCTCAATGAGTGCATTGGCGCACCACCGAGGGGCTTCAGGCACTGAAGGTTGGAGAGTGCAACCTCGTTGAGGCCCCTGCTTGCCCAGACCTTCTCGTCCGATCGCGTACCCTTCCCGATGAACGCACCCGTATACGGTGATCGGCATGTAACCCATCTCACGCGTCCGTAATTATTTTCTACCGGATCGAACTTTCACCCACACATGCCCCCTCTCTCAAGCATGCGCACCTCACCTCATCCGAAGGAGCCCACGATCCACGACCAAACTCTTCTCGTCCTTCTGGCCCAGAGCGGCGATCGGGCCGCACTCGAGACGCTCCTTCGTGAGGCCTATGCGCCGTTGCGCCGCTACATCGCCCGGCTTGCCGGCACAGCCCTCGCCGACGACATCCTGCAGGAAACTTCGCTGCAGATCTTCCGCAAACTCCGGTTCCTGCGCGAGCCCGCTGTCTTCCGCCCCTGGACCTTCCGGATCGCTTCGCGTATTGCCTTCTCCCATCTCAGGAGAGCCTCCCGATGGCAGCCGCTCGAGGACATACCACCTGAACTCCTCACCAGCCTCGACCCCAGTCCCGGCGAGCCGCCCGATGAGGCTTTCCTCACCCTCCTCGACCACGTATCGCCCGCCAGCCGAGCGGTCCTGCTGCTTCACTATCAGCACGACCTCTCACTGGAAGAAAGTGCCGCCATCCTGGAGATCCCGATCGGCACCGTCAAGTCGCGCCTCCATTACGGAGTCACCACCCTTCGCAAACACCTCACCTCCGAAAGGAACCCAGCATGAGCCCCGAAAACCAACAGCCCAATTCCCAAAACACCAACGCGGAACTCGCCTTCGTCCAGCAAGCCCTTGCAGCCGCCGACAGGTCCGAACGCTCCTCCCGCATCATCGTTGGCGTCCTCGCTATACTCGCCATCGTCACCTTTATCTGGATGCACCTGCACATGTTCCCGCCGGAGAGCCTGGCCGGGCTGCTGCATTCAATCCTTCGCGTCGACCTGTTCTTTCTTGTCCTTATGTTCGCGATCGCCATGTACCTTCGTCAGGTCATGAATAAGAACACCCGTACAATTCTGCGGGCCCTCGCCAACACACGCCAGAGGTGACTTGATCGCAGTCGAAACGCGGGCCGCCCCAGGCCCGCTTTCTCTCGAGTCTTCCAGCTCACAAGGGTCAACTGTTTGTCTGGCTTCCGCTTGAGCTTCGCAGTGCACCCTTTCGTCCACATAGTGAACCATTGATGAATCCCCCTCGACCGGGTCTGCATATGTAATCTGTCTGTGTATCGAAATTCCCAGGAGAGACAGAATGCTTCAGTCCCACGGCTACGCGGCCCAAAACGCCAACACCCCGCTCGCCCCCTTCAAATTCACCCGCCGCGAACTCCACGACCACGACGTCCACGTCGGTATCCAGTGGTGCGGCGTCTGCCACTCCGACATCCATTCCGTCCGCAATGAGTGGGGCAACGCGATCTACCCCATGGTGCCTGGTCACGAGATCGTCGGCGCCGTCAAAGCCGTCGGTTCCGCTGTAACGAAATTTAAAGTGGGCGACCTCGTTGGCGTTGGCGTCATCGTTGACTCCGACCGCACCTGCCCCAGCTGCAAGGCCGGTGAAGAACAGTACTGCGAAGGCGGCATCACCCTCACCTACGGGCAGAAGGACAAATACGGCGACCTCACCCAGGGCGGCTACTCCAACAACATCGTTACCGACGAGCACTTCGTCCACACCGTCTCGCCTAAACTTGATCCCGCCGGAGTCGCACCGCTGCTCTGCGCCGGCATCACCACATACTCACCTCTCCGCCACTGGAAGGTTGGCCCCAACAAGAAGGTGGGGGTCATCGGCCTGGGCGGCCTCGGCCACATGGCGCTCAAATTCGCCCACGCCTTCGGCGCTCACGTCGTGCAGTTCACCACATCGGAATCGAAAATCGCCGACGCCAAACGTCTCGGCGCCGACGAAGTCGTGATCTCCAAAGACGCCGGCGCGATGAAGAAGCAAGCCAACTCCTTCGACTTCATCCTCGACACCGTCTCCGCGCCTCATGACATCAACCCGTATCTTGAAGCGCTGAAGCGCGACGCGACCTACGCCCAGGTCGGTCTTCCCGACAAACCACCCGTCATCAACCCCGGCAATCTTCTTTTCAAACGCCGCAGCTGGTCCGGGTCCATCATCGGCGGCATGCGCGAAACCCAGGAGATGCTCGACTACTGCGCCGAGAAAAACATCACCGCCGACGTCGAAGTCATCAAAATCCAGCAAATTAACGACGCGTTCGATCGCGTCGTAAGAGCCGATGTGAAATACCGCTTCGCCATCGACATGTCCTCGCTCGGCGCATAGAACAATAGAGCTGGAAAGAAGATCGATCTCCGCGCAAACACAAATGCGGGAGAAGTCACCTTCTCCCGCATCCAACTTACCGGCTACCGGCTGTTAACTACCGCCTGAATTCTCTCCCCATCCGGTAAACCACCCCCAGGGAAATCGCAACCTGTTCCTCAAATCCGTTGTGCCCGAAATTCGTCATCGTTGCATCCGACGCCAGCCGCACCACCAGCTTCGGCGACCGATTCAGATCGATCGATCCCCCAAACGCCCCCGCCACCGTGAACTGATTCGAAAACAGCCCCAGCGTCGCCGGATTCAAGCCCCCCAGATCCCTCGTGAAGTCCCCATAAGCCCCGCCCACAAACGCATGCAGCAGCAGCGCCGCGTGCTCATTGGCTGCCAGTCGATACTCCGGCCCCACCAGAAACATGTGCTCGCTCACAAACGGTCCCGTGATCGGTCCCGCGTTGCTTCCCGTTCCCGTGCAGCTTCCGCAGTTGGGCGAAACCCCGCTCGTCCCGTAATACCCGCGCACGTTCGCTCCCACGCCCCACCGCGTCCCAAACTCCCGCACTGCCCGCGCATCGAAACCGCCCAGGTTTGCCCCCTGCAGCAAATGCGGCCCCGCGTTAAAGTGCGAATACGCCAGCCCGCCGTAAATCTCCCATGGATAGTCGTATCGAACTCCAGCGAGCGGCGCCGGAGCCGGAAGCTGTGGATTCGGCGGCGGGCTCTGCACCTGCCCCTCAGCCGCAATTCCCGTCAGGCACATCGCAGCGGCCGCTGCCGCCACCAAACCACGAACACTCCACCTGCTCTTCAACAGACAAATCCTCCAGCAATACCGCAAAGAAATCTTCAATCTGGGTCGCAATCTTCAAAGATACATGGCGGACCCGCATTCTGTCCCCCTCCCACACCCCTCCCGCCGCGCTCCTGTATCCTGGAAATGTGCTCCATGCCTCCTCCCTTGCGCAGAAGGAATTCGACTCCCTCGACGCCATGATGCGCGCCTATGCCGAAGAAGCCGTCCGTCTGGCTGCGGAAGATCACGGCATGACCTTCGACTACTCGCCCGACTCGATCCCCAGCCTTGAGACGGTGCTCTCCGCGCGCACACCCATCCCCCAGCCCGAGGAAGAGGAAGCCACGCGCCTCTGGGGCGCCTATTACGGCGAAATCTTCCGCCGCAAATTTCCCGCTGAGTGGATCATGGCCGTCTATCCTGGCCAGCTCAACTCCGGCCGCTCCGACGCTGCCACAGAACTGGCCATGCCCGCCCTCGACATTGCCGGCTCCCACGTCTACCCGCTCCTCAAAATCTTCCGCCGCCTCACCATCGGCCCCACCGAAGACCTCGCCGCCTTCTACGCCAAGGTCGCGTCCGCCATCGAAGCGCGACGAAAAAGCACAGGACAGGGAAGCGATGCGTGAACGGAAAGCGATGGTCGCCTAAGAAGACTCCGGTCTTATATCAGAGCACGACCCGCATAGGCGTGGAATGATTCCTGGTTTCGATTTAATTTTGATTTTGCCGCGGGCCTTGCTCGCCTGTCTCTCGGTACAGGCTACAGGCTACGGGCTGTCCTTCGCGCACTCCGCGCACCCGCAATGCCGCCGCAAGTAATCCCAGGA
>CAZSWI010000114.1:6134-10860 GCA_964610635.1 uncultured Acidobacterium sp.
GGCTGTCCTTCGCGCACTCCGCGCACCCGCAATGCCGCCGCAAGTAATCCCAGGAATAAATCCCGCTCGAGTGCCCGTCATTCCATTTGAAGCTGATCGCGTAATTGCCCACCGGGCTGGCCGACTCGGGCCGCGCAGGTGCCACATACATCGGCAACATGCTTGCCGGCTTCGCTTTCGCCTCGCCGGGCGCGCGTCCCGCAGCCTCCCGCTCCTCATGGCACGTCGCGCATGGACATGCGTTTCGCAACCACCCAAAACCCCACCGGCTGCGATGCCCATCCTTCCAGTCGATCTCCAATCCCTGCCCGGAAGTCTGCAGCACCCGAACTTTCGCAGGCGTCACCGCATCGCGCGGCAGCTCCGGCGAATCCGCGCGCCGAGCCTCTTCCTCGCTGACAAGTCGAATCCCCTCGTGACTCATAGACCTCGCGGCGGCGAGCTCGTGGCCAGCAGCACCTCGCAATTCGGTTCTCCCTAACCGCTTCGAGCTAACCGTTTCACCGCTGTCCGGTGTTCAGCTGTTTTCACCTTACCAGCTCCGGCCTACCGGCTCCCGGCTATCTGTTTTCGCTACCGGCTACTGGCTCCAGGCTCCCAGCCGCCTCTCTCACGCCGACTGCAAAAACGCCACCGACTGCAGGCTCGTGACCTCAAACCGCTTCCGGCACCGGATATTCGTGCACGCCACCAGATCGTCCTGCCGCACCATATACGACTGCGCCTTCGCGAACCGCGCACGGTCCCGCTCGTCCGCATTCCGCGGCAGCGCCGCCTTTCTCCTGCGCACCAGCCACCGTACCTGGTACTCTCCCTGCTGTCCGCAGTGCGGACAACTCAGCGTATGCGTCCTCTGCTCCGGCTTCTCATCGAAAAATTCGCGTTCTTCCATTGGCCCAACTCCGGTAAAAGGATTTCAACGAAAGTATTTCACACCGGCCCCGCCAGGATGCTAATTTGTAGGTCAATTGACCCGGCAGCCGGGCCCGGCAGTCAGCGTGCATCTCGGCTTATTTGTAGCCGTTCCCTGCACAAAGGCCGGCCCTGGCCCGGTTTAGGGAAGCATGCCAAAGAAACGCCCCAGGAAACGGACCTTTTCCGCCGTAAAGGCCGTCAAAGCCAACGCCCGCGAGCGCGTGGGCCAGCCCAAACCCGAGCGCGTCATCCCCAATACCGCCCGCGAATCCAAACGCGGCAAAAAACACCCGAAGACCCTGAGCGACCTGCTCACCGAGGAGATCTGATATATGGTCTGTACAGACAAAATCGTTTCCAGCAGCGCAGCGTCGCGAAGCCGCCTCCCTGCACGCAGCGGAGAGGCCCAAAATCGGCTGTTTCTGACGAAAGCGAGTGAGGTCCCATGTCTGTAGAAACGGGAAAAGCCACCGGCATCGGCGGAGTCTTTCTCCGCTCTCGCGACCCCAAAGCCCTCTACGCCTGGTACGAGAAACACCTCGGCCTGCCCATGGGCCACGGCTCTTTCGCCATTCCCGCCGAACAGGAGCGCGGCACGATCGCTTTCGCCTTCTTCTCCGAGAAGAGCGCCTACTTCCCCGTCTCGCAGCCCGCGATGATCAACTTCCAGGTCGACGACCTCGACAAGCTCCTCGATCGACTGGCTGCCGACGGCGTCCAGGTCGATCCCAAACGCGATAGTGCCGACTACGGCAAATTTGGCTGGATCACCGACCCCGAAGGCAACCGTGTCGAACTCTGGCAACCCAGCGAGGAATAAGACCTAACCGATGATGGCACTCGGAGCCGTGTATCTAACATCCGTGGTGTGGGATGTGGAGTACCGCGCGAAGCCCGACAGATACCCTGAACGCTGATCGCTATTGCCCATTTGCCTATTGCCTGTCGCCTGCATCCACATCCAGCCCCACTGCCTTCATCAGCTTCAGCGCGTTACTCGTCCGCACCACGCCCGCCCGCAGCCGATAATCGAACTGCAGCTTCCCATCTACGATCGTGTCCTCAAAATGGCAGTTCTGTCCCCTCCCATCCATCGTCTCCGGAATCGCCGTCAGCGCCAGATCGTGCGTCGTCACCAGCCCAATCGCTCCTTTGCGCACCAGGTCGCGCACCACAAAGCGCGTGCCCTCCAGCCGGTCATGCGAATTCGTGCCCGACAACAATTCATCCAGCAGAAAAAGCAGCGGCGCCGGTCCGCTCGCCAGATCCGACAGCACCTTCAGCCGCTGAATCTCCGCATAAAAGCGCGAAACTCCGCCCGCCAGCGAATCCAGCACGCAGATCGAAGCGCCCACCGCCAGCGGTGAGAGCTTCATGCTTCGCGCCCGCACCGGCGCGCCACACTGCGCCAGCACTGCATTCAGCCCCGCTCCGCGCAGAAACGTGCTCTTGCCGGCCATATTCGGTCCGCTGATTACAATCAGCTGCGGCGAGCTTCCCAGCGCCAGATCATTCCCCACGGCCATGCCCGCAGGCAGCAGCGGATGCGCCAGCCCCTCGGCCTCAAAATGTCCTCGTCGCTCAGCAACCGGGGTCCCCATCGCGTCCCGCGCCGGCGCGATGGGGTGGATCAACTCCGGCATCACGTCCGCCGGATGCTCCCACGCATACCCCGCCAGCGCGGCCAGCGCCTCAAACTCCCCCACTGCCGCCAGCCAACCGCGAATTGCAGGCCCGAACTGCACCCGCCACCGCTCCGCCGCCATCGTCAGTTGCGCCGCATAAAAGACAAATGGATTGAAGATCGCCACAAACCCATTCCGCCGATCCTCCAGCCAGTCATACATTCGCTCCAGCTTCTGCACCGCCGCCGACGCCGGCACGTTCCGCGTTTTGAGCACTGAATCGAGCGAACCTCGTAGCCCAACCAGCCGCTCTGCGGCAAACGTCTCCCCCTCCATCACCGCGAGAACTTCAGCCAGCAACTTCAGATCGACCGCGGCCTTCTCCACTCCCTCAATCGACGCGCGCACACGTCGCTGCAGCACAAAGCTCACGGCATAATTCACCAGCGACATCAGCAGCGCCAGATCGAAATTCCGCGCCACAACCCAGAACACAAGCGACGCCAGCCACGTCGCCGCCAGTATCGCCAGTACCCACGGCAGGCCTCGGGACTTCATTTGCGCCGTGCCCTCACCCCACGCCGCCAGTTCCTCCGGATGCACGCCAACCCGCGCATCCTCGCCCGCCGCGAACAGCCGCTCCCGCAGAGCCACTCGCTCCTTCATCTCGATGACAGCCGCCTGCCGCGCGCGCACCTCTTCCGGTGCCGCCGCCGCCAGCAGCCACCGCGCCAGCGTCTCTTCGCCAGCCCGCGTCCGAGCTGTGCACAGCAACTCGAACAGCGATCCCTTCCCAAACAAATCCAGATCCCGCGCATACGGGTGCGCCGCATTGAAAAACCGGTCGCCCGTTTCCCCCTTCCCCGCCCACTGGTCTTCAAGCCGCGCCAGCCCGCGCGAATAAAACTCAGTCACGCGCGCAAATTTCGCCAGCCGCCGGATCACGCGGTCGTGGACAACCACCAGCGCCCCAAAAATCGCAACCGGAATCAGGAGCAGACTGAAAGGACCGCGCGTGTGCACCAGCACTCCGGCGGCAATCGCTCCCGCCAGAAAATCCGCCAGCTTCGCATACCCAAGCCAGATATGCCGCCCGCGCTCACGCTCCACCCGAGCCTGGTTCTCCACCAGCAACCGCCGATAGACCGCTTCAGCCGACTCCACCTCTCAAGAATCGCATGTTAGAACCCGAGGAGCGTGGCTAAGGGCCAATAGCCAGGAGCCAGGAGCCGATCACTTCTCCACCTTCGGCTCCCCCGCCGCCTTATCGCTCTTCACCTCAGGAGGATTCCCTCCCTGCAGATACTGCCGGTACTGCGTATCGATAATCCCCAGATTCCGCGCCAGTCCCAGCCGCGCCTCGTTCAGCGCATACACGCTGTTCACATACTGCGTCTGCGCCTGGGTCAGCGTCGACTGCGCCTCCGCCACCGGCAGATTGTCGCTGACTCCCGCGGCAAATCGATCCTGCGTCTGGTCCAGCGCCGTGGTCGCCAGTTCCACATTGCTCTTCGCCACCTTCACCGTCTCCGTCGCCGTCTCCAGATCCAAAAAGCTGTCCCGCAATTGCTGATCGATCTTCTGCCGCAGATCCTCCAGCCGCGACCGAATCTCATCCAGCTGCGCCTCCGCCACATCGTGATCCCCGCGGAACTGCGCCTCTTTGAACAGTGGCACGCTCAGCGTTCCCGCTGCCGAAAACGTCTCGTGATACACCCCGCCCGAAATCCCCGTCACACCCCAGTTCCCGCCGAACGTCAGCGTCGGGAAGCGTTCATGCGTGGTCGCCTTCCGTTCCCGCTCCGCAACGATCAGCTCCTGTTTCAGCGCCTGATAGTCCTGCCGGTTCGCATAAGCCTCGATCCGCGCATCGGGCAGGTCCATCGGATGAAGCTCCGCATACGGCGACGATTCCGTCAGCGTGATCGCCTGCTCGGGCGCCAGCCCGATCTCCCGGTTCAGCGCAATCTTCGCCTTCGCGAAATCGTTCTCCGCCGCAATCGACACCTGCTGCTGTTGCTGCAGCTGTACCCGCGCCCGCAGCTCATCCAGATTCGCCGCCGTACCCGCCAAATGCTCCTCGTGCGCCTGGTTAAACACCGTCTCGTCCGTCTTCAGCAACGCCTGCGCATAGTCCACCTGCGCCTTCGCCGCCAGCGCCTGCAAATACGTGTTGCCCACGTTCA
>CAZSWI010000115.1:0-10790 GCA_964610635.1 uncultured Acidobacterium sp.
ACATAGTCGGTGAACGCCCGATCCGGCTTGTTGCCCTCCATGCTCAGGCCATCCAGACCGTATGCGTCCCCCACCACTCCGCTGAACAGCTCGCTCGTCTGGCTGTGCAGCACCTCGTACTCCGCAAGCGAAAACTGCGGCTGCCACTGCGCTCCCCTTTGCCGCGACCCAATCTCCAGCACTCGATTCTCCTGCCGGATGTGCAGCGAGCTGAACATCAGCCCATTCACCATGCTGAAGATCGCTGTGTTCACGCCAATCCCCAGCGCCAGCGTCACCATCGCAATCGCCGCGAATCCCGGGCTCTTCCACAGCTGCCGCAGCGCATAACGAATATCGCGCCCCAGGTCCTCCACCGGAACAAAGCTGTTCATCTTCCAGATCTCCTCACGAATCGTCGTTGGATTCCCCAGCTTCATGTACGCCCGCCGTCGAGCCTCACCCGGCGCCATTCCGCGCGCGACATTGTCCGCGGTCTCCTCCTCCAGGTGCGCGTCCAGCTCTCGCTGCCGCTCCTCGTCCCACTCCCGTCGTCGCAAATAGCGGCGCAGACTCATCGCCGCCCCATCCTGCTCTTCAGTCCGGGTGCCCCGTATCCCTGGCGTTGGGATGTGGGTGTCGGGCAAAGCGCGACTTGTTCACTCCACCACTTTTCCCGCATTCCCCAGCACCCGTCCGATCGCTTCCACCATCGACTGCCAGCGATGTGTCTCCGCCCGCAACTGCTTCCGCCCCGCCGCCGTCAGCTTGTAGAATCGCGCCTTCCGATTGTTCTCGCTCGTTCCCCAGTACGACGAAACCCACTCCCGATCCTCCAGCCGATGCAGCGCCGGGTACAGCGACCCCTGCTCGATCTGCAGTACGTCCTCCGACGTGTGCTCGATCACGTGCGCGATGGTGTGCCCATGCGCCGGACCCATGACCAGAGTCTGCAGGATCAGCATGTCCAGCGTCCCCAGCAATAACTCCTGCTCTTTCTTCGAACGAATCAACGTCCCTCCAATAGAACCTCTCGGTAGATCGTCTATGGGAAACCACCATACACCACCAGAGCTTCTATGGGAAGAGGAGAATACGGACCTTCCCGCCGATTAGTTCCACAAGCTTCGATTCTTTGGAGTAATCCCGGCCGAAAAGACCGGCCTAAGCGCAATCCAGGAGCCTCCATCCGGCGATGCCAGGGTTCAGAAAACAAGACGGGCTCCGAAGCGCAACCACGCGCCCCGAAGCCCGCCTTTCCTATCACCTACCGCCTATTCCCTATTGCCTGCAGTCCTACCGCGCCGCGCGCTCCACCGCACGATTAATCGTGTGCACGAACTCAACCGCGGCAGGCTCGGTCGTATGAGCATCCCCATCCAGGATGCCTGTGAACGGTATCTCACTTCCATACAGTTCCTTTGTCTTCGCGTGATCCTGATTCAATTCGGCGCCATTCAGCGTCGCGCCAATATATGCACCTTTCGCCCGTGAATAGCTGAGAATCGAAGCCTTCCATCCCGCCGACCCCGAAGCCTCGCGTCCCACTGGCCCCGCCGCCGCATCCACGCCCGCGCCCACCTTGAAGTGTCCCGACTGCAGCGCCTGCATGCCGTTGCGATCCATCACCATCATCACGTACCCCTGCTCCTCGCCGCCGATCTGCGCCCCAAAGGTCGCCCCCGTCAGCTGGAACGGCGCCGGCGGGCTCCACCGCCCATCGCCCATCCTGCATGTCGCCACCCCATCCCCGTGCTGCGCGCCCACCACAAATCCGCCTTTGATCATCTTCGGAATTACCGCCACGCACTTCGCGTCCTTCAGGACCGCATCCGGAATCCCCTCGCTCGACTGCGGTCCGGTCAGCTCATGCATAATCTGCGTAGCCTCGTTCAGCTCGTTGTCGACTTTGCTGTCCTGCGCGATGGCGGCCGTTGCGCCCGCAACCAACATCCCGGCGGCCAATACTGCGATCGATGTCCTCATATCCGTGTTCCTCTCTCTCGTTTGCTGTTGTAGTCCCACTGGGTAGGAGCATCCCGCGTGGCCACGGGTTGTTTTTGCAATTCGCTCGCGCAACCGGCCCCACCCGTAGAATCGACCTGAAAAAACCTCTCTCAGGCGGAATTTCCAGTATGGACCAACGCATCAGCATCCTCACGCTTGGAGTCGCCGACCTTACTCGCAGTCGCAGTTTCTTCGAGCGCCTTGGCTGGCGCGCCTCTTCCGCGAGCTCCGAAGCAATCGTCTTTTTTGAGGCCGGCGGCATGGCCCTGGCCCTTTACCCGCGCACCGAGCTGGCGAAAGATGCCAACCTTGCCCCCGAAGGGCACGGCTTTTCCGGCATCACGATCGCCTACAACGCCCGCACCCGCGCCGAAGTCGACGCCGTCCTCGCCCAGGCCGATGCCGCCGGCGCAAAAATCCTCAAGACCGCCCAGGAAGCCTTCTGGGGCGGCTACTCCGGCTACTTCGCCGATCCCGACAACTTTGCCTGGGAAGTCGCCTTCAATCCCCACTTCCAGATCGCCGAAGACGGCTCCCTCCTCCTGCCCGACTCCGATCGCTGAACGCTGTACCCTGTCTTCATGCAGCACATCGGCATCGTAGCCGGCTCCGCCGAAGGAGCCGCCCTCTGCTACCGCACCATTGCGCACGAAGGCGCGAAGCAGCTCGGCTTGTACGCCCACCCCGAAGTCACGATGAACTCCATTCCCCTCGCCGACTACCAAAAGCATATCGACCGCGACGACTGGCCAGCGGTAGGCGAGCTCATGCTCCAATCCGGCCACACCCTCGCCAAAGCTGGAGCCGGCTTCCTCATCTGCCCCGACAACACCATGCACAGGTCCCTGCCATTCATCGAGTCGCGCTCCCCGCTCCCGTGGCTTCACATAGCCGCCGTTGTGGCCACCGAAGCCGCCCACCGCGGATTCCATCGCATCGGCCTCCTCGGCACGAAGTGGCTTGTAGCGAGCGAGGTCTATCCCGAGCAGCTCAACGCGCGCGGCCTCGATTACCTACGCCCCACCGAACCCGAGCGCGACGCCATCAACGGCTTCATCATGCAGGAACTCGTCAACGGCATCTTCTCCCCCGAAGCCATCGCCTGCCACCAGCAGGTCATTGCGCGCATGAAAAACGACGGCTGTGACGCCGTCGTCCTCGGCTGCACCGAAATTCCCCTGATCATGAACGATGCCAACTCTCCACTCCCCACCCTCGACTCCACACGCCTCTTGGCAAGAGCCGCCGTCCTCCGCGCAACCTCATCCTGATCCCTGTGACCTATTGCCTGTTCCCTGCCGCTACCTGCAAAGTCCCAATCCGCCCGCTCGTAGCATCCCGCACGCCCATCCGTAAATACACCTGCCCGGCCGGCACATCGATCTCCTGATGGATCGGAATCCCCAACTGCATGGCCCGCGCCATCTGCTGTGCCGTAAGGTTCACTTCGAGCCCCGCATCGCTGTAGTTCACCCGTTTGCCGTCCAGATCATAGACAGCCTGCGCTATTTCCAGCTCCGCCTGCCGCCGGCCATCCGGCAACGCCGTCAGCACCAGATAGTGCGGGTCGATCGAGTAGTCGACCATATATCGCGTAACCGGAGCCTTCAGCGGTTTCTCCGGCTTCCCTGCCGGCCCAGCCGCGGCCGCAACTCCGCGCAGCGCCGGATCGCCAGCCACCAGCATCCGAGCCTCAAAAATCACCTGCGACAGCGGCGGCAACCCAACCAGCATCGCCGCCGCCAGTGGGCTCAACTTGCCCACCTTCGCAGCGTCTTCCTTCACCGGATCGACCGCATCATACCCGCGCCGATAAGAAAGTTCGCACCGGCACTCCTCCACCTGCACCGCCACCTTGCGATAACCCCCGTTGTAATTCCGATTCGCCGGAACATATCCCAGCGTGTAATAGTTCGACCCATGCGCAATTGCAGACTCCACCGCCTTCCCCACTGAGTTCGTGTCGTAATACGCCTTACCGCCCGTCTCCTCCGCCATCTTGTCCATCGTCACGTGCGAGCTCCACCATTGCTGCGGTCGCTGCAAATCATTGGCCATCGCGCTGGCTACCACACCCTGCATAGTCAGCGTCTGGCCGCCCCCCGGGTCGTTCGCCGGATTGGCATTCGGCAGAGTCATCAAGGCCCGCGCATCGACGGGATACACCGCCACCCGCGCCCGCGCCAGCTGCTCATCCATTGCCTGCACCTGCGGTCCATAATCGAGTACCTGCCCCGTGTCGCCATTGGAATCGGGATCCATGTTGATCGGGAAACTCGCTGAAAACCAGATCAGATTCTTCCGGCCCGGAGTTGTCCCCAGATAGCGCGCCAGTTGCTCCAGCGCCGCAATCGTCATCCGCACCCGCACATCCGCCCCGAAGGTCTCGGACTCTTTGCCGAAAGATTCCAGGGCCTGTGCAGTCTCCGACGGCCCCTCGGCGCCAAAATTCGTCAACGCGGAATTCGAGGTATCGAGTGGGTCCGCAGCCACCGGCGAAGTCTGCGCCTCGCCCCGCTTGCCCCCAATCGCCTGCTCAATCGCGCCCTGGTCTGTGGTGAATCCCCGAATCATCTGCAGCCGCGATCCCAGCGTGAACACCGCAATCCGCGTCCCCACCGGAATCTTGTGCAGGTACCTGATCATCTGCGCCCGGGCATATTTCTGATCGTTGATAGGAGTATTCAACGCATCCAGCAACAAAACATTGGCCGCGCTCGTAATCGCATACTGCGGAAAATTGCTGTAAACATTCGCCGGCAGCGCCGGTCCCTTGCTCGCCTGAACCGCATCGGTCGACTTGTGCTCCTCGAAGACTGTGACCTTCTGCTCCGCTCCATCCTCCGAGACGTGAAACTCCGAAGCCTTTAGCCCCTCGACCGCCTTCCCCTTCTCCCGCACGACGACATCCACCAGAACCAAATCGGCATTCGTTCGAAAGACCGGCGTGGTCTCAGTCGACTGCTGCGGTCTCCCATCCGGCCCGGGCGCCACCGTCTGCGCCCAGCCAGCAACAACCGCAACCTCAACCAAAGCCGCTTGACCAACGAGAGAAACCCAGCGAGGCAGTCTCATACTCACTCCTGTAAAACCGCATGCGTATTTTCGCTTCAAAGAGCCGGAGGGAACAACGGCCCCCAAAAAAGAAAAATCTCTGCAGGATCATCGTAGTATGGAGGTACACCTCTCACGCGGAGGGATGTGTGAGCGGTTGAAACAGGCGGTCTTGAAAACCGCTGTGCCCGCAAGGGTACCGGGGGTTCGAATCCCTCTCCCTCCGCCACTGACAACCGATCCCGCTATCCACGGCCCCCAGAATGCCTCATTCGCGCAGCTATACCAAGGCGCGACCGAGAATATTAACCGCGCATAAATCGGCGGAAGTGGGTAAAAATTTCCCTGCCCGATTTTCCACCAGCGTCCCCTAAAGGCAATTATTCAAGTAATTAACGTTTTGGCCCCCCAATTGCCCCCTTTGCATCACAGTAAAGAGTGCAATTGGCTGCAGCCATGTCCGGCTGTGGCGGAAAGTTCAGGCCACCAGATGGAGAAGCTATCGGCGAAAGTTGAGAATTGGTCGATCGTGGACAATCTCATCTTCAACGGCTTCCGGGAGCTTGAGCCCGGTCAGCGCCTGACCGGTTACCTCATGGGCCACACGAATCTCCCGAATGGGGTCATTCTAACGTCAGTCATCCAGAGCGTCGACGCCGCAAACGGAGTGGTCGAGACGCTCACTACCGTCTATCAACTCGGAAAAGTAAACGAAGCATACGAGTTGTGGGCCTCAGAGCATCGCCAGGCACGTGCGAATCGGGAAGCGGCAATCCCCGCATTCAGGGGGAAAACCAGCAGGAAGACGGTTCCTGCGTATGCCTCTGCCCATTCGATGCATGCCTGTCGCTGACACATGCATTAACACTGGGCTCGTACTTAAGCGCTGCGGGCTACACCGGATCGATTCAAGCCTGACTCAGCCCGCCCGAAACCCTTCCCCAACCACCTCCCCCAGGGTGTGAATGCCGGAAGCATCACACACAAGGTGGCATGGGGAACTCCTCGCATTTTCCTGAAATCTACTTCTTGTCTGCACCGGGCGGCGGCGATGCCTGATTCGTCGGTTCCTTGCCCATTATCCACTTGTCGTACCAGTCGAACCACCGCTGATATCGGTCCCGGATAAAGCTCGGTCGGGTCAATCCATGGAACTGCCCGGGATAAACGATCAGCTCGGCCGGAACATTCAGGCTCTTGAGCGCCTCGTACATCTGTTCGCCGCCATTCAACGGCACATTGAAATCCTTATCTCCGCCCATGAACAAGGTCGGTGTTTTGATCCGATCGGCATGGAAGAACGGATATCCAACCTGGATGTATTTTTCCGGATTCTTCCACGGCGCCCCAAGCTCGTAATCGTACTGAAGGATGTACTCGTCAATCCCATACAAACCAAGCGGATTCCCCATACCGGCCCCGCTGCTGGCAGCCTTGAAACGAGTCGTGCTCGCAATGGTGTAGTCGGTGAGAATCCCGCCGTAACTCCATCCTCCCACCGCCAGCCGGTCAGGATCGGCCAGGCCCTCCTTCACCACCTCATCCACCATTGCCAGCAAATCCTGAACCTCGTGATCGCCCCAGTCCGCTGCAATGATCTTCTGATACGCGTTGCCGCGCCCTGAACTTCCGCGGTAATTCACGTTCAGCTCCGCGTACCCATGTGCCGCGAACAGCTGCCGATGGACGTTGAAGGCGTGGTTGTCCTGCCCATTCGGGCCGCCGTGAATGTACAACAGCATCGGAACCTTCGTTCCCGCCGGCGTCCCCAGAGGCATCGTCAGCAGTCCATGCACTTCCGTTCCGTCCTTCGTGACGGCCTTCACATCCCGCGTCTCCGCCAGCTTCAGGCTCGCGACCACATCGTCGTTGTGGTGCGTCAACCGCCGCAGACTGCCGTTCTCCAGCGCATACACTTCGCCAGGCTGGCTGTCGGTCGACCACATCATCGCCGTATGCCCGGCATACTCGTTCAGCCCCATCGTCGCGCCGGAATCGCCGATGATCCGCCCCACCTTCCCGCTGGCGATATCGACGGTCGCCGGATATTCATTGCGATCGTCCTCGACCACGACGTCGATCGATTGGCCGTCGGTCGAGAACAGCGGCGACGACACCGACCGATCCAGGGCCGCCGTCAGGATACGCGGCGCCGAGCTGCCGTCCGCAGCCACAATTCCAAGCTTTTCCTGGCTGTACTGCCACAGCTTCAGTTCATCGCCCTCGGTGAATGCAATCCACTTACTGTCCGGACTCCACGCGATGCGTCCGCCGTCCGGTCCGTCATACGTCGTCAGCCGCTTCGGCGTCGAGTTCGGCTTCGCATCAACCACAAAAACATCGGTATTGATCGAACGGTCCGGATCGGGATCGTGGTTGCTGACATAAGCGATGTGGGTGCCATCCGGCGACCACACAGCGTTGCTCTCGTCGTACTTCGCGTCGCTGGTCAGCTTATCGAGTTTGTGGGTTGCGAGATCCCACAGCCATAGCTGGTTGTGTTTGTTGTCCTTGAGGTAGCCCTCGACGTCCTCCTTGAAGTGGTACCGGTCCAATACGATGGGCTTCGGTTTCTCCTTCTCTTTGTCCGCCCCCTTCGCCTTATCGTTCGCCTCCGCCTCATCATCCGGGCTGATCGACAACAGCAGCTTCTTCGCATCCGGCGCCCACGCATACGCAGACAAATGTCCCTTCACATCCGTGAGTTGATGCGCCTCGCCCCCGCGCCGGTCCAGCACCCAAACCTGCGTGCCCTTCGCCTTACCCGGGCGGTCCGCGGTAAACGACAGATACTTGCCATCCGGGCTCCATCGGGGCGTTCCGGACGAACCCAAATCATCTGAGTCTTCGTCCACGTCCCCGGCCCACGTCAGGCGAACGTCCTCTTTACCGTCCCACGAGACCATCCAAAGATCCGTGATCCTCTTGTCCGCCGAGGTCTCAACGGTGGAAACGGTATAGGCGACCCACTGCCCATCAGGCGAAACAACCGGACCGCCCACGTCGTGAAAACGAAACAGATCGTCGAGCGTGATCGCGTGCGGTCCCGCAAGCAATGCCGGAACCGAAGCCGGGCCAGGAACCGCAGGCTTGGCAGGTGGCGACGACGGGGCCGGCGTAGAGGTCTGGACCGCGGCAGGCACAGTGGAAGTCTGCGCGATCGCCATCGAGCAAAACAGCAAGAGGGCGGGCACACCAAAAAATGGATGGGAAATGCGCATGGAAAGCATTGCGGAAGTATATAGAACTGCTTTTTGCGGGCCGGAAATCCTGTTCGGTCACAGCTAACCGTGGAAGCCCTGCATCCCATCACAGGGCAATCTGTCGCATCATTGTGGCAGATCGCTGTCGAGGTAAAAAGTGCGTGCTCCTTCGTTGGTTAACCACTGTAACGCCTGTATTTGCGTCCGTCTTGCGTTGGCCATTCGATTGCTGCTTCTACAAGCTGAAGGGTGTTCAATAGCCGCTTGAACGCGCTCGACCAATGGCGGAGATTTCAGGTCACAGTCATGGTTACAGTCACGGAGAAACGCGTTAAACCCATCGTGCAAATCGAGAATTGGGCCGTCGTTGGCAGCGTAATGTTTGAAGGCTACCGGGAACTGGAACCGGGCCAGCGCCTGGTGGGCGACGTCTTTGCGCATAATAATCTTCGCAGCGGATTGATCTACACCTCTGCCATCCTCACTGTCGATCTCGCCAATCGGCTGGTGGAGACACGCAACACCATCTACCGACTGGGCGCCGCGAGCGAGGATTATGGCAACTGGGCGTCGCGGCAGACGCAACCCCGCGCTGCCTGAGCACGATCTCTTGCCGCGTCGCGGCGCTGTCCAACCCCCCTGCTCCGTGCCTTAATGTAGCTCCGTCTCCTGCTTAGGCAGTCTTTGCTTGCTGCTCCTTCAGGTTTTGGAGTAGCGCCTCCACCTGCTCTTCCCGCTCCAGTGCAGCAAACCGGTCGTCGAGCGAATCGCCGTCCATCAACTCGCGTGTTGCCACGTTATGAGCCTCCGCTCCGGCAATGCGCGTCTTCATCCTCCGGATGCTCGAATCTCCCTCCTTCCTCGCGATCACCTCCCGCGCCTGCTGCGCGCGTCCTACCACTCGCGCGCGGCGGTGCTCTGCGATCAGCAGATCGCAGCGGCTGCGCGTCTCCTGCAGCTTTTGTTCGAGGTGCCGCAGGGCGTTCTTCAACGTCTCGACTTCGCTCTTCTGATCTTCGAGCTGCTGTGCGAATCCAGCCGCCATCGTCTTCGCGCTCAGCGAGCGCTCCAGCGCCGCCCGCGCCAGTCCATCATCGGATTTCCGCACCGCCATCTCCGCCTTCCGCCTCCACTCCGCCTCCGCGTCTTCATGCTCTTTGCGCTTCTTCTCGAGCAGATGCTCGTCCGCCAGCGCAATCGCCACCTGCGTCTTGACCTGCATCAGCTGGTTCTCCATATCGAGGACAAGCTGTTTAAGAAGTTTTTCCGGATCTTCGGCCTTGTCGATCAGATCGTTCAAATTGGCTCGAAGCAATGTGCCTACCCGTTCGAGGAGTGCCATGATATTTTCCTCCTTTGGAAAACAGGGGGAGGAGCGATCTCTCGACCCGCCCCCAATGGTTGAAATCCGCCAAATCACTTGCCGTCGACCACAGGACCGCTGCCCCCCGGGGTTGTCGCTATAGTCCCATTGCCGTTCTCATCGCCACGATGCCGCATGCCGGCGATATTCTTCATCAGCTCGCGAATATCCATCCCGGAAAGCGCCTCGAAAAGAGCAGGCACCTGCGCCGCCATCTTCGCCATGTCCCCGGTAATCTTGTTCGCGCCCGCCGCATCGCCGCCCGTCGAGACGATCGTGATCTTGTCCACCTTCGACAGAGGCTCCGACATCGCCCGCACCACCTCCGGCATGTTCGAGATCAGCCGATCGACAACCGCGGCCTGGTTCCAGTCCTGATAGGCCTCGGCCTTCACGTTCATCGCCTTCGCCTCCGCCTCGCCTTTCTGGAAGATGATCGCGGCTTCGGCTTCGCCCTGCGTTCTTATCGCCGAAGCTCGGCCCTCGGCTTCCATCGTCAGCCGCGTTTTCTCTGCAGCGGCCAGCGTTTCGATGCGCTGGCGATTGATCTCCGCCTCTTTCAGGATGGTTGCGATCAACTCCTTCTCGTGCCGCAGGATCTCGGCCTCCTGCACCTTGATCTGCTGCTCTTTCTCGATCTGCTGCACCTTCACCTGTTCGGCCACCACCTGTTGCTGCGTGATGTTGGTCTGCAGCTCATACGCCTTGTCCGCGGAAGCCTGCTGCTTGCGGCTCTGCTCGGCGAACTGCGCCTTCGAGATGTCGAGATCCCTCTGCGCCGCCGCCTGTTTGGCCAGCGATTGCGTCTCCGCAAGCACACGCTCCTGATCGGCCCCGGCTTTGGCCACAGCGGCTTCTCGCGTAGCATTCGCCCGCCGAATGGCCGTGTCGCGCTCTGCCTCGGCCGCCGCTATATCCGCATCGCGCCGCATCCGCACAATGTCCGGCCGCCCCATATTGAGGATGTATTCGTTCTTGTCGCGGACTTCTTTGATCGTGAACGAAACCACCTCGAGCCCCATCTTGCTCATATCGTCCGCGCACGTCCCGCGCATCCTGTCCGCCACCATCTCCGGTTCCTTCACAATCTGCTCGACCGTGAGCTGACCGATGATTCCACGCAGATGCCCCTCCATGACGAGGCGGATCAAACCTTCGCGCTGCGGCGGGGTCTTCGTCAGAAA
>CAZSWI010000116.1:0-10757 GCA_964610635.1 uncultured Acidobacterium sp.
CCCTGCCGGCGGTGCGCCTTGACCACATCCATCCATTCCAGTTCGCCCTGGCATCCGTGCCGGGTGGTGCGATGGCCGGCGATAAAGCCGATCACGTTGCCGTCGAGGCTTGCCACGAAAACTGCGCTCCCGGCGAGCGCGTGCTGCGCGCCGATTTCGCCACGGAGGTAGCAGCCGATGCGCCGTTCCCAATATGCCTGGGTCTCCCACTCCGCAGCGCGGATCGTGGCCATGGCCGGAACATCGCGCTCATCGGCAGCCCGAATCGTTAAGTAAGGTGTGTCCATCGCACAATCTCTCGCCGGGCGCACCTATTTTTGCGCCGCGGCATGTGGTTCGGCTCCACGCGCATCCTGCTGTGATTGAATCAGAACAGATGCCGCCCTTGTGGAAACCCGAAAGCTGGACCGAGCGCCTGGCTGAGCTGGAAGCCCGCTCCGGCGATTTGAAGGAAGCGCCCCTGCGCCGCGACGTGCGCTCCCTGGGGCTGCTGCTGGGCCGCGTGCTGCGTGAACAGGCAGGCGACGCCCTTTACGCCAAAGTGGAGGAACTGCGGCAGTCGGCCATCCGGCGGCGGGAGTTGCAGGGCAAGGGGCAAATCCGCGAAGCCGAAGACCTGATGCAGATGGCGGTGCTCGCCATCAACGCCATGCCCGTGGATCAGGCCGACCGGCTGAGCCGCGCCTTCGCATTTTATTTCGAGCTGATCAACCTGGCGGAGACGAATCACCGCAAGCGGCGGCGGCGTTCCGTGCAAATTGCCGGCGATTCGTCGAAACGCGACGCCCAGCGCGGCGAGCTGCGCGGGACCTTGCGCGCGATGCGCGAGGCCGGAATCTCAGCCGGCAAGGCTCTGGCGTGGCTGCGGCGCATCCAGGTGGTCCCGGTATTTACGGCGCACCCCACGGAGATCGCGCGGCGCTCGGTGCTGATGAAGCGTCGGCGGATGGGCGAGTTCCTTGAGCAGATCGATCGCATTCCGGTTCCCGACGAGGAGCTGACGGCACTCGAGGACGCTCTGACCGCGGAGATCACCGCGCTGTGGCAGACCGACGAGGTGCGCAGCCGGCGGCCGGCGGTCGCGGATGAGATTCGCATGGGCCTCGATTATTACGATGTCTCGCTCTTTGAAACGCTGCCGGGTTTGTACGAGGAAGTCGCGGCGGCGCTGAAGAGCGAGTACGGACTGGACGTGGAGCTGGCCGATCTGCCCCTGCTGCTGGCCTTCGGCTCGTGGATCGGCGGGGATCGCGACGGCAACCCGTTTGTGACGCCGGAAGTGACGCGGCAGGCAATCCGCGCGGCCCGCACACGGCTGCTCGATTACTACGACAAGCGGCTCCAGCAGGCGATCGATCTTCTCACGACCTCGGCGCAACAGTTGCCTGTGAGCGAAGAGTTGCAGGCCCGGCTCAATGGCTTTCAGGCCGAGCTGCACGCGAATGCCGAGACGTTTGGAGCGCGCTTCGAGTTCGAAACCTACCGCCGCTACCTGGCGTGCGTGCGCGCGAGGATTCAGCGCACGGGCGGCAAGTCCGACACCGACCCGGAAATGCTGGAGTCGGCGCTGGCGGGACTACCGCCGTATTGCTCGGCGGGCGACTTTCTCGAGGATCTGAGCGTGGTCCGTCGCAGCCTGGCAGCGAATCGGGGCATCCGTCTGGCGGAAACGCTCATCGATCCGCTGCTGCTCATGGTCCGCACCTTCGGCCTCCATCTGCACACCCTCGACATTCGCCAGCACGCGCGCATTCATCGCAAGGCGCTCGAGGAGGCTTCCGCCTGGTGCGCGCAAAATGGGGCTGCCACACCTTCAGCACTCAGCCCGGAGACGCGCGACGTGATCGAAACCTTCCGCGTGATTGCCGAGATCAAGACGGGTTGCAGCCCCGAGGCTATTCGGCACTACGTTGTGAGCGGCGCTTCGTCGGTGGAGGACGTGACAGCGGTGATCTGGCTGGCGCGGCTCGGCGGTGTTGAAGTGGCTGGGAGCGGAGGCGACCCGGGAGTCATGCCGGTGCCGCTGTTTGAATCCATCGAAGACCTGCGCAATGCGCCGTGCATCTGCCGCGAACTGTGGAGTTCGCCGGGTTACGCAAAGCTGCTCGCCTCCTGGAACAACACGCAGGAGGTGATGCTGGGTTATTCCGACTCGAACAAAGACGGAGGGATGCTGACCAGCACCTGGGAGATTTTCTGCGCGCATCGCGCGTTGCATGAGGTGGCGCGCGACTGCGGCGTGCGACTGCGCCTGTTCCACGGGCGAGGCGGCACGGTGGGGCGCGGCGGTGGGCCCACACATCGCGCCATCTATGCGCAACCGGTCGGCGCTTTCGAGGGCCAGATTCGCATCACGGAACAGGGCGAGGTTCTCAACTGGAAGTATTCCGATGTGGTTCTGGCGGAGCGGAATCTTGAGCTCATGATCGCGGCCTCTCTCGACGCGCTGGCCCGCCCGAATGCTCTGCTTCCGGATCGGGCCTACTCTGGCGTGATGCGGCCGGAGTGGGAGTCCGCCTTTGCCGAGCTGTCGGAAATCTCATTCAAGTGCTATCGCGAACAGATTATTGCGGACCCCGAAGTACTGCACTTCTTCGAAGTGGCGACGCCCGTCGCCGAACTCGAACACGCACGTATCGGCTCTCGCC
Organism: uncultured Acidobacterium sp.; assembly: GCA_964610635.1. Taxonomy (GTDB): domain Bacteria; phylum Acidobacteriota; class Terriglobia; order Terriglobales; family Acidobacteriaceae; genus Palsa-343. The sequence goes on from CAZSWI010000116.1 coordinate 2,649, forward strand.
CAGCTCGTCGCGCCGGTCAGATCAGCTTCGAGAATCTACGGGCCATTCCGTGGGTCTTTGGCTGGACCCAGAGCCGGCTGCTGGTTCCCGCGTGGTTTGGCGTGGGCATGGCGTTTTCGGAATTCGCGGAGAAACCGGGCGGTGCGCAACTACTGCGCTCCATGATGGGGGACTTTCCATTGTTCACCGATGTGGTGCGCAATGTGGAGATGGCTCTGGCCAAAGCGGACCTGGGCATCGCGTCTCTGTATGCCTCGCTGGTGCCGGATGCCGGCCTCCGCCAACGCGTCTTCGGGATGCTGAAGGCGGAGTTCGAGCGCACGAGCGAGGCGGTGCTGGCGGTGACCGGGCAGAGCGAGCTGCTGCAATCGAACCCGGTGCTGGCGCGGTCGATCCGGCTGCGCAACCCCTATGTCGATCCCATGAGCCTGATCCAGGTGGACCTGCTGCGCCGCAAACGGGCGGGAGAAGACACCGACGAAGTGAACCGCGCGATCGCAGGGACCATCAGCGGGATTGCGGCGGGGCTGCGGAATACGGGCTAAGGCAGCGAGTGCGGTTCCCGTAACGGGAGCGATCCCTGACCGTTCCATTTCGGAATGCTTCTGAGAGAATTCTCATTTTTCACCCTCCCGCCGCTCGCCTTTGCATTTAGGCTCGGCGCATGGAGGATTTCGCATGCAGCCGGGAACGAATCCTGACGATCTTCGCGACATTCTGAGCCGTTTCCAAAGCTGGGCAGAGAAGCAGCCCCACACCGGCAATGGCAATCGTCATACGAATGGTCTCGAGGCTGAAGAGATCCGAGAAATTCCCTACGAAGAGGCGATCCGGCAATATCGGAAGCGGCAGTCCCACCAGGCAAGGCCGCGGATTCAGCCTGCGATTGCGGCGGCGGATGCGCCTGAAAGGATCGATCCGCAGGCGACGGTCGAGGCGCATGTGCCGGCCGTGGTTGTCAGGGACGCCGTTGCAGATGCCGCAGCCTCATTGAGTCCGGAAACAGCACCTGCCATAGCAACAGTTCAGCCGCAGACGGACGTGACCGAGATCATGCCCTGGGCGATCGCACCAGCCGAAAGGCCAGCGCGCACAATAAAGGACCCGGCAAATGAAGGCGCCGCGCAGCCGAAGGAGCTTAAACGCAGAGCCTCAACCACACAGCCGAAATCGCTCTCGCCTGAGGTCGGTGTCCAGGTGAGCCCATTGGACAAAGCCGCCGAAACGGAGGCAGTGGCAAGGTTAGTGGTTCAGGCAAAAGCGTTGTCGGCACAATATGCTGCGCCGAGCTCAGCTAAGGCTGCCAACCAGGTTATCCCGCAAATGAAACGCCACGCGCCATCCGGCTTGGCGAAGCCTGACGTTCAGGTCGCGCCGCGATCGAAAAGACTCGAGACATCGAGCCTGGCGAAGCCTGCGATTCAGGCAAGGCCGCGAATTACAAAGCTCGCGGCATCAGGACCATCGAAGGCCGCAATTCAGATGAGAGGGCAAGCGATAAAGCAAGCGGCAGGGGCTTCGGCTGCTGCGAAGTGCGCCGTACCCGCGGCGGCGATATCGCGCAGAAAAACGCATCCGGCTTTTCGGCGAATACTGGCCAACAGCGTTCACGCAAAGCCGGCAGAAGGCGTGAAGAAAGCCGCGCCGAAGAAGCAGGCCCCGCTGGATCGCAGTCGTCGCATTACGACCCGTTTTTCAACTGCCGAGCAGCGGCGAATCGAGAAGCAAGCAGCCCAGGCCGGCCTCACCGTTTCAGCCTGGTTGCGACGCTGCGTGCTGGCCCAGTCTGGTTCCCTGACGAACCCCCAGGCTCCAAACACGCCGAAGGCGGAAAAGCGAGGGCCGGCGCCCTCCCACTCAGCCTCCGCGGAAGTGACCTTATTTGCCCCCGCGGCGAGTTCAACGTTGGGAAACTGGCTCACGCTGTTGCGCCAGCGTTTCCTGGCCTCGCCACACAGATTTTCGGAACGAGCCTAATGGCAGCTCCATCGTCCTGAGGGCTCGCGAGGATTGCCCTCGGGCGGTAGGGGAATTATCCGCCTGATCCGGGAATAACTCCCCGCTGCTGCACCTGGGCGGCCTTGTCGCTTTGGAAGGTCACTTCCCAGTGCTTGCCGCCGGCGTCGTACTCGACCGTGCGGTTGCCGTAGTCCGAGGAGTCCGACCGCTGCATGACTCCCAGCGCCATTGCGACTTCCAGCTCCGTCATGCCCGCGATCGGCTGGTGCTGGTCGACCGCTTGCCACACGTCGGCAGGCCAGAATTTGTACATCTGGTGCGGATCGTCGTAATAAAAAACATTGTCGCAGTAGTACGTCGAATCGGTCCCCTGAATTGTGCCGATCGCTGTTGCATATTCCTTTGGATCGCCGGGCATCGCGAACACGGCGAAGGCCTGCGCTGTACCGCGCGGTATGCGTGTGGGCATGTTGACGGGCAATTTTCCGGTGACAATATCGCGGATGTCCAGCCGCTGGACACTCGGCAGTACTCCGGCTTTGTGAGCGAAATCTACCCTGTGCGACGCATACGGATAGTAGTCCATCTCGTAGCCGGCCTGCACCCAGACCGGTTTGCCGATCAGGTCGCGCGCCGATTTCAGATCGTCGATGTACAGCTTACGCGGCTGGACCATTTCCTCGTCGGAAAGGTGACGCTCCTCAGCCCTCTGCGGCGCCAAACCAGGCCGATTGCGCGCTACCTGAATGCGCCAGATCCCGATGCCAAGGATCAGAATCGCGGGCAGAACGATCAGCGCAAGTTTTTGCCAGGTCTTCATTCCTTCTCACAGTATTCAGATGCGCGGTGTGGCCTCAAGCTGCGACTAATATTCGCCTCGGCAATCCAGCGCCCAACCCAAACCCTTCGCCGCTCTACGCCAGTCCCCGCTTTGCCAAATCCGCCAGAGCGAGCGTCAGCAGACGGGAATCGTTGAGCGAAGCCGGCCGCCGCACCGTCATGCCCAGGTTCGCAGCAAAATCGCGGAAGCCAATGTCGATGTCGTAGAGGATCTCGACGTGATCGCACAGAAAGCCGATCGGCTGAATGATGAGGCTGGTGACGCCCTGTTCGCGCAGAGCAGTCAGCGTATCTTCCACCGTCGGGCCAATCCATGGCCCACCCGACAATCCCTGGCTCTGGAAGGCGAAGTACCAGTTGTCCGGCGTGAGCCCCGGAATGCGTCCGGCCACCAGAGCCGCGGTCAGCTTGGCTTCCACGGGATACGGGTCTGGCGGATCAGGCGCGCTATCTGCGCTCGTCCGCGGCGCGGAAATGATGGTTCTGCACGGAACGCTGTGCGCGGTGAAAAGGATGGGGACCCGACTCCCAACCTCAGCACCAAATTGCTCGCGCAGAGAGCGCAGCCGTTCGGCAAATGCATCGGCGAGCAGCGGATGGTCAGCCCAGTCATCCAGAAACCGCAGGGCCAGCGAGCCCTCGGCGGCGGCAAAAACCGCGCGCCGATAGAGACCCACGCTGGTGCGTGAATTTTGCGGCGCAAGGCAGATGACCGCAGCGCGCGTTACCCCATCGTCGCGCATTTTCTTCACCACATCGGCGATGAACGGCTTCCAGTTACGCATTCCCACATAAACAGGCACGCCGAGTTCCTCAGCCAGCAGACGGCCCTGTTCGAGCGTGAGCCGGGTGAGCGGGCTTCCGCCGATCAGCGAAAAGCGATGCCGCACCTCTTCGACAGCTGCTTCAGGAAGTTGCCGCCCGCCAGTCACGCGCAGCAGGTACTCCGGAATCTCCTCCACCGCGTCCGCGGTGCCGTGTGCCAGCAACAGAACAGCGTCAGCCATGGCGCGCCTCCACAGGCGATAGCGCCGGCGAGTACTCGCGCACAAACTCAACCACAGCCTGAACGTTTTCGACAGGGGTTCCCGGAACGATGCCGTGTCCGAGGTTGAAGATGTGTCCAGGCCGGCCGGCGGCCTGCGCCAATATCTGATGCACCCGCCTGCGGATCAGCTCGGGCTCGGCAAACAACGTAATGGGGTCCAGATTGCCCTGCACCGCGCAGGCGTAGTCAAGTCCGCGCCACGCCTGATCGAGCGGCGTGCGCCAGTCCAGTCCAAGAACGTCAGCGCCGGTTTCGCGCATGGCCGGCAGCAGGCTCGCCGTATCCACGCCGAAGTAGATAACCGGCACGCCCTGCGCCTGCACTTCCCGCACCAGCGTGCGCGCGGCGGGCAGAACGAAATCGCGATAGTCGGGAAGGCTGAGCGCCCCCGCCCAGCTGTCAAAAATCTGGATGACGTCGGCCCCCGCGGCCACCTGTTGCGCGGCAAATTCGCGGAGCACGATGACAAGTTTGTCGAGCAGCCTGCGCCATGCGTCGGGCTGCCGGTACATCAGCTTCTTGGTCTCGATGTAGTTGCGCGAGCCGCCGCCTTCGATCATGTAGCTGGCCAGGGTGAACGGCGCGCCGCAGAAACCGATCATGCCAAGCCGCCCATGAAAATGCGCGGCCACGCGCTGGATGGCCTCTCCGACGTAACTGAGTTCGCTGGTGCGAGTGGTTTTGAGAGCGTCGATGTCGGCGCCGGTGCGCAGCGGCTTGTGAATCACCGGCCCTTCACCTGCCTGAAATTCGAAGTCCAGACCCATGCATTCGAGCGGCAACAGCAGGTCGGCAAAAATAATGGCAGCGTCAACGTCCAGCTTTTCCGCGGCCGTGATGGTGACCTCCGCCGCCAGATCGGGACGCTTGCAAATCTCCAGCAGCGTGTGGTGTCGCCGCACCGCCATATATTCCGGCATGTAGCGGCCAGCCTGACGGAGAAACCACACCGGCGTGCGGTCCACCGGCTGGCGCAGACAAGCGCGAACGAACCTGTGAGAAGAAAGATCGGGAGTGCTCTCGAACATGAGGGGCTACCTTTGAAGGTAGCAGGAAGAAGCCCCTCCCGGAAACCGCGGTCCGGGAGTCTGCGGGCAGCAATCCCCGGCCGAGAACGCGCACTGCCGGCTTTGGGGGAGCCGGCAGGTTTCGCGCTTCGGTTCAGATGTACCGGCGGGACTATTTTTTCGAAGAGCTTTTCTTCGAGGAAGACTTTTGGGGCACCTTAGCGCCTTCTTTGCGCGCTTCGGAAAGGCCGATTGCGATGGCCTGTTTGCGACTTGTGACCTTCTTGCCGCTGCGCCCGCTCTTCAGCGTGCCACGTTTCATCTCATGCATCTCCTCCCGGACCTTCTCCCCCGCTTTGGGACCGTACTTTCTGCCTGAAGACGATTTCTTCGAGGAACTTTTCTTCGCTGCCATTCAACATTCTCCCTTCTGGGTTATGGGAAGCAGCGCGGGATGGGGAGGTTGCGCGGCGCAGAACGGCGTCCGGCGATTCGGCCCGGAAAACTCACTGGCGTTAAGAAGCCTGCCTTGCAGCGGACCGGTAAGGCGCTACACCAGGGCGGCATCCTGCGCGGGCAGAATGTCTTCGACATCGACCCATTGCGTGGGATAGTCACCCGTGTAGCAGGCCACGCAGAATTTGTTGCCCTCGCCGCCGTCGCAGGCATTTCGTAACCCCTCCAGTGACAAATAGGCCAGCGAGTCGGCCTCGATGTACTGCCGAATCTCCTCGACCGAGTAGTTGGCGGCGATCAGTTCCGCTTTGCGCGGTGTATCGACGCCGTAATAACAGGGCGAGATGGTGGGCGGGCAGCTGATGCGCAGATGAACTTCGGTGGCGCCGGCCTGACGCACCATCCGGACGATCTTCCGGCTCGTCGTGCCCCGAATGATCGAATCGTCGATCAGGATGATCCGCCGGCCTTCGAGCAGATTGCGCACCGGGTTGAGCTTGAGCTTCACGCCGAAGTCGCGCACGCGCTGCTCGGGCTCAATAAACGTGCGGCCTACGTAGTGATTGCGGATGAGGCCAAAGCGGAACGGAATGCCACTTTCGGCGGCGTAGCCGATGGCCGCGGTCACGCCGGAGTCGGGGACTGGGACGACGAGGTCGGCATCGACGTGAGATTCGCGGGCGAGCTGGCGGCCCATTTCTTCCCGGCTCTCCTGCACCCAACGGCCGTAGATCATGCTGTCGGGGCGGGCGAAGTAGACATGCTCAAAGATGCAGCTGGTCTGATTCGGCGGCGCGTACTGCCGCGATGTGACGCCATCGCCCGTGACCATGATCAACTCGCCGGGCAACACGTCGCGTTCGTATTTGGCGCGCAGCAGATCGAAGGCGCACGTCTCCGAGGCGAAGACGACCGTATCAGGACCGTCGGGATTCGAGATGCGCCCCATCGAGAGCGGACGGAAGCCATGCGGATCGCGCGCGGCAAAAATGCGATCGCGAGTCATCATCACAATCGAAAAGGCGCCCTCGACCTGGCGCAGCGAATCGGCGATAGCATCGACCAGCGTGGTGGCCTGGGAGTGCGCGATGAGCTGGACGATGATCTCTGAATCGCTGGTGGTCTGGAAAAATGCGCCCTGGCGCTCGAGCTGGATGCGGAGATTGCCGAGGTTGACGAGGTTGCCGTTATGCGCGATGGCGATGAGGCCTTTGGTCGATTCGACGCGGATGGGTTGCGCGTTGAGCAGCGCCGAGTCGCCCGTAGTGGAGTAGCGCGTGTGGCCGATGGCCATGTCGCCCTTGAGCCGCGCGATGACCTCGTCGGTGAAAATTTCAGAGACCAGGCCCATGCCCTTGATGTTCGAGAGGTGCGTGCCGTCGGCGGTAGCAATGCCGGCCGATTCCTGTCCGCGATGCTGGAGGGCGTAGAGGCCGAGGTAGGCCTGGCGGGCAGCGTCGGGGTGCCCATGGATCGCAACCACGCCGCATTCTTCGCGCAGCTTGGGGTCTTCGGGCTCGCCGATCGCCGCGACCGCCATGGCCCCGTCCCTCAAATTCGCTTTTGTGTCAGGGCACGACTTCAGTCGTGCCGAACAGCGCTCTTCTGAAACCTGGGCTTTAGCCCCTGCGTGTGGGAAGCCTTCAAAGCGCAGGCGAGTCACGCCGTCACCACTTCGGCGAGCTGAGCTTCGAGAGCAGTGGACCATGAATTACGAAGTTCTGAGATGTCAGCGGAAACCACAGATTTGTTATCGAAGACAATCTGGAGATTCCCGGTAGTGGTTGTGCCAATCGGATCGCAATACAGCTCGTCGCATTCGTCGACCAGCCTTTCGATAGCCTGGCGCGATTCAGGGTCGCATGTAACGATCACGTTGCTCGCCGGTTCGGAGAAATAAGCGTCCAGAACGTCCGCACGATCGGGCTGAAACGTAGCAACACGGGCTCCAAAACCGAGCGGAAAGCCAGCTTCTGCGAGAGTGACAGCGAGCCCGCCATCGGAAACGTCGCGCGCCGAGTGCATCAGTCCGGCCTCCGCCAGCCGTTGCAGGACTCGGTGCAGAGAGGCCTCAATATCCAGTTCAATCAACGGAACAGTGCCCCAACAGGAGCCCAGGACCACTTTCGCGTACTCAGACGATCCGAATGCCGACAAACGTTGTTGTTCCGTCCCATACGGGGCGGAATTTGGACGCAGTAGCAGAATATGGTCGCCCGCCCGCTGAAAATTCGGAGGAACGGCCCTCGATATATCGTCCAGAATACCCACGATACCTATCACGGGCGTTGGGTAGATTCCCTCTCCACGCGTCTCGTTATAGAGAGAGACATTCCCCCCGGTAATTGGGGTGCGCAATTCCTTACATGCCTGGGCAATGCCATCGACGGCAGCGGAAAGTTGAGCCATAATCTCCGGCTTCTCAGGATTTCCAAAGTTCAAACAGTTGGTCGCGGCTACAGGAGTTGCACCAGTACAAGCGACTTTCCTCGCTGCCTCCGCGACCGCAAGAGCGGCCCCCCACTGCGGGTCCAGATAGCCCCAGCGGCCGTTTCCATCCAAAGCCATGGCGAGCCCGCGATTCGTGCCCTTAATCCGCATCACGCCGGCTTCGCCGCCGGGGCCCTGGACGGTGTTGGTTTGCACCATGCTGTCGTACTGCTCGAAGACCCAGCGCTTGGAGCAGATGTTCGACGAGGCCAATAGCTTTTTGAGGTCCGCGTTGTAGTCGCGGGGCTTTTTCAATTCTTCGAGGATGTGCGGCGGGGGATCGAGCGGGGCTTTGATCTGGTCGGGGCG
>CAZSWI010000117.1:0-10626 GCA_964610635.1 uncultured Acidobacterium sp.
CCCGCTCCGGCCTTTGACGAGCAGTCCACCCGCGAAGAGATGTTCGAGACCGGCATCAAGGTCATCGACCTCATCCAGCCTTTCCTCAAGGGCGGCAAGACCGGCCTTTTCGGCGGCGCCGGCGTTGGCAAAACCGTCATCATCCAGGAGCTCATCAACAACGTTGCCTCCCAGCATGGCGGCTTCTCCGTCTTTGCCGGCGTGGGCGAACGCACCCGCGAAGGCAACGACCTGTGGCTCGAAATGCAGGAGTCCGGCGTCATCAACCTGAAAGATCCGGCAAAATCGAAAGCCGCCCTCATCTATGGCCAGATGACCGAGCCGCCCGGTGCCCGTCTGCGCGTCGCGCTCACCGGCCTCACCGTCGCTGAGTTCTTCCGCGATGAGGAAGGCGCCGACACGCTGCTCTTTATCGACAACATCTTCCGCTTTACCCAGGCCGGATCTGAAGTTTCCACCCTCCTCGGCCGTATGCCTTCCGCTGTCGGCTATCAGCCCAACCTCGCCACCGAAATGGGCGAACTGCAGGAGCGCATCACCTCCACCAAGCGTGGGTCTGTCACATCGGTGCAGGCCGTCTACGTGCCGGCCGACGACCTTACCGATCCGGCGCCCGCAACCACCTTCGCTCACCTCGACGCCACCACCGTGCTCTCGCGTCCGCTCTCGGAACTCGGCATCTATCCCGCCGTCGATCCCCTCGCCTCCACCTCGCGCATTCTTACCCCGCGCGTCGTCGGCCAGGACCACTACGACGTGGCCCAGGGCGTCAAGCGCATTTTGCAGCGCTACAAAGACCTTCAGGACATCATCGCTATTCTCGGCATCGACGAACTCTCCGAGGAGGACAAGGTCACTGTCTCGCGCGCGCGCAAAGTGCAGAAGTTCCTCTCGCAGCCCTTTCACGTCGCCGAGCAGTTCACTGGTATTCCCGGCAAGTACTGTAAGATCGCCGATACGGTCCGCAGCTTCAAAGAGGTCATCGACGGCAAGCATGACGACGTGCCGGAGCAGGCCTTCTACATGCGCGGCACCATCGAAGAAGTGCTTGAAGAGGCTGAGAAGCTGAAAGCGGTGAACAAGTAGCCATGGCCGAAGGCAAGCTCAAAGTCCGGCTCGTCACCCCCGATCGCATCCTTCTCGATCAGGATGCGGAAGCGGTCGAGATTCCCGGAAAGAACGGGTACTTCGAGGTTCTATACGGGCACGCTCCTCTGCTTTCCGAAATCGGAGCCGGCGAAGTTCGGCTGCACGGCGGCGAGAGCGGAGCCCCGGACTCAGCCCAGCGCTACACCGTCGCGCGCGGCTTCGTCGAAGTGCTGCCCGAGCGGGTGACGATCCTTGCCGAGTCCGCGCACAAGCCAGAGGAAATCGACACCGGCGCGGTGCAGGAACAACTCCAGCATGGGCAGCAGCTCTGGAACGAAGCCGGCGAAGATTCTGAGAAGTACGCCCACGCCAACGAGGTCATCGCTGAAGCCGAAGCGAAGCTGGAGAGCGCCGGGGCAGGGAAGCGTTAATTTCGCTTCCGCTGGCCCCGGCCAGATACTCGAAGAACTACTTCTTCGCAGTCACTGGCTTATAGCCTGAGCCGCCTGCCTTCTTCATCGCGGCGATTCCTTCCTCTGTCGTCAGCAGCGGAGTGGTCTTCACGCTCTTGCATGCGCCGCCTGAGGCAATCGCAAACGCGAAGGCCGCCGCGCTCACGTTGTCGGGCATCTCGTAAATTCCAACTACGTCGTAGTCTCCAAACGAGAGATACAGCGGTCCCGGCTTGCCGCCGAGTTTCTCCACTACTTTTCCGATGACCTCGGTGCGGTCGTGCGGTTTGGCAATCAGAGCCGCCACCGCCTCGGCGGTATAGGCGACTTGTAAGAGGTAACTGGGCATAGAAATGCTCCCTTCTCGTGTGTGAATGGTAGGTCTCAGGGGAAGGATGAAGCCGTTTCGTATCATAAATGAAAAGCTTTCGTTAACGTCACGCTACTGATTGCCCACGGATGGACTGTCTATGGGCACAAGCGAATACGCCTTATGCGCAAAAGGAAATGGTCTCTTGTCAACCACCACTATGGCATCGGGAGCCTTTCCCGGAACAACGGTATATCGAGGCGGCGACTTGTATACCAGAGGGAACTTGTCGCCTTCCTGCACGCCTAATATTCCTTCCGCCGTCGATGGCAAATATCCGTTATCGGTAATCTGTTTCATCATTTCCGCCGCAGCTTGCCCTGTAGCCACCTGATTGGCGGAAATAAAGGCGTTGATCGCGATGCTCAGCACGATCGCAAATGCGATCATTAACCTGCGTCCCGCCATAGCGCGCGCGACAAAACAATAAGCCAGTGGCAACACGAACAGGAGATAGCGTTGCGCCGGACGCGTGAACGACAGAACACCAATAAACAGAAAGATCCCCGCCGCAAGACAAAGTATGTAACGCTGATCTGAAGGGTTGGCGCGCGCGCCGTTAATGCCATCGACAATACACAGAACAAATAGACCGGCACATAAAGCAAAACAACCACCCACAACATGCGGGGTTAAGTAACGATCGAGCGGTCCAAAACCCATTTCCCCATTCGGAGCAACAAAGATGTAACCAAGCGCGAACAAAAGCAGCGCTGTGCCGGCAATCCTGATGACCCCTGACAGAGAATGGGCAAGTTTCCACAGGGGCAAGATTGAAAACGGAATTAGAAGCAAGGCAAGATAACCCGAATAGCTGACGAAATTGGTGATCACGAAAGTCGGCGTTAGTAAAGGATGGAAGGCTTCCTGAAAATGCGGTGGTGTGAACCAGAAGCCAAGAAAGTGTCTTACAGCCACAACGTAAATCGCAGGCAACAACATGACGGCACAGGATATGGCGCACAGCCGTGCGAAAGCGCGTTTATGATTTGTGCCAGGGCGACTCAACGCCTCTAACCAGACAAGTGGAAGCAGTAAGACAGCATGGTATTTCAGGACAGTCGCAATGCCCAAAAGGACTATGGCGAGGATGCGTCTCGTGGTGCTGTCGGCCGCATCCCAAAACAAAGCCACAGCGCATAGAGCAAGCATCGCAGGGAAGAAATCCGCGCCGCCGCGCCCGCCGAAGGTCCAGATCAGAGGATTCAGGAAGACAATCGCCATAAGAAGTGGCGCTGATAAGGTAACACCTGCGCGCCCGTTGATACGCAGCAGCGCATATGCCAGTAATGCGAACCCGGATATGGCGATAAGGCGCGTTATAAAATCGATCTTCAGGAATGGCAGAAGACTATGAATGATAAAGGCAAGCAGCGGTATCCCGAGGGGATTGGCCTCAACACGGAGAAAACGGACGAGCAACTCCGGCTGGTGCACGATGAAATAACGCGCCGCATCTGAAAAGGCCCATTCGAAATTAATGAACGGGAGGCCAATAAGTGCCAGGTGTGCTGTGATAGCCAGGGCCGTGACAAGGGCAACGGCGCGCGGACGCGCAGGGGAGGCAAGCGACAGCATAACTAATCCACACCTTTCGGGGTTGCATCACCGGCGATGCAGAAGTCGACCGCGAGTTTCTATTTTGCCGCCACGGATCAAGGTCAGTCTACACTTGACCGGCGCTCGCTGGCGCCGAAAATCCCGGGAGCTTTTCATTCCGAGTGCATTCTGGGAGCGCATGGGTGGCCATTTCCGCTGTCGGTGCCGCGACGCCCCGGGGATTGAGCCCAACTATAATTTGCACAGCAATACCCACCTGAGCAACGAGCCCGTCGGCAGAGAGAAAGGCAGTCCCTGATGCGTGTTGTTATTCTCGGTTCCGGAGCGATGGGACTCGCCGCGGCCTATCAGGCCGTCATCGACGGACATGAAGTCACAGTGCTGGAAGCGGATAAGCAGCCCGGCGGCATGGCCGCGCATTTCGACTTCGGCGGCCTTTCCATCGAGCGCTACTACCACTTCATCTGCAGGACCGACTATCCCACCTTTGAGTTGCTGCGCGAACTCGGTATAGAGAGCAAGCTGCGCTGGCGGGTGACCTCCATGGGCCTGTATGCACGTGGCCGGCTGAGTGACTGGGGAAATCCGGTGGCGCTGCTGAAATTCCGGGGCATGGGCCTGATCGACAAGTTCCGCTATGGGCTCTTCGCCTTCATCTCGGCAAAGCGCGACAGCTGGCCCTCACTGGAGCATCGCACGGCCAAAGAATGGATCACTACGTGGTGCGGCGAAAGCGTCTACAAGTTGCACTGGGACCCGCTTTTCCGGCACAAGTTCTACGAGTTTCAGGGCAACATCTCTGCCAGCTGGATATGGACGCGCATCCGCCGCATCGGCCGCTCACGCAAGAGCATGATGCAGGAGGAGCTGGGCTACATTGAGGGCGGTACGGAGACGCTGGTCCATGCGCTTGTCTCAGAGATTGAACGCCGCGGTGGAAAACTAATGCTCAGCAATGCCGCGAAGCGCGTGGTCACGGAGAACGGTCGCGTGACCGGCGTCGAAACGTCTGCGGGATCTGTCTCTGCGGACGCGGTGATCTCGACCGTACCGACTCCCTTTGTCTCTCGCCTCATCCCCGACCTTCCAGATGCCGTGAAGCAGCAGTATGACGCCATTCCTAACATCGGTATCTGTTGCCTCGTCTTCAAACTCAGGCGCTCCCTCAGCCCTCACTTCTGGGTGAATTTTTCCGACCCCGCCTTCGAGATTCCCGGGATGATAGAGTTCTCCAACCTTCGCCCTGTAAACGACACGGTGGTCTACGTTCCGTACTACATGCCGGTGACAAACCCGAAATTCTCCTGGCCAGACGAACGTCTGCTGGGCGAGGCCCTTGCCGCATTGCAGGCTATGCAGCCCGCGCTGACCCAGGACGACGTGATCGATTCGCGAGTGGCGCGCCTGCGTTATGCGCAGCCCATCTGTGCGCCGGGCTTCCTGAAGATGCTGCCCCCTGTGCAGACAGCTATCCTCGGTTTGCAGATAGCTGATACCTGCTTCTATTATCCTGAGGATCGCGGCATTGCGGAAAGCGTGCGATTGGGGCGACGGATGGCGCGCAACCTGAGCGCAAATGAAATGGGGTCTGCAGACTGATGTCTACCAGCGGGTTTGTCGTCACAGGAGCAGTGGGTCTGGCGGGCCAGAATCCCATCCCTGGTCTAAAAAGAAGGGGATTTACTCGGATTACTGCAATTCACAAACACTGACACTGCAATTCTCAGAAGTGTCATTCTGAGATGTGCGTTCTGCATCAGCAAAGGAAGAACATGCAAATTGCCCCACCAGAATCCGACCTGCAGCGTATCTACAGTGCCCGATTTTCCGGAAGAACCGAATATAGAACTGAAGTGTGGAAGATATTGGTGCCCTACTTTTCTCAATGGCTTCCCTCGAGCGGTACCATACTGGACTTAGGTGCGGGATACTGCGAGTTCATCAACAACGTTACTGCACGCGAACGATATGCGATGGATATGAACCCTGAAATCCGGCAACGAGCTGCGCAGGCAGTCACTGTATTGCAGCAGAACTGTTCGGAGCCATGGTCTCTGGCGGAGGGATCGCTGGACGTGGTATTTACCAGCAACTTCCTCGAACATCTCCCGGACAAAGCTGCCGTACGCACGGTGCTTGCCAATGCCTTCCGCTGCCTGAAGCCAGGGGGGCGTTTCCTCGCTATGGGACCGAATATCAAATACATACCTGGGGATTACTGGGATTTTTTCGATCATTACGTCGAACTGACCGAACTATCGCTCGCCGAGGCATTGTCGACGTGCGGGTATAAGATCGAAAAGACGGTTGGACGTTTCCTGCCTTACACAATGTCCCACGGTCGCCAGCCCCCGTTGTGGGCTTTACGTCTTTATCTCGCCATTCCCGCAGCATGGCCGATCTTCGGAAAGCAGTTTCTGGTTGTTAGCCAGAAGCCAGCCACTGTTCGGTAGTGAGTATAAGTGGGATGCGTCCATACAACGTGCGACTGGGCCGGCAGATGGCGCGCAACCTCAGTTCCAATGAAATGGGATCCGCAGACTGATGTCTATCGGAAAAATTGTTGTTACAGGAGCGGCGGGACTGGTAGGCCAGAACCTGATTCCACGTCTCAAGGCGCTCTCCGGCAGCGAGATCGTGGCCATCGACAAACACCCGAAAAACATCGCCATCCTGCGACAGTTGCACCCCGAGTTGCGTGTGATCGAGGCGGACCTCGCGGAGGCTGGGCCCTGGCAGAGCGAGTTAGAGGGCTGTACGCACCTTGTGATCGGGCATGCGCAAATTGGCGGGCTCTATGCCGAAGAGTATGTGAGAAACAACGTCACAGCCTCTGAACGGCTGATAGAGGCGGCGTTGCGGTATAACGTCCCGTATGCCGTGAACATCTCCTCGTCGGTCGTGAACTCCATGGCCGTCGACAACTACACGGAGACCAAAAAAGCACAGGAGGCGCTTGTCCTGGCTTCGGGCATCCGCCAGGTCGTGCTGCGCCCTACGCTGATGTTCGGATGGTTCGATCGCAAACACATTGGCTGGCTGGCGCGTTTTATGCGGAAGACGCCCGTCTTTCCGATTCCGGGCAACGGCAGGTATCTGCGTCAACCGCTGTATGCGGGCGACTTCACCAGCATCGTCGCCTCAGCGGTGGAAACTGAGATCGCCGGCGCCTACAACATCACCGGCCTCGAGCGAATCGACTATATCGACCTCATCCGCCTGCTGAAAGAGGCTACGGGGGCCAGAACCCACATCCAAAAGATTCCTTATGCCCTCTTTCACGCCATGCTCCGTGCCAACGCGCTCATCAACCGGAATCCGGCCTTTACCGCCAAACAACTGGAGGCGCTGGTCACCCCCGACGTCTTTGAGGTGATCGACTGGCCGGGCATCTTCGGCATCCAGGCGACGCCCCTGAAGAAGGCGCTCCACATCACCTTCCGCGACCCGGTCTACTCCCATATTGCTTTGGAGTTCTGATTCCTTCACCTGAGTGCGAGCCGATCAGCCCCGGGATGGAGCCGCTTCGGGAGCCGGCTTGGGCGCGTCTTTCACTTCGTCTGAAATCACGAAAAAGCTCTTCAGGTTCGCTGCGCCGAACGATGTGAAGAAAGCCACGTCCGCGGCATCGCGGCCGGTGGCCATCAGAACCCGGCCGATGCGTGGCACGTTGTGGCGCGCATCGAAGGTCCACCACCGATTTTCCAGATAAACCTCGAACCACGCGCTGAAGTCCATAGGCGTATCCGAAGGGGGCACGCCGATATCGCCGAGGTAGCCGGCTACGTAACGCGCGGGAATGCCCAGCGCGCGGCAAAAGGTGATAGCCAGATGCTGAAAGTCCCGGCACACCCCCTGTCGCTCGGTGAAGACATCGAGGGCAGTCTTCGTGGGGCGCGCAAAGGAGTAGCCGAAGGCTACCTTCGCATGAACCCAGTTGCAGATGGCCCGCACGCGCTCCCAGCCGGCAACCGTGTTTCCGAAAAGATCGAATGCCGCCGGCGCCAGGCTGTCCACTTCGCAGTACCGGCTGCTCAGAAGAAAACGCAGCACTTCGTGCGGAAGCTCCGCGATCGGATGAGCCACCGCATACGGGCTGGCGGCATCCGGCAGCCCCGAATCCTCAAAATGAAAATCGTTCTTCAGCCGCAGCTGCCCGCCCGGCGCGAGAAATCGCGTGCACTGGTTGCCGAACGAGTCGGTATATTCCTCAATGGAGACCTTCGGCTCCACCTGGACGTGATCCGGGCCCCGCAGGCCCGCGATGCGCGACGGGTGCACCCGCAGCTGAGCCACGCAGGCGACCGGTTCCGGGATCTCAAACAGCATGTCATAGCCCAAACGAAGGAGCATCGTGCCTCCACGGTGCTATTTATCGGTCTTCTTAAGATGTAACGATCGGTGCGTGCGTTGTCGAATGTCTTTGAACCCGCCCCGAAAGCTGGCACAATGGCATATCGGCACACGCGAACTGGGGGAACTGCACCGCTACAATGACCTACTGTCTTGGCATCATGACACAGGAAGGCCTGGTTATGGCGTCGGATTCCCGGACCAATGCGGGATTCGACGACCTGAATATCGCGCGCAAGATGCACACCTTCTGCCAGCCGGGCGAGCGGGCATTTGTTGTGCTCAGCAGCGGAAGCCTCTCCCTCAGCCAATCGGTCGTCAACCTGGCCAGGGCCAGCTTCGCCGCCGGCGAAGGCCTCGCGCGGGCCCGCAGCATGTATGAGGCTGCCCGCGAGCTGGGCGAGTGCGTCCGCCACGTCGCGGAACTCGACCGCGCCGCCCTCGAACGCGACAACTACTCCTTCAACGTGCATCTGCTGCTCGGCGGCCAGGTCCGCGGCGAGGCCCCCGCCCTCTACATGATTTACCCGCAGGGTAACCCGATCAGCGCCACCGAGGAGTCCCCCTTCCTGCAGCTCGGCGAGTACAAATACGGTCGTCCGCTCCTCGATCGCGGCGTGGTTTTCAATTCCACCAGCCTGATGGTTGCGGCCAAATATGCCCTTCTTTCCTTCGACGCCACTATGCGTTCGAACGGTGCGATCGGGCCGCCCATAGAACTCGTTCTGTATCGCAAAGACAGCCTTATTCTCGATTGCTATCGCAAGTTCACCCACGGCGATGCCGAGCTGCAGACCATCCACGCCCGCTGGGAACAATCGCTGCGCCGGGCCGTCGCGGACCTCCCCGATCTGCATTTCGCCGACGCCCCTTCGGAAGAAACCGCCCAGACTCTGCTGATCTAGTTATCCGGTTCCGGAGCCCTGCCCCTGCGTTTGTCATAAGGGCGGTCTGGCCAGGTTCCCTGTCTCTGCGCGTCCTGTACACTTCTCGAACACTCCATGGACACCCCTGTTCAGCCCGGGCCCCAGCGCGGATTCTGGTCCTCGGTCGGCGAGGCTCTCCGCGGTTCCCACCAGGACTACACCACCGGCAGCCTGAACCGTTCGATCCTCCTGCTCGCGATCCCGATGGTGCTGGAAATGGTGCTGGAGTCGCTGTTCGCCGTCGTTGACACCGCCTGGGTCGGACGCCTCGGGGCGAACGCGGTCGCGACCGTGGGCATCACGGAGTCGATCCTGGCCCTCGCCTTCTCGATCGGCTTGGGTCTTTCACTGTCAACCACAGCGATGGTGGCGCGCCGCATCGGAGAGAAAGATCCAGAGGACGCCGCTATCTCGGCGGTACAGGCCATCCTGCTCGGCTTGCTGATTTCGCTGGCGCTGGGGATTCCGGCCGGTCTGGCTGCGCCGCATCTTCTCCGTGCGATGGGAGCCTCCCCGGCGATTGTCGCCCTCGGATCCGGCTACGCCCGCATCGCCCTCGGCGGTTGCGGCGCCATCATCATGCTCTTCCTCAACAACGCCATCTTTCGCGGAGCCGGCGATGCCGCCATTGCCATGCGCCTGTTGTGGGTGTCGAACATCGCCAACCTCATCCTTGACCCCTGCCTCATCTTCGGCCTGGGTCCGTTCCCGCATCTTGGCGTTACCGGGGCGGCTCTCGCCACATTCACGGGCCGCAGCATCGCGGTCCTGTATCAGTTCTACCGGTTGATGCGCGGGACCGAGCGGATCCACATCCTTCCCCGCCATATCTACCTGAACGTTCCCGTCCTCTGGCGCCTGTTGCGGGTTTCGCTCACCGGCATTCTGCAGTTCGCCATCTCCAATGCCAGCTGGATTGGTCTCGTGCGGATTGTCGCTCTCTTCGGCGCCGCATCCGTTGCGGGCTATACCGTTGCCGTCCGCGTGCTGATTTTTTTCATCCTTCCGGCGTGGGGACTCAGCAACGCCGCGGCGACGCTGGTCGGGCAGAATCTGGGGGCCAGGCATCCGGAACGCGCCGAGCAGGCCGTGTGGCGCACAGGTCTCTACAACATGCTCTTCCTCGCGACCCTGGGTGTCGTATTTTTCATTTGGGCCACGCCGGTGGTGCGATTGTTTGTCGATGATCCCGAGGTGGTGGCTATAGGAGGGAAGGCGCTGCGTACCTTCGCCTGCGGAAACATCGCCTATGCCTGGGTGATGGTGCTGCTCCAGGCCTTTAATGGAGCCGGTGACACCCTCACCCCGACCATCGTGAACTTCTTCGGTTTCTGGGTGCTCGAAATTCCGCTGGCCTGGTGGCTGGCGACGCGCGTGCATATGCGTGCACAGGGAGCCTTCCTCGCCGTGGTTATCGCGGAATGCTCGATCGCCATAGCCAGCCTGATCCTCTTCAAACAAGGCCGCTGGAAAAGACAGCGAATCTAAGCCGCTGGCAGACCGTCCGGGTTCGGTTAGCGGACTGCTTTTGGCTCTGTATCAGGGCACGGCTTCAGCCGTGCCGAAAAGATCGGCGAACAATGGGCTTTAGCCCCTGAGGGACGGTTCTCGAAGTTCTTAATCGGAGCTTCCCCAACCCACCAGTCCGCCCTCCGCTCGGCCCGACCGTCATTCTCCAAAGGCCTTCTTGAAAAACATCACAATCCGCTGCCGCCCATCGAAGCCATGCCACGGTTCCGTGCTCGGCGATCCGAAAATTCCCCCCGCCAGCGGGCCATGATCCTCACGCGGATACTGCACCATCTCCACCTGTACCCCCATTTGTCGCAGTGCGCGATACATTTCCTGGCTCTGCCCCAGCGGATCGGTCTTGTCG
>CAZSWI010000118.1:0-10368 GCA_964610635.1 uncultured Acidobacterium sp.
AGGAGACGAACAGTTTGACTGTCGCCGCCGGAAACGTGGTGAATCTGGCTCCGTGGCCAATCAACGGCGGTGCGTGGAGTTGGGCTGGTACCAATGGCTACATGGCGAATACGCGGGCGATCTATGGGATTCCTTTGACCTCGGGCACGAATACTTATACGGCTACTTACACCAATCCTTCCGGAGTGCAGAGCATGGAGGTATTTACTATCACGGTCGAGTGACGCGAGTTCAGGCCGTGGCGGAGAGCCTGCGCTTGGAAGATGCGCCGTTGGTTGACGATCCGTTGGCTCCGGAATGCCCTATGAGGAAATTGCGCGTATAGCCGGAAGGATCAGCGGAGATTCTGACCTGCACATTGCCTTTGGCGTCGCAGGTGTATTTTTCGCGGACGGTAAGGTCGATTTGATCGGGAAGGCGCTGGACCGGATGAGCGGACAGATCGTGAAGGCTCTGGAGGCCAGGATCGAAGGGGAAACGAATCTGCTCCCAGTTGGTGATCTCGCCGGTAGGCTGGCCGCGTTCGTCGAGCCTGGAGCACTCAAGGTAGCGGAAGTGGCCGAGGTTATGGGCCGGCTGGTAGACACGCTCGATGGAGAGGGGGGTTTCGCCGGGCTTGGGCAGGCGGACGCCGCGCGGAAAGATGAGGTCGAAGACGATGGTTCCACCGGCGTCGGCTTCGCGCCACATTCCGAAGTTCTGATTGAATTGCTCGCGCAGGGCATCGGCTTGAGCGGAGGCACGAATGGCGAGACCAACCGCACTGGCCGAGCGCATGTAAGACGAACGCCGCACCTTTCGGCCGAAGGTTTCGCGGAGGATGCGCGCTACGGGAGGCAGCTCGGAGCCACCGCCGGTGACATAAAGAATGTCGAGGGGAAGGCCGGAATGGGAGGAGAGGAGGTTCTCGACCAGTTGGCGGGTGGACTCGATGAGCGGGCGGCAGCGTTCGTAGTAGTCGTCGACGGGAATGGTGATCTGCGACCAGCTGGAACGGACGCGTTCGAGGTCGATGGTGACTTTGCGGGTGTTGGGATTGAGCGACTCTTTTTTCTCGCGGCATTCCTCGAGGAGGTGGTGACGCTCGGTTGGAGTGAGCGATGCTTCGTGACCCGCGGTTTTAAGGGCGAGGTCAGCGAGGATCTCGTCGAAGTCGTCGCCGCCGAGGTTGGGGATGCCGTCGGAGGTTTCGACGGTGTGCTCGGATTCGCCAAGGGTGAGGAGCGAAACATCGAAGGTGCCTCCGCCCATGTCGTAAACGAGCAGGCCACTGCCGGCGCGGCTGCGGCGCTCGGCGCTGTTGCGGTAGGCGTATTCGATGGCGGCGGCAGAGGGCTCGTTCATGAGGCCCAGCACGGTAAAGCCGGCGGTCTGCGCGGCTTCTTCGGTTAAAAAGCGCTGATTGCTGTTGGCGTTGGCGGGGACGCCCAGAAATACTTCGAGGGGTTCGTTGGGTTGCGCACCGAGGTTGGAGTGCTCCAGCAACTGAGTGCGCAGAGCAGCCATCATCTCGGAGAGCAGCAGGCGCAAAGGCAGGGCCTGACCGCCGGCGTGCAATTCGGTATGAGGGTCGCCACTGCGCAGAGAGCGCTTGAGGGAGCGGAGAATCGTCCAGCTGTCGTCTTCATGGGCCGCGATCGCCTGCCAGCCGTAGAGACGGCGATCATCGCGGACCGCGACCACGGGAGGAAACCAGTCGGTGGACTGGCCGTCCGGGGTTTCAAAATGCACCAGCGGAAAGTTGCCGCGATCCACCTTTGCGACGACGACGCGCGTGGTTCCGAAGTCGATGCCAATTCTCATCAGTTCTAAGTTTACGACGGAGTTACCCCGCGGGTTGGGGTGGAAAACCGGGATGAACCACTTGTGGAACAGGCAGGCGACGGAGGCGCATGAAGGTCGCGCATGATAACGTTCCAGCGGGACGCCCCCTGATGCATCGCCCTGATCGAATTCTGTACAGCATTTCGGTCTTTCTCGGAGCATTTCTGCTCTTTGCCGTCGAGCCGATGGCCGCCAAAGGGCTGCTGCCGGCGCTGGGGGGATCGTCCGCTGTGTGGATCACCTGCCTGGTTTTCTTTCAGACCGCCCTGCTGCTTGGCTATATGTATGCGCATTGGCTGGGGCGGATGCCGGTGCGAGCCGCAGTTGTCCTGCATCTCGCGCTGCTGGTTTTGGCGGCGGTTGCGTTGGCGTTTGCCGTGCAGCCGGACTTGAGCCACGCAGCCGGACATCCACTGACGGCAATTTTCCGCGTGCTCACCCTGACGATTGGGTTGCCGTTTTTGCTGTTGGCGTCGACGAGTCCGCTGCTGCAGCTTTGGCTGGCGCGGCAGGAGAGAAGCGGCGTGCCATGGAAGCTGTTTGCACTTTCAAACGCGGGCTCGTTGCTGGCGCTGGTGCTTTATCCGACAGCGATTGAGCCGCATCTTGCGCTGAGTGCGCAGCGAAAATTGTGGGGCATCGGGTTTGCGTGGTATGCGGTGTTTTGCGCTTTGATTGCGTGGCGGGTGCGATTGGGCAGCGCTAAAAGCCGGGCCGAGCCGGAGGATGGCGCCGATGAGCCACGGAGTTCTGTTCGAGACCGCCTGCTGTGGTTTCTGCTTCCGGCCGGAGCGGCGATGCAGTTGTGCGCGGTTACCAGCCACTTGAGCCAGAATATTGCCGCGATTCCACTGCTTTGGGTGTTGCCGCTGGGCGTTTATCTGCTGACTTTCATTGTGGCCTTTGAGACGCCCGGATTTTATCGGCGATGGATCGTGGTGCGGTTGCTGGTGCTGGGGCTGGCGAGCCTGGCCATCATGCTGTCGCAGGTCGATTCGAAGTGGCCGATCGCGTTGGCCCTGAGTTTTTTTCTCGTGGAGCTCTTCTTCGCTTGTCTCTTTTGCCATGCGGAGGCGTATGCGCTGCGGCCAGCGCGTCCTGCGGAGGCGACGTTGTTCTATTTACTGATCGCCGCGGGTGGAGCGGCGGGGACCATCTTCATCGGGATCGCATGCCCGTTGCTGTTCGACGCGAATTACGATGTGGCGCTGGCGTTTCTGGCGACTGCGGCGCTGGCTCTGGCCGTGACCTGGCGGGACGGCTGGGCACAGCGGCTGTTGTGGTCGGTGGGGACGGCGCTGCTGCTGGCGCTCGCGATTATGCTGCAGGTTGTCTATGGGCGGAGCACCCTGGTGGAGGAACGAAACTTTTATGGGTCGCTGCGAGTGCGGGAGTCGCACGTGCCTCCGCAGGCGGAGACGGTGCGCACGCTGCTGCATGGCACGATCGAGCATGGGACGCAGTGGTTCGCGCCGGAGTTTCGCCGAACCCCGACGACTTACTATGCGACGGATTCCGGGGTGGGGCTGGCATTGCGTTTCTGCTGCGACGAGCAGGCACGGAACAACCGGGCGCGGAACATTGGGGTGGTTGGTTTGGGCGCGGGCACGCTGGCGGCTTATGGAAAGCCCGGCGATCGCATGCGGTTTTACGAGATCAATCCCCTGGTTCTGCCGATCGCTCAGCATCTGTTCACGTATCTGCGCGAGTCGGGGGCGCGGCTTTCGTTCGCGGATGGGGACGCAAGGATCTCGCTCACCAGGGAAGCGCCACAGAAGTTCGACTTGTTGGTGATCGATGCGTTCTCCGGGGACGCGATTCCGATCCATCTGCTGACGACGCAGGCGATGGCGGTGTATCGGAGGCAACTGGCGCCGGGCGGTATTCTTGCGTTTCATGTTTCGAATCAGTATCTGGATCTGACGCCTGAGATCGGGGTGCTTGCCGCGGCTTCAGGCATGGAGGCGCGGGTTGTCGATACTCCGCCACAAGCGGATCGCGGCGAGTACCGGGCGACATGGGTTCTGGTAACGAGTAATGCGGGGTTCCTCTCGCGGCCGCAAATCGCTGCGTTCGCGAGAGAAATTCCGGCGCGGGTGGATGTGCGTGCGTGGACGGATGACTACTCGAGTCTGCTGCCGATTCTCGAATGGCGGCTGACGGGGACGCGTTAACCGGGAACCACCAAATCTGACTCGAAGCGCTCGGGCAAATGATCATGTTTTCCAATATTTCGATCATTTTCTAGCCAAAACAATCAATTTGTGTTTAGATTATGGCCACATCGGTTTCGTTGTTGAAACCGTAGTCACCTGGCGTTGTCGGCAAGAGCGGGCGATCTTTCAACCTGAGACCAGGATTTCAATACAAAAGGCGGAATCTTATGAGGACCAGTTTGAGGCAACTTGTCTGGGGATTGGCACTGAGTTTGTGCACCTGCATCCCGGCGGCGATGGCGCAAAACGTGACCGGCTCGATCACCGGCGAGGTGACCGATCCCAGCGGAGCAGTGGTTTCCGGCGCGCAAATCGTGGCGCATAACCTGGACACGGGCATCGACACTTCCGCGACGACAAATGCCGACGGCGTCTACCGGATCGATTTTCTGCCCGCGGGACATTACCAGGTGACGGTGCAGGCGGCGGGCTTCAATAAGGAGACATTGCCCGCGCTCACACTGGAAGCAGTGGAGACCCCGACTCTGAATGTGAAGCTGCAGGTAGGATCAGCCGCGACGACGGTAAACGTATCGGGCTCAGCGCCCACTTTGGATACGAGCGACCCCACTCTCAGCACCACGTTTACGGCTAACACGATCTCGAACTTCCCGTTGAATGGCCTGGATTTTTCGGCAGTTACTCTGTACGAGCCGGGAGTTGTCGACACGGCCGGGACTTCGGGAACTACCAGCATCGAGCGCAGCACTTACTATGTCGATACGCCCAACATGAACGGGAACCGGGCGCAGGCAAACAACTATACCCTGGATGGGATCGACATCAATGAGACCTTCAATAACCTCATCTCTTACAGTCCTGCGCCGGAATCGCTGCAGGAGATAAAAGTATTGACTGCGAATTCTCCGGCCGAATTCGGCAACGTGAATGGCGGGGGCGTGGTCAGCATCCTTAAGAGCGGGACCAACCGTTTTCATGGTTCGGCATATGGCTACGTGCAGGATTACCGGCTCAATGCGAATTCCTGGCAAAACAACCAGGCTGTGCCGAAGCTGCCGATCAACCCGTTCTCGCAGGCGCAATTCGGAGGCGCCTTTGGCGGACCGATTATTCATGACAAGCTGTTTTTCTTTGTCGACTATCTTGGATCGCGTTATCACCAGGGTGGGACCGGTTCGGAAAGCGTACTGACGGCCTCCATGCGAACCGGAGATTTCTCCGTGCTTCTCGGCGGGTCGAATCCGATCCAGCTCTACGACCCGGAGAACAACTTTGCGCCTTACGCCGGAGACAAGGGCATCCCCATCGTCAACCCGGTGGCGAAGTTTCTTATAGCAAATCCGAACTTCTATCCGCTGCCGAATGCCGCACCGACGGATGGGATTGTCAATAACAACTATCAGGGTCCGACGCGCAGCTATAAGGCCAACAACCAGGGCGACATCAAGATCGAGTACGATCCGCGATCGTCCGATAAGATCACCGGCTTCTATTCCATGTCTACCGCCTACGACGGGTCGACAGCGGTGCTGGCCATTGAATTTCCGGGCGTAAATCTGTTCCCCACAAAAGTAACCGGGGCTAACTGGGTGCACACGTTTACTCCGAACCTGCTCAACTCGGCCCGCATCGGCTTTACGCGGACCGACTGGAACGAAGGATTGCCGCAGGATCCAACCGGGCAGTTCGGCACCGGCGGAAATGCAAAAGTAGGCATCTCGTTTCCCAATCAGTCCTACAATGGCTTTTCGTTTCAGAGCATCAACGGGGGGGTTAGCGGGGTGGGCACACCCGCTTTTGACGGCGGGATTATCGATAACACTTACAGCTACATGGACGATGTAACGTGGCAGCGCGGACTGCATACGCTGAAAATCGGGGTGGAGGCGATCCGATATGAGAATAACTACCCGACCAGTAATAACAACGGCTATCTGGGATCGCTGACTTACAGCGGCGCCTTCACCAGCAATCCTTCGCTGCCCAATGCGGGCGGGTATGGAGCCGCCGATTTTCTGCTGGATCGGGTGAGTGGCGCGGCAGTCACGCTCAACAGCGTCAATGTTGGACAGCGCCAGTGGCGCGTGGCTGGTTATGCGCAGGACGATTTCAAGGCGATGCCACACCTGACGCTGAACTTCGGCGTTCGCTACGAGTACGACGAGCCGTGGATCGAGGAGAACGACAAGACGGGCAACATCGACCTGAGCACCGGGCAGCTCATCTATGCCGGCCACGTACCGACGGGGGCACCGGCCGGATCGGGCGTATGCAGCAATCCTGGGTGCTATCAGCCTAACTATCACCAGATCATGCCTAGACTGGGATTCGAATATCAGGCCACGGATCGCATGGTGGTCCGCGGTGGTTACGGAGCGACCAGCTTCTATGAAGGCAACTCGTCGAACCAGCGGTTAACTTCGATTACGCCTTTCATTCAGGCGGTGAACGTCAATGTGGTTGCACCGACCGCCGGGAATCCAGGAAGTCCGCGCACCGCGGAGCAGGGATTCACCGGCGGCAGTGTGGCTTATGGCGGCACGTTCAATGTCTATCCGCAGAATATTCAGCCGGCCTACGTGCAGGAGTGGAACCTTACCTTCGAGTACGCTCTGACTCACACCGCCTCGTTACAGGCGGGTTATATCGGGGAACAGGGCCAGCACATTGAGGACTATGGCAACGTTAACCAGTACCTGGTGAATGGCGACCCGACTTCGGCCCCCTTCTATAACAACAAGTATCTCGGTATTAACGCCATCGATCCGTCGGTGAGTATCGGGTCGAACTCGCTGCTGATTACCGAGTCGCGTGCGATGATGAACTTCAATGCGCTCGAGGCCACGCTGCGCCAGCGGCTGAGTCACGGTCTGGAATTTAAAGTGAATTACACCTATGGCAAAGCGATGACGAACAGCCTCGGCAATTATGCGCTGGGCGTCAACGGCTACAGCGGCGCCTTCCAAAACTACTACGACAGCGCTGCCGATTACGGCCCGGCAGGCTATGACGTGAAGCATAATCTGTCATTTACGGGCGTGTACGCACTTCCTGTGGGACGTGGACAACAGTACTTCTCCGGCGCGAGTCGCGTCGTGGACGAGATCGTTGGCGGCTGGAAGGTTTCGACGGCAGCCGTAGTGTGGTCCGGATTCCCGGAGACCTTCACGGGGCCGGGAAACAACTCGAACAGCTATGGCAATTCGCGGCCGAACCAGTACCGGAAGCTGAAGATCGTCGATCGCAGCCTGGCGAACTGGTTTGGGACCGATCCGTCGGCTACACCCTGTACGCAGGCGGGTGTGGACAACGGGGTGTGCGCATACGGTGTGCCGGCCTCCAACACGTTTGGGACAGCACGGAACGGCTCGGTTCGGGGTCCCGGCTTCTCGAACGTAGATATGTCGGCGTTCAAGGACTTCCATACCTTCCACGAGCAGTTGATAGGATTCCGCTTCGATGCCTTCAACGCATTTAATATAGTCAGCTACGGGAATCCGGATACTGGCATCACCGACTCCACGTATGGGGAGATCGCACCGACCGGGCAGATTCGTTCGCAGGAGCGGCGTCTGCAGTTCTCCGCACACTACGCGTTTTAGTGAATGGCCGCCGCCGGAAATCGGGCGGCAGTCATCGACTCGACCGGCTGGCGGGGAGGTTCGGATTCCGGCAGCGGGACAACGGCGCGTGGACCGCCGAGGAACAGAAAGACGGGTTCTGATTTTATGCAGCTCGAAATATGCGTCGATTCGGTGGAATCGGCAGTTGCGGCGGAACGGGGTGGGGCACAGCGCGTGGAACTCTGCAGCGATCTGCTGGAGGGGGGCATTACGCCTTCCGCCGGTTTGATAGCCGAGGTTCGCCGCCGGATCGGCATCGGGATGTTCGTGATGATTCGCCCCCGCGGGGGTGATTTCACTTACACCGAATATGAATTCGAGGTCATGCAGAAGGATATTGAAAGTGTACGGGAGCTGGGCGCCGACGGCATCATCCTGGGCCTGCTGGATGAGCAGGCGGGGGTGGATGTGTGCCGCACGCGGCGCCTGGTGGAACTGGCGCGTCCTCTGCCGGTTACGTTTCATCGGGCGATCGATATGACGCCGGATCCGAAAGCAGCTCTCGGCGATGTGCTCGAAACCGGGGCGAGCCGCGTGCTGACCTCCGGAGGGGCAGCGAAGGTGACGGAAGGGCTTTCCGCGGTGGCGTGCATGGTGAAGGCCGCGGGAGACCGGATTGCCGTGATGGCGGGCGGGGGAATTACGCCGCAGACGATCGTGAGGGTTGCCGAGGCAACGGGCGCGACGGAGTTTCATGCCAGCCTGAGAAGCGCGGCGCCGAGTCCGGTGATATACCGCAGGCAGGGCGTGCAAATGGGCGAAACGCATGATCGGGAGTATGTGCGCTTTGTGGTTGAGGAAGAGAGCGTGCGAGCTCTGGCATCCGCTTTGCATCGATTGATTGAAGATCGAGCGGCGGCCCAGCGACCGTGATACTTCTCGAGCGGGTAAAAGGGTGAAAGTCGCCAGGTTTCAGCGATAATGGTTCGGCGATCTCATGTCTCTGAAAACTGAGCAAAGGGCAAAGAAGATTCTGCAACTGCTACTGCAGCACGGCAACGCGTCGGTGGACGAGTTGGTGGGCTTTCTGGGGGCATCGGCACCCAGTGTTCGGCGGGATCTGGCGCGCCTGGAAGAACGCAACCTTGTGCATCGCACGCACGGCGGCGCGCGGCTGGCGGGACAAATGCAGTACGAGCCGTTTCGTTTCGATTCGTCGTTTCACGTGCGCGAGTCGCGTTTCGCGGAAGAGAAGCGGCGGATCGGCATGGCCGCGGCGGAGCTGATTCGGGAGCACGACACGGTGGGGTTTACGGCGGGCACGACGCCGACGCAAGTGGCGCGCTGCATTCGGCACCGGAATTCGATTCACATCATCACGAACGCGGTGAATATTGCGATGGAGCTGAGCAATCAGCCTGCGCTCAACGTGACGCTGACGGGAGGAACGATGCGCTGGGCGGGAGCGTTTTCACTGACTGGACCGACCGCGATTGAAATGCTGAGCGGGGTTTTTATGGACAAGACGTTCATCGGGGCGTGCGGCGTGGACGCGCGACGTGGCGTGACGACGATTGAGCCGGATGAGGCCGCGGTGTTCCGCGCGATGGTGCGACAGGCAAAACAGGTGATTGTGGTCGCGGACTCAAGCAAGATAGGGATGGTGAGCCCAGCGCTGATTTGCCCGGCAAACGAAATCGATGTTCTGGTGACCGACTCGGGGATTGGGGCGGATGCTCTGGCGGGTTTCAGGACCAATGACATTGAGGTGCAGGCGGTATGAGATTTCGAAAGCAAGCGAGCTGGGTGGTCTTAGCCGCGTGCGCATGGCCGGCATTCGCCGCGGGGCATCCGGTGGGATTGTTTTATATGACCAGCGAGCCGAAATCGATCCGCGACTTTTTTGCGCATTCTTCGCAGATCGATCTGCTGGTTCCTGCCTGGTACGAGGTGGACGAGAACGGCCTGGTGACGGGGGCGCCGGAGCCGGCGGTGCTGGCCCAGGCGGCGAGCGAAAGGCTGCCGGTGATGCCGATCGTCGCGCTCTTCAACAAGAAGAGCTTTCATCTGCTGGCGACAAGCGCGACCGCGCAGGCGCAGATGAATGCGGCGCTGGTGCGGGAGTGCAAGCTGCACGGGTATACCGGATTTCAGTTCGATATCGAAGATGTGGAGTGGACGGATCGCGATGCGCTGACGTCGCTGGTGACGACGACCTATGGCGAGTTACATAAGTCGGGGCTTCAGCTGAGCATCGCGACGGTTCCGAATGCGCCGGGATATCCGGGCAGCGGCGGGTTCGCGAAATGGATTTATGCGGACTGGCGGGGCGCGTACGATCTGGCGGCGCTGGCGAAAGTCGTCGATTTGATTTGCCTGATGACTTATGACCAGAACACGCGCTGGACGACGCCGGGGCCGGTGGCGGGCTGGCAATGGACTGTGGACAATGTGAAATACGCTCTGCAGTTTGTGCCGAAGGAGAAGCTGTCGCTGGGAATTCCGCTGTACGGGTATCACTGGTACACGGGCGCGCCCACGATAACGCCATCCGCAAAACCGGGCGAGTTGCCTGCCGAGAAGCCAAATCCAACAGCGGATTACATTAGTACGCCGGATGCGCTGCAGCTGGCTCACGACTGGAACGGGAAGATCCAGTGGGACGGCGAGGATCACAGCGCCTGGTTCTACTTTTATCGCGACCAGATGCGCGAATGGATTTTCTTCACCGATCTGCGCACGTTTAAGGATCGATACGAATTGGCGCAGGAGAATGGTTTAGAGGGTTTCTGCTCGTGGGTGCT
>CAZSWI010000119.1:0-10327 GCA_964610635.1 uncultured Acidobacterium sp.
TCACCGTGACCGTGGCAACGTTCTGCCAGGCTCCTCCGTTCACCTGGAGATAAGGGGTGATCGAGGTGGAGTTGACCGTGATGATAAACGCCTGCGTGCTGGTCACTCCGGCCGGGTTCGTGTACGTCGCCGTGTAAGTATTCGTCCCGGAGGGCAAACCGACGCCGGTAATCTCTCGCGTGTTAGCCGAGTAATTATTCGGACCCATCCAGCTCCATGACCCGCCGCTGGTCGGCCACGGAGCCAGATTTACCGTGTCCGTGGAGTTCACCGTGACCGTGGCAACGTTCTGCCAGGCTCCTCCGTTCACCTGGAGATAAGGCGTGATCGGTGTGGAGTTGACCGTGATGACAAACGCCTGGGTGCTGGTGAGTCCGCTCGGATTGGTGTAGGTCGCCGTGTAGGTATTCGTGCCCGAAGGCAGGGAGACGCCGGCGATTTCGCGCGTGTTGGCCGTGAAGTTATTGGGACCGGTCCAGCTCCATGAACCACCACTCGTCGGCCACGGGGCTATGTTCACGCTGTCGCTGTAGTTCACCGTGAGACTGGCGACGTTTTGCCATGCGCCATTTCCCACCTCGATATAGGGAACGATTGGGGTGGGCGAACCTACAGTAAGTGTAAAGCTCTGCGTTGCGCTGGGGCTGGTCCCATTCTGTGCGGTGATCGTGATGGGGTACGTACCGCTTGTTCCCGCCGCTGGCGTGCCGGACAGCACTCCGGCATTAGTAAGCGTAATGCCGCTGGGCAAAGTACCGGTTTCGCTGAATGTGGGCGTCGGGTAGCCGGTGCCGATTACAGTGAAGCTGCTCGCGGCTCCAACAGCAAACGCCGTGCTGTTCGCGCTCGTAATAGTCGGGGCCTGATCCACGGTCAGAGTGAAGCTCTGCGTGGCGTTCGGCGTGACGCTGTTCGACGCTGTGATCGTGATCGGGTACGCGCCCCCGGTCGCTGCTGCCGGCGTGCCGCTCAGTACCCCTCCGGTGGTAAGCGTGACACCGCTGGGCAGAGTACTGGTTGTACTGAAGGTGGGCGCCGGCGTGCCCGTCGCCGTCACGCTGAACGTGCCCGCCGTCCCCACGGTAAAGGTCGTAGCGGCAGCGCTGCTGATGGCCGGAGCCTGATCCACGGTCAAAGTGAAGTTCTGCGTAGCGTTAGGACTAACTCCGTTTTGCGCGGTGATGGTAATCGGATAAGTCCCGCCTGTCCCTGCTCCCGGAGTACCGGAAAGGACTCCGGCCGTGGTAAGCGTAACGCCGCTGGGCAAAGTGCTGGTTGTACTGAAGGTGGCCGCGGGCGTGCCCGTCGCCGTCACACTGAACGTACCCGCCGTTCCCACGGTAAAGGTCGTAGTGGCAGCGCTGGTGATGGCCGGAGCCTGATCCACGGTCAAAGTGAAGCTCTGCGTAGCGTTAGGACTAACTCCGTTTTGCGCGGTGATGGTAATCGGATAAGTCCCGCCTGTCCCTGCTCCCGGAGTACCGGAAAGGACTCCGGCCGTGGTAAGCGTAACGCCGCTGGGCAAAGTGCTGGTTGTACTGAAGGTGGCCGCGGGCGTGCCCGTCGCCGTCACACTGAACGTACCCGCCGTTCCCACGGTAAAGGTCGTAGTGGCAGCGCTGGTGATGGCCGGAGCCTGATCCACGGTCAAAGTGAAGCTCTGCGTAGCGTTAGGACTATTTCCGTTCTGCGCCGTGATGGTTATCGGATAAGAGCCCCCGCTCGCCGCTGCCGGCGTGCCGGAGAGAACTCCGGCGGTGGTCAGCGTGACTCCGCTGGGCAGAGGGCCGGTTTCGCTGAAGGTCGGCGTGGGGTAACCCGTCGCCGTCACGGTAAATGAGCCCGCGGTTCCCACAACAAAGGTGGTGCTGTTGCCGCTGGTAATAGTCGGAGCAGTCGGGGTGGCCGTCGCCATCGTCATATTGACCGGGCCGGCCGTGAGCGTATCGGTGCCGACCACAGTCATACTGGTTGAGAGCGTGTCAGGCGATGCGCCGCTGGGTTGGGTGACCTCGATACTGGAGTAGGTCGCGCCGGTGCCTTCAACAGTGGTTGCAGTTAGACCCGACGCTGTTCCGGCTCCGCTAAATACGAGCGGTACCTGGACTCCGCCGACGTTCTGACCGTTCTCCGTAACCGATAGAATCACGGGGGGGGTCGTTCCCGGTGCATCCGCAGTACCGGCATAAGGAGGCGTACCGACAAACTGAGCGGAGGTGTAATTGGTCTGGACGGCGCCGGAATCCACGCACGGGCTGTTGCTGGAGTAACCCGTATAGGTGAGGTTCTCGTTCGAGAAACCGCGCTGATCGGTAGTGACGCCTGAAGGAATCAGAACCAGAGTACCGGCGCAAATTGCGGAGCTTCCCGGCTCGGGTAGGACGGACTGCGTGGAGTACAGTGTATTCGTCCCGCTGTAACTGCCAGGCCCGGAAAGAGCCGGCACGCCCGAGTTAGAGTTGGTGGGGGTCACCACGTTGCCGAGCGTACCCGTGGTGGGGCAGGCGGCGCCGCCGGAGACGGTGCACTCCGTGGATTCACCCAGAATGCTGTTTTCCACCACCAGGGCAGAGCTGCCGCCGAAATCGATGCCGCCACCGGTATTGCCAGAGAGGGTGGTGTTGTACAGGCTCAGAGGGGCGCCGCCCACGGTGTAGATGGCGGCGGCGGTGGCGGCGGTGTTGTTCGCAAAGGTGCTGTATTCGGCTGTGACCGCGCCACTCGTACTGTTGTTGTAGAGTGCGCTGCCATTGGGCGCCGTATTGTTTGTAAAGCTGCTGTTGAGGACCGTGACCGTCCCGCTCTGGCTGTAGATGGCGCCCCCGGCCGTGGTGGCGGTGTTGCCGGTAAATGCCATTCCGCTTACGGTGAGGGCGTCCTGGTTGTGGATGGCGCCACCGGTGGTGTTGCTGCCATTAGCAAAAGTCATCCCGTACAGGAAGGCGCTTCCGCCGGATGTGCTGAGGAGGGTGTACTCATTCTGGCCGGTGACCGTCAGAGAATTCGCGCCCGGTCCGACGATATTGACATTGACAGTAGCGGCCGGACCCGCCGATGTGAGCGTGACGGTGCTCAAACCACTGGTGAAGTCTATATCGCCATCGCCCGCGGCATTGGCTGCTGCGACTGCATCGCGAAGTTCACATCCCGCCCCGGGGCAGTTCGCCGGTACACCGGTCGCATCGTCTGCGCCGCTGGTCACCGTGATGTAGTTGGATTGCACCGCGCCCGCGTCCACGCATGTGGAACTGATCGGGAAGGTGCGCTGGTCGGTGGTCACGCCGCCAGGAACATCGCTGTAGATGCCCGCGCAGATGGCGGAACTTCCCGGCATCGGCAGCATCGTCTGGGTCGGTCCGCCGTAATTACCCAGGGGCAGCATTGCCGGCCGGCCGGCAACCGAATTGGTGGGCGCCACGACGTTCCCATGGCCATCCCCGGTGGAGGGGCAAGCCGGCCCGGCAGAGGCGCACTCGCTGCCGAAGTCAAAAAGGCTGTTGTAAACGTTCAGAGCGCTGCCGCCGTAGGCAATGCCGTCTTTGTTGTTCCCCCAGAATGTGCTGTTGTAGACGTTCAGAGCGGGGCCGTTGTTGTAGATCCCGCTGGCGGCGTAAATGACCGCGTTGTTGATGAAGCTCGAATTGGTAACCGTAACCACATTGGCGCTGTCGTTCTCAATGGCGCCGCCCTGAAACGCGGTATTTCCGTAAAATATGCTGCCGTTCACCGTGATTGTTGCACCGCTGGCGTTTTCGATAGCGCCGCCCACAGCGCCGGTGTTTGCTTCGGAATTGTTATAAAACGCACTGTAGTTTATAGCCAGCGTCGCGCCGCTGCCGTTATAGATAGCGCCCCCGCCGAATCCGGCTACAGTGGTGTTGTTTTCGACGACTACATTGTTCAGGGTGAGATGGGCCTCGTTATAGATGGCGCCGGCGTCACCGGAACCGCCGTTGCCGTTGGCCAGCGTCAGGTTCGCGAAAGTCACCGTGCCCGGGAAAATGCCGAAAATAGTGGTGGCGTTATTTCCCGAAATCGTAATGGGCCCCGTCCCTGACTGATTGGTAATGGTCACCGCTGCGCTGCCGTTGTTAATGAGAATATTCGAGGTGAGGACGATCGTTCCGGAGACGGAGAACTGGATCGTGCTGGCGTTCGAATCGGCGTTCGTCGCGGCAACAGCATCGCGCAGCGTGCATGTTCCAGAGGGCACGGCGTTGGCCGGGCAATTCGACGCGATACCGGAATCGTCCGTTAGCGAGTTCACCGTAAAGGTGTCCAGCGCGTGCGCCGCGCCTGCCATTGCGAGCAAGAGCAGGGGAACGAGCCAACGGCCATTTCCGAGGAAACGGGAGGGACGAGTAGAACCCGGGGATAGTTCGGCAGACATTCGAGGCACCTCAGGGGATATCAAAACGTCTCACGCCCTACCGGTCTGTGCCGGGCGCGCGTTTCTGGGTTATTCCTATGCGCTGGCGGCGAGAAACCAGTCGCTGACTACACTTTCGTACTGTAGGAATGCTGGTTGAATACTGATGGGCCCGCGAGAGGACGTCAACCAATCTTTGGTGCATCAAGAAGGACACTGTAGGGACAGGGTTGACGCACTTTGGTGGTAGTTACTCCAGCGTCATTGTGGAAAACAGCAAAAGTCTTTTGTCTGCATCACAAGACCTGTTTTTTTTTCGCCTGGTTCAGCTTGTCAATAGAACTATCGGGTGCACTACAAGGGGACATCGAGGGCAGGCCACCTCCCACCGAAGGGCCACCAGTCACCTTTCCGCCTCGAGGGTCATCGATAGGCTGAAACTCCCCATTCACATGGTTTCCCGGCTCCCGGCAGAACACATTGGGCTGGGTAGAAATCCTGACGCGAACCATCTCCTCAGCGCTGAGAACCTCGGTTATCGAGTTCGATAAGTTTTTCAGCAGGTTCAGGGCTGCTCTTTTATGCAGCGATTCATTTTGACATCCGCATAAAGAGACAATTCAGCCACTCCCTCCGCTCAAGATTAATCGCCCAGTACACCAATTTTTCTTGCTGCCTTCCTCTGGCATGGCATCTGCCGGTTGGTGCGCGCGGTGTCTCTCATGTGGGACCGCAGGCGCCATCTGTCACCCTGTCGCCGAAGAAGGAATTCCGGCCAGGAAAATCTTCGAAGTCGTAGGCAAAGGCCAGAACTGCCCGTCGTCTCCATCACTCCGGAAGAAGCGCAAGGGCATTTAGGATGGCTCACTATGTTTGCCGGCATGGACCTTCCCGCCTCCAGCGCTTTAACCCGCAAAGAACTGGGATGGACACGGACTGGTCCAGGACTGATCGAAGACCTAAGCAATATGCGCTGCCCTGAGCCTGCCGGACGCGGCGACTCCATCAGGCGGCGAGCCTACATCGACTCGCCGCCTTCTCGGCATTCCCCTACTTATATAGCTTTGCCTTAGCCGTGGCGACCTTATCCATGGCCGCCACCCGCTTTACTGAGTACTTGACCAGCGCCTTCTCCTTCGCCGTGACCACCTTACGGCTCACCTGGGTCATCTTCCTTGTCCCTTTCAGACTGTCGATCCATTCGCGCAGGCTCTTGCTGCTGTCCGCCTGGCCAATGTTCTGGATGAACGGTGGCTTCGTTTCGTCTACCCACATCAACTGCTGCCACTCGTCCTGCACCGTGTTCACCCAGGAAATGTATCCGCCAGGCAAAATCTGGCGCGGGGCTTTCACCGCCCCGGTAAAGCTGTAGCGCGTCCCAGTCGTCGTAACCGGATCGTAAAAATGCGGCGTAATGAAGTCCGACACCGCGATTCCGTTGATCGTGTAGGCGTAGCTGTTGTCCTCGCACGGGTCGCACGCCTCCACCAGATATTCGAACTGCCCCGCACCGTCCTGAATCTTGTTCCCCACGACTTCGATCGCCACCGACGACTGCATCCGATTCCCCCATGGATCGACCAGCATCTCCAGAATCTCGTGGCTCGCGTCGATCGTCCACGTCGAATCGCTCGGCGTCGCAATCACCTGCGAATACGGCTGCTTGTGCTTGTCCGAGTGAAAGCCTCCCTCATCCGGCGGCAGAGTCTTCACCAGTTGCACCGGCCAAACTCCCGCCGGCACTTTGTTCGCGTTGGGAAGGTACATCACCGTCGCCGTCATCGGCCAGAACTGCGGCAGATCGCGCGTCACCTGAAGGTTGAGCGCAAGCGCGGCTGAATGGACCAGATCCACATCGATCTGACCCGTCGTATCCACCAGACCTACCTGAATCACTGTCATAAGAGCTCCTTGAGAAGTGCAAATGGAAAAAACAAGCGCAAACGCACCACCGCTTTCGCTAAGGCAATTGCGACAGCAGACCCTGAAACTTCGCTGCCACCGCGGAGAAGCCGTCCTTGCCGGGGGAGAGCGGGTCGCCGCCGGTCGGGTGCAATTCGTTCGCCCAATAGTCGGTGTAGCCGGCGGCGTTAGAAAGCGTCCCCCGCAAATTGAGATACTTCACATTCGCGAATCCCGGCTCACCCGCGACGTTCTGGAGCATCGTGTTGAACCGGTCGATCAGCGCCGCCATCATCTGTGTCGTCACGCCGGGAAACACAAACGGGAACCGCTTCTCGTCGAAACCCGGCTTCAGCCATGGTCCAGGGAACGGCCACCCGCCCAGAAACCCTCGCCCATCCGGAACCGGATAGTCATACCCGTGCGCGATGATCGGAAACGTCTCGTTCAGAGACTGCTGGCAGATCGCGTTGATCGTCGAGAACATCATCCGGTAAGCCCCGGCAATGCGGGTGTCGATCACCCCCGCGACAACCTGCTGGTTCCAGCCACCAATCGGCGTATCGAAATCGTTGATCAACATTCCGAATTCCTGGCCGGCGATGTCGTCGCCGCCGCCCGAAATCAGAATCGCTTTTGGTTTCGCTCCCAGGGCGATGACTTTCTCCAGCAGCCGGGCAAACTGATCCAGTTGCCCCACTTTCGAAACCATCAATTCGATCGGATCGCCCCTATGGGCCGACGACTCGATGTTGTAACCATAGTGGTCGTCCAGGTTCGTGAGCACATCATGGATCGGATAGTCGAACCACGAGTCCCCAACCGCGATCAAATAACCCGCGGTCTGCACGGTCGTCTGTACCGGCGCAGCCGCAGCCTCACTGGCCGCCGCGCCCGTTTTGGCTGCCGCCGTCGGTTCTGCCGCCGCGCCCGCGTGCCGGACCCGTGAGATTTGTGTCGTGATCGAGAGAAGCCCAGGATGCATCGAGAGCGCATCGGCCCGGCTCGCCCGTGCTTGCTTGCGCCGCGCCAGAATTTCCGTCGCGTGCTCCGCCGCTGCCTGCTCGATCGAAGATGGTTCCGGATTCCCGTTCGCCATGGATTTCCCCCTGCGGACTCGAGCCATCGCCCGCACCCTGCGGGAGACTCACTCCGGACACGCACACCTGTTCGGCACGCCCGTCATTCGGGTACGGCGCTGAGGAAAGATAAACGCAACGACATCAGGACATCGAGAGAGGACCGGGGGATGTGCTGTGAAACTTACGGCCAGGCCCGCCAGCCTGTCAAGCATCGGCTTCCGGCTTCACACGAATTCAATCGTTCTGCAATATTTGGGTGGCGGCTGAACTGTGCGTTGACTAAACGCCGGACTGGACGGGAAATTGCGGGAGGTGGTCGCTCCTTAAATCGAGGCCTCCATTCCACCAGCTTCAGGTAGAGTTTCCAGAATCCCCCGCTTGCCGAGCACGAGCACGACAACCGCTCAGTCCAAATGACAACCAGAATCCAGTCAACGGCGAACTGTCAAAATCCAAACTGTCTCACTCCAGGGGTTCACCCCAGGAACTGTCAACTCCCGACCTCTTCACCAAAGTAACCCGCGCTGATTCGGCTCCACTTCCAAGCCGAACTACCCCAACAAAGTTGGCAGCTTTTCCCTTCCAATCTGCTATTCTGAACTTAGGATAGAAAAAGAAAAGCCCGCCTTCACTGGCCGGGCTTTTTCCGTTGGAACACAAACTCGGCCTCCCGATTTCGACGATTCGCTCGACAATCCCCGACAACTTGCCTTGCCCGTCCCGCCTGTGCGGGCCCTGGCGCTCCTGCGGATCGCGACCCGGAGCCGGAGACTGACAACTGGAAACTGACAACTGGAGACTGACGACGTGAGACTCACGACTGGGAACCCGAAGAACGGGCATAAGATTAGCCGAACATCCCCGGGTGTTATCAAGCTTGATAACATCATTAAGCCTATTGTTTCGAGGAATATACGCAGAGAAGACAAGGGGGGGTCCCCCGGGAAGGTAACTGAATCCCATAACTTCAACATCGCGCCCATTGGGCAGTCATGGAGAACCACCGCAATGGCCAGCCGCATGCCCCCTCAGCTGGCTATGCCAACTTTCACCCAAGTGGCTATGGCAACCTGCCACCCAACTGCGGCACACTTTCCCACAACCCGTTCCCCGGGAGGCCGCACCATGAAAATCCGTCTGCTCCCCGCTCTTCCTCTGGCCCTCGCAGCACTCCTGCTTCAGCCGACCCGGCTCTGCGTCGCCGAATCCCTCCCGCAGATCCCTTCAGCGCCAGCCTCGCACTCCATGTCGGCCGAAGACCGCGGCGATCTCTTCATGGCCCACCAGCAATATCTCGCCGCCATCGACGCCTACCGCCAGGCGCCCATGGACGCCGTCGTCCTCAACAAAATCGGTATGGCCTACCATCATCTCTTCGCTCTCGACGAGGCCCGCAAGGACTACCAGAAAGCGCTTCTTATCCGCCCCAATTACCCTGAGGCCATCAACAACCTCGGCGCCGCCGACTTCGCCCAGGGCAACTATAAGGAAGCGATCCGCCTCTACCGCCGTGCCCTTAAGCTAATGCCCCGCTCCGCGGTCATCGCCGCCAACCTTGGCACCGCATGGTTCGCGCGCGGGAAATACAAAAACGGCCTCGAAGCTTATCAGACCGCCTTTTCCCTCGACCCCACCGTCTTCGATCCCGACTCGCCCTCGCTCATCCAGGGAACCACCACCGCCAAAGACCGTGCCCGCCAGGACTACTGCATCGCCGAGCTATTCGCCGAAGCCGGCAATCGGGACCGCGCCCTTGAATATCTCCGCAAAGCCCTCAACGACGGCTTCGACGACCGCAATCGCCTCATGCAGGACACCGACTTTGCCCAGCTCCGCAAAACCCCCGAGTTCGCCCAGCTCATGGCCGAAGAAAAGCTCCGCTATCACAACTGAGGTCGCCCCGTATTTTGACTTCACCCAAATCACTGCCTTCCAGCCGGAGTCGCGGCGTTCTCGAGGCCTCCCCGCACTCCGGCCCCTTTTTGCTCGCCGAAGCCGCTCCTCGCGAGCCCGCCGCCACTTTCGTCCGGCTCGGCCGCCTTTTCATCGGCGTTTCCCTGATCTCTTTCGGCGTGCAGCATTTTCTCTACTCCGGCAATGTCCCCGATCTCGGCCTCGTCCCGGTATGGACGCCCGCCCATCTCCTGTGTGCCTGGATTGCCGGCGCCGTTCTTCTCATCGCAGGACTCTCCGTCCTCACCGGAATTTACGCGCGCCTCATAGCCACGCTCATCGGCTTTGTGTTTCTTCTTTCCGCGTTTCTTCGCTTCTCCACGCACATAGCCGGCATGCTCCACAACATCGGCGATCGCGGCGTCTTCTTCGAACTCCTCGCGTGCGCCGCCGGCTCCTGGATGTTAGCCACTCTCTTTAGCGCCACGGACTCAGCGTTTCCCGCTCCTTCCCTCACTCGACACCTCGCAACCGCCGGCCGCTGGCTCTTTGGCATGGCCTTCGTGGTCTTCGGCTCCCTGCACCTCCAGGCACCCGCCTGGATTGCCTCCCTCATCCCGCACTGGATTCCCTTCCATCTCTTCTTCGCGTACCTCACCGGGTGTGCCCTGGTGGCCGCTGGCTTTTCCATCGCAACGCAGGTCTGGATGCGCCTCTCCGCAGCGCTCCTGGCCCTCATGCTTTTTTCCTGGGTCGTCATCGTGCACGCACCGCGCATCGCTCACGCCCTGCACGATGGCGACGAATGGAACTCGGGCTTTGTCTGTCTCGCCATGGCAGGCTTCGCTCTCATCGCCGCTGCTATCACGCGGCGCTCATCGACCACCACCGATTGAATAATTCCCTGTGTACATTCTTGCGAGCGAAAAAAGCGGTTCTCTATTTCGAAAGCCGGCCGGCAAGGGAGAGGTCAATCGCGACGTCTTTGTCCGCTTTCCAGACGAAAAAGCTTGGATCCTTCAGTCCCCATTGGATGTACGGCACGACAAAATGGGCCTTGACCGTTGCGGTTGTGCCTTCA
>CAZSWI010000120.1:0-10273 GCA_964610635.1 uncultured Acidobacterium sp.
GTGGGTGCTGGGGTTGACATTCGGTTTCCTTTTTACGAGCGTTCGGCGTTCAGCGTTCAGCGATCAGCGATCAGCGGTGCGAGCGTTCAGCGATCCGCGATCAGCGATCAGCGATCAGCGATCAGAACGACTTCGAGCGCGGAGATTTCGGATGTGTGCAAAGGAAAAGCCTCGCGGGCGGCGAGGCTTTTTTGGTTTTTCCTATCTAAGTTCAGAATATCAGGTTGGGAGGAAAAAACTGCCAACTTTGTTGGGGGTTTTGGGGGGATGTGGAGTGGCAGGGATTGGAGTTACGGGCGAAGTTACTTTCGTCAGGATTGACAGTCCTGGGGGGATTGGTACTGTTACTGGGTTTTTGGGAAATGGAGGGTATTCGCTCGGGCGAACACCGGGTATTCTTGTGGTCCGCTGCGGCGGGAGCGCGCCTGCGCGGACGGCCCGCAACCGAACACCACAGAGGACACAGAGAACACAGAGGAATGTGGGCCAGTTTTGGGGCATGGGGGGGTGTTTGATACGCAAGCCATGCTGTGTTTCCACGCGAGGGCTAAGGTCTGATCGGTAAAAAGGGGACTTTAGGCGGGCACAGTTTTTGTGGTTGGCTCGGCAGTGATGCTGCAAGTTGTTGATGTAAGTGGTGGGCAGTGCAGGGCTCGAACCTGCGACCTCCTGCTTGTAAGGCAGGCGCTCTAACCAGCTGAGCTAACCGCCCGGAGCCTTCGCTCGGAACCGCGGCACCAGACGATTCTATCAGCGACTTTTCCGGGGTAGGCGGTTATGGGGTAGTCGATCGAGCGATTCGTTGCAGGGCGGAGTGGAACGGGCTATTCCGCTTCAGGATCGCGGCGGCGCCGGATGACGACGAGGATCTCGTGCACGATGAATTCGCTGCCAAGAAAAGCTGCCGCTACGACGGTAAGAAACATCCAGGCAGCGCTTACTCCAAACGTTATGTGATCCATCCCGCGGTTCCGGCTTTCCTGTTTTCGTGTCTTGTGAAACTCAAGTGTATGAAGGGGAACCGCCATTTCTACATAGCACGTCGGTGCCAGCGGCGCGAACGGCGGCGTCAGGGGTAATTCCCAGCCTTTCGCGAGCCAGGCGCGGGTTACCGGGGCGAAGGTGGGCGATCAGAGGCGTCTCCGCGGGCATGAGCCAACAGAGCGCGGACTTCCGCATCGGTCGTCTGATCGAAATTGCGGTAGAACTGGCCGACGGCGTGGAAGGATTCCGGAGCTTCAAGGCAGAGGATGAGGTCGACCTCCCGACGCAGTGCTTCGCAGGTGCTGGGCGCTGCCACCGGCACCGCAACCACCACGCGCCGCGCGAGAGAACGCATGGCGCGCGCCGCAGCCGTCATGGTGGCGCCGGTGGCGAGGCCGTCATCGACGAGGATGACCATGCGCCCCTCAACACGAGGCGGCGGACGGCCGTCGCGGTACGCGGCCTCCCGGCGCTCGACCTCGAGGCGTTCGCGGGCGACGACGGCATCGAGGGTCTCCTGACGGATTCGGTACGCATGGGCCACATCGGTTTGAACGACGACGACGCCGCCGCTGGCCACCGCGCCCATCGCCAACTCCTCCTCGCCAGGGACGCCGAGTTTGCGCACGACGCAGACATCGAGGGGGAGATCGAGCAGGCGAGCGACCTCGAAGGCAACGGGCACGCCGCCGCGGGGGAGGCCGAGCACGATGGCGTCGGCAGCATGTGGCTGCTCAGCGATGGCATCTCGAACCAGGAGGCCGAGGGCGCGGCCAGCCATCCGACGGTCCTGAAAGATGATGACCACCAGCCGCCTTTCTCTGGCATCGATTGTTCGCCTCGAAGGGCGGCAGCGCAAACGGAGGAACATTTTCGGAATCACCGCGTATTCTGGTTGAGTTACGCAGGGGAGTTTTCAGGATCCGATGAGCACAGTTGCTACGCACACAGCCGTTCCGGCGGGACAGCGGGAAAGCTTTCGCCGGTTTGTCTGGATCTGTCTCGTCATGGCCGTCATCAAACTGGCGATCGAGATCGCCGGCAACATTCTCGCGCAGAGGGCCGGCTACGGCATCTTCCGCGACGAAATGTATTACCTCATGTGCGGACGGCATCTCGCCTTCGGTTACGTTGACCAGCCACCGATGGTCGCCCTGCAGGCGCGGCTGACGGAGATCTTGTTCGGCTATGACCACATGTGGTCGCTGCGGCTGATATCCGGCATCGCAGGGGCATTCAAGGTGTTCGTGACCGGGGCGCTGGTGTGGGCCATGGGCGGCGGCCGGCGGGCGGCGGCTCTGGCGATGCTGGGGGTGACGGTCGCGGGGGTTTATCTCGGCTCTGACAGCTTTTTGTCGATGAATTCCTTCGAGCCGGTCTTCTGGCTGCCGTGTGCGCTGGCGTTGACGCGCATTGCGCAGGCTGACTCTCTGCCCGATCCGGAGCGGGTGGTCCGCAACTGGTGGATCGTGCTGGGTGCGAGCGCAGGTCTGGGTCTGGAAAACAAAGCGAACGAGGTTTTCTTCCTGGTCGCGATGCTGATCGCGCTGCTGCTGACACCGCAACGCAGGATTCTGGCGAGCCGCTGGTTCGGGGTTGGTGTGGCCATCATCGTGGCGCTGGCACTGCCGAATCTGTTGTGGCAGATGCACAACCACTGGCCAACGCTGGAGTGGCTGGCCGGGATTTCAAAGAGCAACAAAGATGTGAAACTGCCACCGTTACAATTCATTGGCGGGCAGATCATGATGCTCAACCCGTTCACATTTCCGGTGTGGATCAGCGGCATTGTGTGGCTGCTGCTGGCGAAGGCGGCGCGGCCGTTCCGGTTTCTGGGGGTGCTGTACCTGATCTACCTGCCGATGATGATCCTGCTGCATGCCAAGGACTATTATCTGGCGCCGATTTACGCCATCTACTACGCCGCCGGAGGCATTTGCCTGATCCAGAGCCGACCCGTACCGGTGTGGCGCAAGGTTTTGCGCGTTGCCTATGCGGTGCTGCTCTGCTATGCCCTGGTGCGCTGCGTTCCTTACTCGATCCCGGTTCTGCCGCCGCAGCAGTTTGTGGCCTACGAGAAGAGCTTCGGGTTTACACCGCAGGACTCCGAGAATCACGACGCGACCATTCTGCCGCAGTTCTACGCGGACCGCTTCGGCTGGCACGAGATGGTGGAGAAGGTTGCGCGCGTCTACAATTCCCTTCCCCCGGAGGAGCGTGCGTTCACCGGCATCTTCACCGGGAATTATGGAGAGGCGAGCGCGATCAACCTCTT
Organism: uncultured Acidobacterium sp.; assembly: GCA_964610635.1. Lineage (GTDB taxonomy): Bacteria > Acidobacteriota > Terriglobia > Terriglobales > Acidobacteriaceae > Palsa-343. The sequence continues at coordinate 3,260 of CAZSWI010000120.1, forward strand.
CGGGCCAAAATATGGTCTGCCGACGGCGATCAGCGGGCACCAATCCTACTGGATGTGGGGGCCGCACGGATATACGGGGCAGGAGATGATCGTGATCAACGATGCGAGCCCGGCGGAGATGAAGGACTACTATGCGTCGTGCGTGGTGGCGGCGGTGAACGACCATCCGCTGGCGATGCCGTGGGAGCACAACAACATTTATCTTTGCCATGGCAGAAAAGCCACATATGAGGCAGACTGGAAGGACCTCAAGCACTACTACTGATCCGGAGGTCCGCCGCTTCTGGAAATCGCAACCGACCGGCCAGCAACGCAGAACGCGCCCGACCTGCCGCGGGTGCTGAACACCTCGCACGCCACGGCCATCGTGGTGGGCACGATTATCGGCAGCGGCATTTTTCTGGTCCCGCAGGAAATGATGCGGGCAACGGGCTCGTCCGGGGTGGTTTACCTGGCGTGGATCGCGGGCGGCCTGTTGTCGCTGTTCGGAGCGATGACCTACGCTGAGCTGAGCACGCTGCTGCCCTATGCGGGCGGCGAGTACGTGTATATCCGGGGCGTGTATGGCGACCTGCCGGCGTTTCTCTATATGTGGACGTGGTTCGCGGTTGCCAAGCCGGCATCGATTGCCAGCGTGACGACGGGACTGGCGCGGACGCTGGCCATTTTTCCCGCGTTACGCTGGCTGGATGGGACAGCGTTCCACATGCCGTTCGCCGTGATGTGGTCGCAGATTTTCGCTATCGCGGCGACGTGGTCGATCACGGGGCTGAATTATCTGGGCATTCGCAAGGCGGGAGATTTTCAGCTGGTGTTCACCTGGCTGAAGGGCGTGCTGATCGTAGTCATCGCGGGAATTTGCTTTGGGTCGCTCGCTGGACACTGGGGGAATTTTGCGACGGTGTTTGTGGGGGCGCATGGCGGATTCGGCGGATTCATGATCGCGCTGATCGCTGCTCTTTGGGCGTACGACGGGTGGAACGACCTGACCATGGTCGCGGGCGAGGTGAGGAATCCGCAGCGCAGTTTGCCGATCGCGCTGATCGCCGGGCTGGGGATTGTTGGCGTGCTGTATATGGCGACCAATGCGGCGATCCAGTACATTCTGCCGGCCGCGCAGATCGCTGCATCGCCGAGGCCGGCGGTGACGGCGCTGGGGGCGATCGTCGGGCCGTGGGGCGCCGGTTTCGTTTCGATTGCCATGGCGGTGAGCATATTTGTCACACTGAACGGCACAATTATGTCGGGGGCGCGTGTCCCGTTCGCGGCGGCGCGCGATGGACTTTTCTTCCATCGGATGGCGGACATCAATCCGCGCTTTCAGAGCCCTTCAACGTCGCTCATGGTGCAGGCTCTGCTGACGACCGGTCTTTTGCTGGCGGTGGGACGATTCCAGCAGCTGTTTGAGCTGGCCATCTTTGCGGAGTGGCTCTTCTACATGATCACCGCGACGACGATCTTCTTCTACCGCCGGCGCGAAACCGGGGAGAAGATTTACCACGTGTGGGGTTATCCGGTAATTCCCGCGCTGTTTGTGGTAGCGGCGGCAGTGCTGCTGGTTTATTCGTATGCGGAGAACGTGAAGAATTCGCTGATTGGGACCGGGATTATTCTGGTGGGTGTTCCGCTGTACACCGCGTTTCGTAAGAGCCGCAGAGTTGCTTCCTCGTCGTCTAGCTGAACAGGAACTCCTTCGTGCGCAAATCCTTGATCGTGTCGCGGAGCTTCGCGGCTTTTTCGAATTCGAATTTCTTCGCAGCTTCGCGCATGTCGGATTCGAGTTTTGCGATGTAGGCGTCGAGATCCTGCTGAGACTGGAACTCGGGCATTTCTTCCGCTTCCTCCGCAAGGTCGGCATATTCAGCCTGCAGGATTTTTGCGAGGGACATATCGATGTGGCTGATGATGGATTGCGGGGTGATGCCGTGTTCTTCGTTGTAAGCGCGCTGGACGGCACGACGCCGATCGGTTTCGCTTATGGCCTGTTTCATGGAGTCGGTCATCTTGTCGGCATAGAGGATCGCGCGGCCACTCAGATGCCGCGCCGCGCGGCCCATGGTCTGGATCAATGATCCGGATGAGCGGAGGAAGCCTTCTTTATCGGCGTCGAGGATAGCAACAAGAGATACTTCGGGCAGATCGAGGCCCTCGCGCAGCAGATTGATGCCAATCAACACGTCATACTCGCCCTTGCGCAGGTCGCGCAGTAGTTTCACACGCTCGAGGGTCTCAATCTCGGAATGCATGTAGCGGCAGCGCACGCCGACTTCGGAGTAGTAGCCGGCCAGATCCTCGGCCATGCGCTTGGTCAGCGTGGTTACGAGCACGCGCTCATTCTTCTGTGCGCGATCGCGAATTTCGGCGAGCAGGTCATCGATCTGGCCGCGCACCGGGCGAATCTCGACCTCGGGATCCACCAGACCGGTGGGACGAATGATCTGTTCGACCACGACGCCGGCGGCCCTGGTGAGCTCATACGGGCCGGGCGTAGCGGAGACGTAGACGAGCTGATTCGTGCGCGCCTCGAACTCCTCGAACTTGAGCGGACGATTATCCATCGCCGAAGGCAGACGAAAGCCGTAGTCCACGAGGTTCTGCTTGCGCGAGCGGTCGCCGTGCCACATGCCGTGCAGCTGCGGAACGGTTACATGAGACTCATCGACAAAAAGCAGGTAATCGCGCGGAAAATAATCGAGCAGGGTTGGCGGCGGCTCGCCCGGAAGGCGGCCGGAAAAGTGGCGTGAGTAATTCTCGATGCCGTGACAATAGCCGACCGACTTAATCATTTCCAGGTCGAAGCGTGTGCGCTGGTGGACGCGCTGCGCCTCGACCATCCGCCCCTGCGATTCCAGTTCCTTCTCCCAGACCTCGAGCTCCGCGAGGATGCTCTCGACAGCGCTTTTCTTGCGCTCGGGCTGCACGACGTAGTGGCTCTTGGGATAGATGGGCAGGCGGGCATACTTCTGGCGGACCGTTCCGAAGAGCGGGTCTATTTGTGAAAGGGAGTCGATTTCGTCGCCGAAGAGCTCGATGCGGTAGGCGTTTTCGTCGTAGGTGGGAAAGACCTCGATGACGTCGCCGCGCACGCGAAAGGTCCCGCGGCGGAAATCCGCGTCGTTGCGCTCGTAGAGAATTTCAACCAGACGCCGCGTGATGTCGTCACGGCGAACCTTCTGGCCCTTTTCGAGCAGCAGCAACATGCCGTAGTAGGCTTCAGGCGAGCCGAGGCCGTAGATGCATGAAACCGATGCGACGATAATGGCGTCTCGACGTTCGAAGAGCGATCTTGTAGCCGAGAGGCGGAGCTTGTCGAGTTCTTCATTGATGGTCGCTTCTTTTTCAATGTAGAGATCGCCGGCCGGAATGTACGCTTCAGGCTGGTAATAGTCGTAGTAGGACACGAAGTATTCGACCGCGTTGTGGGGGAAAAACTGCTTGAACTCATGAAAGAGCTGCGCCGCGAGGGTTTTATTGTGGGCGAGAACGAGCGCCGGCCGATTGAGCCGCTCGATCATTTTTGCGACGGTGAAGGTTTTGCCCGAGCCGGTGACACCGAGCAGCACCTGATGCTTCTCGCCGGCGTCGATGCCGGCGAGGAGTTCCTCGATAGCGCGGCCCTGATCGCCGCGCGGCTTGTAATCGCTGACCAGCTGAAAGTCCACAGATTGATTTTAGGGGACGGGGAGGGGGCGCGGGGGGTGCGAGGCCGTGCGGCTATACACCTTGTTTCCGGAAAATGGTGTATGCTGTGTGCGATGGCCCGGACGAACATCGACATTGACGAAGCGCTGGTGCGCAAAGCAAGCCGGTTGACACGGTTGAAAACGAAGCGCCAGGTTGTGAACGCGGCGCTGGAGCTGCTGGTCCGTTCGGAAGAGAGGAAAGGGATCCTGCGGTATTACGGATCGGGAATCTGGCAGGGCGACCTCAGGGGATCGCGGAGAAACCGCGTCTGATCCTGGTCGACAGCTCGGTCTGGATCGATTTTTTCAGCAGGACGCCGGGGCAGCCGGGCGCGGAACTGCGACGGATGATCGAGGACAGCGAGCCCTTCGTCCTGACAGGGGTCGTCGCGGCCGAGGTTCTGCAGGGGCTCACCCGCGATGCCGGCCGGATTGAAGCATTTCTCGGGCAGTGGGAATTTCTGGAGCCGCGGGGGATTGCGACGTATCGCGAAGCGGCGAGAATCTTTCGGGCGGGACGCAGCAAGGGGCTTTCCCTTACAACGATCGACACCATCATGGCGGCGATTGCGATCGAGCAGGATGCAAGTGTGTTCACGCTCGATCGCGATTTCGCCGGCATCGGACGGATCGCGCCGCTCAAGCTCTACAGCTTTTGAAAGTTGCGAAGGCCAAGGGGGAGAGCACGCGGCAAGAGAATTGGCAAAGAGAAAAGGCGCGCGACGAAGCGACGGCGGGGCTGCCTTGCAGGGCTATCTTCGAATCCGCCCGCCAATCCACAAGCACAGCGGCCAGATGGCCAGCCAGACAAAGGAATTCCAGTGCGGCCATATTCCCCAGTTGTGGACGGTAAAGAAGACGCCAAGCCCCTCTCCGATAACGAACAGAACAAGAAGATGCAGCCCCGGCTTCGAGGGAGCGATGCGTGCACAGAGCCAACCGCCCAGGATCGACGCCAGAGCATAAATGGCAGTGCTGATCCACAAGAGATATAAGGGCGGGACTTTGCCTGGGACGTACTGGGCAGGGAAAAGATGGGCCAGCACGGGATCGCTGAGAAAAACGATGCCATAGACCACGATGTAACTGACTACAACGGCTGCAATGGAGCGAAGCACCTTCATGAAAGTTTTCCTGTGCCGCCAAATTTGGTTTTTCTCGGGGAGCAAGCAGGATAGCGCGTTGGAGCGAAATCTGAACAGAAAAAACGCCCGCAGCCGAGTGACCGCGGGCGCGTCGATGGTTGTGGGGTTTACTTTGCGCCAACGGGCTCTTCGACTTCGACACGGTGGGGGTTCGGCACTGCGAGGTCGAAACGATCGAGGTTCATCACCTTGTTCCAGGCCGCTACAAAGTCGTTGACAAACTTCTCCTGTGCATCCGAGCTTCCGTAGACTTCGGCAATGGCGCGAAGCTGGGAGTTCGAACCGAAGATCAGATCGACGCGCGTGCCGGTCCACTTCAGTTCACCTGTTTTGCGATCGCGCCCTTCAAAGACGTCCTGGGCGTCGGAGACCGCCTTCCACTCCGTACCCATATCGAGCAGGTTGACGAAGAAGTCGTTGGTTAAGGCTTCGGGGTGTTTGGTGAATACGCCGTGCTTCGCCTGCCCGTGGTTGGTATTCAAGACGCGCAGGCCGCCAATGAGCACGGTCAGCTCAGGCGCGGTCAGGGTGAGTAACTGGGCCTTGTCGATGAGCAGCTTCTCGGAAGGCACGCTGTATTTGCGTTTGAGGTAGTTGCGGAAGCCGTCTGCGACGGGCTCGAGTACCTCGAAGGACTCCACATCGGTGTGATCCTGGGAGGCATCCGTGCGTCCCGGCGTGAATGGAACGGACACCGTGTGTCCGGCATTCTTCGCGGCCTGCTCGACGCCTGCGCAACCGGCCAGGACGATCAGGTCGGCGAGGGAAACTTTCTTGCCGCCCGACTGGTTGGCGTTGAATTCGCTCTGAATTCCATCGAGGGTCTTCAGGACTTTCGCGAGCTGGCCGGGCTGGTTGACTTCCCAACTGTTTTGCGGGCTGAGGCGGATACGGGCGCCGTTGGCGCCGCCACGCTTGTCGGAGCCGCGGAAGGTGGACGCCGACGCCCAGGCGGTCGAAACCAGTTGCGGGACCGACAGGCCCGACGCGAGGATCCTGGTCCTGAGGGTGACGATGTCCTGTTCATCGATCAGCGGGTGATCGACCGGGGGGATGGGATCCTGCCAGATGAGCTGCTCGGCAGGGACCTCCGGACCGAGATAGCGGGCGCGCGGACCCATGTCGCGGTGGGTGAGCTTGAACCATGCACGGGCAAAGGCGTCGGCGAATTCGCCGGGATGCTGGTGGAAGCGCCTCGCAATCTTTTCGTAGGCGGGATCGAGGCGCAAAGCGAGGTCGGTGGTGAGCATGGACGGTCCGCGACGCTTGCCGGGTTCGAACGGATCGGGCACGGTTCCAGCGCCCGCGTCGCCTTTGGGCTTCCACTGATTCGCGCCTGCCGGGCTCCTGGTCAGTTCCCATTCGAAGCGAAACAGGTGGTCGAAGAACTGGTTGCTCCATTGGGTCGGAGCCGTGGTCCAAATGACTTCAAGGCCGCTGGTGATCGCATCGCGGCCCTTGCCGGCGCCGAAGGTGCTCTTCCAGCCAAGGCCCTGCTCCTCGATGCCGGCCGCTTCGGGTTCAGCCCCCACATGCGTGGCAGGGCCCGCGCCATGCGTCTTGCCGAAGGTGTGGCCGCCGGCAATGAGCGCAACGGTTTCTTCGTCGTTCATCGCCATGCGCGCGAAGGTGGTGCGGATATCGTGGGCGGCGGCGATCGGATCGGGAACTCCTTCCGGGCCTTCGGGGTTCACGTAGATCAGGCCCATCTGCACGGCGGCGAGCGGGTTCTCGAGGTTGCGCCCGGTACCGCCGGTGCGGTCGTGCTCGGTGCCGTGAATTTGCTCATTGGCAACGATGGTGCCGTCGCCGGGATGGCTCTTGCCGTAGCGATCGTCGCCGCCGAGCCACTTTTTCTCGGTACCCCAGTAGACGTCCTCGTCCGGTTCCCAAACGTCCTCGCGGCCGCCGCCGAAACCGAAGGTCTTAAAGCCCATCGATTCCAGAGCGACATTGCCGGTGAGGACGATCAGGTCGGCCCAGGAGATTTTGTTGCCATACTTCTGCTTGACCGGCCAGATCAGGCGGCGCGCCTTGTCGAGGCTGACGTTATCGGGCCAGCTGTTGAGGGGCGCGAAGCGCTGCTGGCCGCTCCCGGCGCCGCCACGGCCGTCGCCGGTGCGGTAAGTGCCGGCGCTGTGCCAGGCCATGCGAATGAACAATGGACCGTAATGACCGAAGTCCGC